>CAMDDO010000117.1 GCA_945892755.1 Rhizobium sp. Q54 | reverse complement strand
CGGTCGGCGCGTAGCGGCCCGAGATGCAGTTGAGCAGCGAGGTCTTGCCCGCGCCGTTCGGCCCGATGATGGAAAACAACTCGCCTTGCCGGACCGCGAACCCGACATCGCTCAGCGCCGTCAGCCCGCCGAACCGCAGCGTCAAGTCGCGCGCCTCGAGGATCGCCGAGTCGTCTCTCACCCGAAATGCCCCCGTTTTGGCTGCCGTATCGGCCGATGCCGAATTATATATGTGCGATCACGTTAGCCCATTCGGCCGGCTCCTGCTATTGCCATGCGATGCGGGTCCGGCGCCGCCCTTCGTCGCGCCGGCCGATTTAGTCGAGGCCGCGCACGAATTCGGCCATGAGCGCGAGCACGTCGTCCGCCTTTTCGCGGTGCGGATCGTGGCCGCATTGTGCGATCAGGTGAAGCTCGGCGCGCGCCGAGACCGCTGCGCGAATGCGCTCGATTTGGCGCGCCGTGCCGTAGGCGTCGTCGATGCCTTGAATGAGCTGTACCGGGCAGCGAATCGCCGGCAGGCAATCCTCGCAATTCCAGTTCCGGAACGCGGGGTCGAGCCAGGTATCGGCCCAGGCGCGAAACAGGGCCTCGGCCTTGTCGCCGTGATGGCGTTCGAGGGCGGCGAGCATCCCGCCCTCCGCGAACTCGCGCCGCGCCGCGCGGATGCCCTCGACCGTGCGCTCCTCGACGAAGATGTGTGGCGCCTCGGCGATCACGCCGGAGACGGCCGAACCGGGCTCGGCCGCATGAATCAGCGCGATGGTGCCGCCATCGCTATGGCCGACCAGGATCGGGGCCCCGATGCCCGCCGCCGCGAAAACGCGCGGCAAGGTGTCGCGTGCCTCGCTGTGGACATAGTCAAGCCCGCGTTTTTCGGATGCAGGATCCGAGGCGCCGTGGCCCAGGCGCGAATACGCGAAGGCCGGTATCCCGACGGCCGCGGCGAGGCGGGCAGGAAAATCGCGCCAGGTCGCAACCGATCCCAGGCCGTGATGGAGAAACACGAGGGCTCGCGTTGCGGGTTCGCCGTGCAACCACCGCGCCTCGATGCGGCGCCCCGCGATTTCGAGCGGCGCCACCGGCGATCAGGCTTCCGCCGCCAAGGCATTCACCCATTCCTTGGCCCATTCCACGCCTGCGTCCTCGGGCACGATATCGGAACTTGCATCGTGCCTCAGGATGTCGCCGACGCGCTTGGCGCCGAGTTCGGACAGGATCGCATCGAAGCGGGTGCCGCCATGGCTGAAGGTTTCGTTGTACGCCCGGTCGCCGAGCGCGATCACGCCGTAGCGCATGTCCGCGAGGTTCGGCCGCTCGGATTGAAGCTTGCCGTAAAGCTTCATCGCGTTGTCCGGCACATCGCCCTGGCCGTAGGTCGAGGTCGAAATCAGGAACGCGCCCGGCCGCTTGAAGACCGCGCAGTCTAGATCGTCCATGAGGATGAGCTCGGCCTCGTGGCCTTCGTCTTTCAGCATGTCGCGCACGTCCTCGGCGACGATCTCGGCGGTGCCGGTCATGGTGCCGACAAGGATGGTGATTTTTTGGCTCACGCTTCTCGGGCCTTGGGTGGGACGGGGTGACGTTTCCGGACAAGTCCTCCGCCCGGCCGCGGGGCGCGAGAATATCGGCCATTCGGAGCCATGCAAGGGGTGAATAATCGTGCAATTTCATGGACTCGGACGCTCCCGGCGCGGGCGCGCACTGGACAGAGCATGGCCTCCGGCTATGTTTAACGCGGCGTTAACGCGCCATGGTTAACCTAACCTGTTAATCGCCCCGAGTTCGAGCCGCGAGGAACCCATGCCCGCCATCGACAGCTTCAAAAGCCGCCGTCAACTCGCCGTCGGCGATCGCAGTTACGATTATTTCAGCCTCGCGGCGGCCTCGGCCAATGGACTCGGCGATATTTCGCGCCTGCCGTATTCGCTCAAGATTCTGCTCGAAAATCTGCTGCGCCACGAAGACGGGCGCACGGTGACCGCCGACGATGCGCGCGCGCTCGCTACTTGGCTCAAGGACAAGCGCTCGGACCGCGAAATCGGCTACCGGCCCGCGCGGGTCTTGATGCAGGATTTCACCGGCGTGCCCGCGATCGTCGATTTGGCCGCCATGCGCGAGGCCATGGCCGCGATGGGCGGCGATCCCGACCGCATCAATCCGCTCTCGCCCGTCGATCTCGTGATCGACCATTCGGTCATGATCGATCATTTCGGCTCGGCCGGCGCGCTCAAGAAGAACGTCGCGCTCGAGTTCGAGCGCAACGGCGAGCGTTACGAGTTCCTGCGTTGGGGCCAGAAGGCATTCCACAATTTCCGCGTGGTGCCGCCGGGCACCGGCATTTGCCATCAGGTGAACGTCGAATATCTGGCGCAGGTGGTGTGGACGAAGGACGAGGCCGGCCGCACGCTTGCCTATCCCGACACCCTGGTCGGCACCGACAGTCACACCACGATGGTCAACGGCCTTGCCGTGCTCGGCTGGGGCGTGGGCGGCATCGAGGCCGAGGCGGCCATGCTCGGCCAGCCGGTGTCGATGGTCATTCCCGAGGTCGTCGGCTTGCGCCTTGCGGGCGCGCTGCCCGAGGGCGCGACCGCGACGGATCTCGTGCTGACGGTCACGCAGATGCTGCGCAAAAAAGGCGTGGTCGGGAAATTCGTCGAATTCTTCGGCCCCGGCCTCGACGCCCTCTCGCTCGCCGACCGCGCGACGATCGCGAACATGGCGCCGGAATACGGCGCGACCTGCGGCCTGTTTCCCATCGACGCCGAAACGTTGCGCTATCTCGCGTTCACCGGGCGCGCACCTGCGCGCGTGGCCTTGGTCGAGGCCTATGCCAAGGCGCAAGGCATGTGGCGCGACGCGAGTTCGCCCGATCCCGTGTTCACCGACACCCTCGCGCTCGATCTGGCGAGCGTCGAGCCTTCCCTCGCGGGTCCGCGCCGGCCGCAGGACCGAGTCGCGCTGACGCAGGCCTCTACCGGTTTCGCGGCCTCGCTCGGCGAATTCCGCGCCCAGTCGAAGAAGGCGCCCGAGGTTCCGGGCGGCGCGGTCGCAGTCGCGGGCGAGGACTACACGCTAAAGGACGGCGCGGTTGTTATCGCGTCGATCACCAGCTGCACCAATACCTCCAATCCGAACGTGCTCGTCGCCGCCGGCCTTGTTGCACGCAATGCGCGCGCGCGGCCTCACGGTCAAGCCCTGGGTGAAGACGTCCTTCGCGCCCGGCTCGCAGGTGGTGACCGATTACATGACGGCGAGCGGCTTGCAGGAAGACCTCGACGCGCTCGGCTTCAATATTGTTGCCTATGGCTGTGCGACCTGCATCGGCA
>CAMDDO010000116.1 GCA_945892755.1 Rhizobium sp. Q54 | reverse complement strand
CGCAAACGCGTCGCCGAGGCGCTCGACATGGTGCGTCTCGGCCAATTCCATGACCGCTCGGTGCGGGGCCTGAGCGGCGGCGAGCAACAGCGGGTCGCGCTTGCCCGCGCCTTTGCCCTCCGCCCCTCCGTGTTGCTCCTAGATGAGCCGCTCGGCGCACTCGACCTCAAGCTCAGGCGCGAGATGCAGCTCGAGCTGAAATCGCTCCAGCGCGCACTCGGCATCGCCTTCGTCTATGTGACGCACGATCAGGACGAAGCGCTCAGCATGAGCGACCGGATCATCGTGATGAACCGTGGCCGCATCGAGCAGGAGGGCGCGCCCGAGGAGATCTACGCCCACCCCGCCTCGGCCTTCACTGCGAACTTCCTGGGCGACGCCAATGTGCTCGAGGGCATCGCGGAAGCGACCGAGGGGAGCCGCCTTCGGGTCCGGCTCGCGGCAGGCACGGCGATGATCGCGCTGGCGGCCACGGCGCCAACGCCCGGCGCCGCCGTGCGGTTCGCTATCCGCACCGAGAATTTGCGGCTCGGCGAGGCCGCCGCCGACGCCGAATGTCGCTTCTCCGCCCGGATCATTGCCGAGACGTTCTATGGCGCATTCCGTGAGTACGCGCTCGAACTCGACGGCGGCGCGAGGCTCCGGGTGCGCCGCCTCGCACAGGGGGCGCCGCGGCTCGCGCCCGGCCAAACCGTGGCGGTCGGCTGGCAGATCGAGCACACGGTACTGGTCTCGGCATGAGCGGCGAACACCATGCCAGCGGCGAGGGCCGACATCTTCTCTTCCGGCACCCGACCGCGCGCGCCTATCTGCTCTTGTCACCCATGCTCTTTCTGCTGGGCGCCGGCGTGCTTGCGCCGCTCGGCATGCTGTTCGTCTACAGCCTGTGGCGCAAGGTCGGCTTCGAGATCTCGCACCAGCCGACTACCTTCAATTATCTCTGGTTCTTCACCCATCCGGTCTATTACACGCTGATCGGCAAGGCGATCCTTTACGGCTTAATCGTCGCGCTCGCGACGCTCGTGCTCGCCTATCCATTGGCCAATCACGTCACGATGCGGGTTGTGCGCTACAAGAACGCCTTCCTGATCGCCGCCCTGATCCCGCTCTATACGAGCGATCTCACGCGAATCTTTGCTTGGCGCTCGGTGCTCGGCCTCAATGGATTCATCAACCAGATGCTTATCGGCCTCGGCCTGATCGATCAGCCGCTCGAGTTCCTGTTGTTCTCACCGTTCAGCGCGGTCCTGACGCTGATCCACCAGTATTTCCCGTTCATGTTCCTGGCGCTCTGGGCCGGGCTCGAGACCATTCGACGTTCGGAGATTGAGGCAGCGAAGGACCTTGGCGCCCGCTGGTTCAGGAGCCTTCGGCTTGTTGTGTTTCCGCTCTCCCTGCCGGGCGTCGCCGCAGGATTCTTGTTCGTCTTCGTGCCCGTCACCGGGGATTATCTCGCAATCAATCTGATGGGCGGACCGAGCGGTGTGACTATCACCAACGTGATCGTCGAGCAGTTCGGCCAGGCCGACAACTGGCCGCTCGGCGCGGCGCTTGCGGTGATGGTGCTGCTCGCGGGCATGATCGTCCTCGTCGTACTCGGCGCGCTGCTCGCGCGGCTGCGCAGCATCCGCATGTATTTCGGGCGGACCTGACGCCGTGGCCCACACAGGACTCTCAGGCCATCTCCGCTTTGAGCCGACCAATTTCTATCTCGGCGCGATCTTCATCTTTCTTTATCTGCCGGTCGGCGTGCTCATCGTGCTCGCCTTCAACGACGCGACGGTCACGAGCTTCCCGTTCCGGAGCTTCACCTGGAAATGGTTCGGCGTGCTCGCTTCCGACGAAGCGATCGGCCGCGGCCTGGTCAACAGCTTCGTCGTCGTGGGCGCGACCATGGTGATCGTCGCGGTGATCGGCACGCTCACCGCCTATACGCTCGTTCGATATCGGTTTCCCGGGCGCTTGCCGGTCGCCGCGCTGGTCTTCGTGCCGATCGTCGTGCCCAAGAGCGTGCTCGGCATCTCGCTCGTCGCGCTGACCACGGCGCTCGATATTCCACGCTCGATCTATACGGTGATCTTCGGCCACGTCCTCTTCTGCTTCCCCTATGTGACGATCGTGGTCGCTTCGGTCTTCCTGCGCCTCGATCAGAGCCTGATCGACGCCTCGGCCGATCTCGGCGCGCGCGAATGGCGCACCGCGCGAAAGGTGGTGTTGCCCTTGATCCGCAATGGTGTGACCGCAGGGCTCTTCGTCTGCTTCGTACTTTCGTTCGGGGAGTTCAGCCTGAGCGCCTTCCTCGCCGGGCGGGAGCAGACGCTGCCGCTAGTCATTTATTCGGAGTTCCGCTTTAAGGTGACGCCGAAGATCAACGCGCTTTCTACGCTCGTGGTCGCAGGCAACATCCTGCTCGTCATTCTGGCCGAATATTATCGCTCGCGAGGGGCGGCCCTGCTTTCGCGCCGCACAGCGATCTCCCGTCGTGGCTCGAGCTGATCAGGAGTTAGAAAACGAAGGTGCCGACATTCAATCAAACCAGCGAACAGAGTTCAGCTCGAGCACATGGATTCTTGAGCGTTCCATCCCACCGGAAACGGCTTCATCACCGCCGCCAGCGTCATGTCCTCCGGCTGCCGCCCATCGAGGATCGCCTCGACGATGTCGGGCGCTAGCAGCGTGAGCCGCAGAACCCGGCAGACGTAGGACGCGTTGATTTTCTCGGCGACCGCCATCTCGTCGATCGTGGCATAGACGCCGGTCTCGAGCAGCTTTCGCCAACGGAATGCACGCGCCAGGGCTTTCACCAGAGTGCTGTCGATATGCGGCCGCGACGACACCGCGGTCGAGACGCCGTCGGGCGAAATGACCGACTTGCGTCCGCCACGCTTGGCGAACGCGATGGGCACGCGCACGGTCAGTGTGCGGCCGTCGTCGCTGAGGCGGGCGTTGGCCATCAGGCGGCCCTCCTCTTGGTCTGGCTGGCGCGGAGATCGGCGACCAGGGCCTGCAGACCTTCCACTCGGAGGCGCAGGTCAAGCCCGTCCGGGTGAACCTGGACCCGCTCAACTAGAAGCTGGACGATGCGCGCTTGCTCGGCAGGAAACAACTCGTCCCACAACGGGTCGAGGCTCAGCAGCGCCTCGCGCACCTCGGCCTCGGTAAGCCCTTCCTGCTGCGACCGCGCGGCGCGCCAAGTCGCGACAATGATCTCCGGCGTGCGCAGTAGGCGGCGTAACTGGTCGATCACGGCTGCCTCTATCTCTGCGGCAGGAACACGGCGCACGATGCCCTGCTGCAGGTCGCCCTTCAGCAGCCCGGCAGCGACGTAGTAGCGGTAGAGGCGCCCGCCTTTGCGCGCGTGCGTCGGCGTCATAGCGCGACCGTCAGCGCCGAATATCAGACCCTTCAGCAGCGCCGGCGTCTGGGCCCGGGCGTTGGCGGCACGAAGCCGAGGGCTGTCGCCCAGGATGGCGTGCACTTTGTCCCATAGATCCCGGCTGACGATAGCTCGATGCTCGCCA
>CAMDDO010000115.1 GCA_945892755.1 Rhizobium sp. Q54 | reverse complement strand
CGCGATCATCGGCCTTGCACTCTATTTCACACTCGATGCCGGGCTCAGGCGCGCGCTGCCCTGGGTCGCCGACAGCGCCCCCGTCAAACAAGGAGACTAGCCATGTTGATCCGTCGCGCGGTTTTGATTCTGGTGGCGTTCGGTCTTAGCCTCTTCGCCGCGCCGCTCGCGACCTTTGCTGCGGACACCCCAGCCAAACTCACATTGGTGCTCGATTGGTTCGTCAATCCTGACCATGCGCCGATCCTGGTCGCGCAAGAGAATGGCTATTTCAAAGAGGCTGGGCTTGAGGTCGAGATCATCGCGCCGGCCGATCCGAACGACCCGCCTAAATTGGTCGCCGCCGGCAAGGCCGATCTCGCGGTCACCTATCAACCGCAACTTCACATTCAAGTGGCGGCGGGCCTGCCGCTGGTCCGCGTCGGCACGCTGGTCGCGACACCGCTCAACACCTTGCTCGCGCTCGCCGATGGCCCGGTCAAATCGATCGCCGATCTCAAAGGCCGGCGCGTTGGTTATTCCGTTGGCGGTTTCGAGGACGCGCTGCTCGGCACGATGCTGGAGCGCCACGGCCTCACGCTGAAAGACGTGACGCTGATCAACATCAATTTCTCACTATCGCCGGCTCTGCTCTCAGGCCAGGTCGATGCCGTGATTGGCGCATTTCGTAATTTCGAGCTCAATCAGCTCGAGATCGAAGGCCGTAAGGGCCGCGCCTTCTATGTCGAGGAAGAAGGCGTGCCGGCCTATGACGAACTGATCTTCGTCGCCAAGCGCGACGGCTTTGATCCCAAAACCATTCGCCGCTTTCTGGATGCCATCGAGCGCGGCGTTCAATATCTGGTCAATCACCCAGACGACGCCTATGATCGCGTCGCGGCGGCGAACCCCGATCTGAAAAACGAGCTCAACAAACGCGCCTGGCGCGACACTTTGCCCCGCTTCGCGCTGACCCCGGCGGCATTCGACCGCGCGCGTTATGAACGCTTCGCGGCGTTCCTCGTCACGCGCGGGCTGATCAAGGAGGCGCTACCGGCCGAGGCCTACGCCACCGAACTGCGCTGAGCGCTCTCACGACCCGCGGCACGGAGCAGGACATAGCCGACGAGCGCGGAAGCGATTGAGCCGATCAGCACGCCGATCCGCACATCGCTATCGTGGGTGCCGGGCTCGAAGGCCAGGCCGCCGATAAAGAGGCTCATGGTGAAACCGATTCCGGTCAAAACGGCAACGCCATAAAGCTGCCTCCAATTGGCGCCCTCGGGCAGGCGGCAAATGCCGAAGCGGATCAAGAGCCATGCCATGCCAAAAACGCCAATTTGCTTGCCGAGGAAGAGGCCGAGCGCGATGCCGAGCGGCACGCTGCCGAAAACCACGTCGCTTTCAGCACCTGAAAAACCTACGCCGGCATTGAGCAGCGCGAAGAGCGGCAAGATCAGATAGGCGACCCACGGATGCAGCGTGTGCTCGAGTTGGCGCAGCGGCGATGCGGCATCCCCGCCGCTTCGGCCGTGGAGCGGAATGCAGAGGCCGAGTACGACGCCCGCCAGGGTCGCATGCACGCCCGATTCCAGCACCGCGAACCATAGAACGAGCCCGACCAGAACATAGGGCGCGAGCCGTTCGACCCCGACCCGGTTCAGCACGACCAAAAGAATGACGCACGCACCCGCGACACCGAGCGAGATGGCCGAAAGTTCGGCGGTATAGAAAATCGCGATGATGATGATCGCGCCAAGATCGTCGAGGATCGCGAGCGCGGTAAGAAAAATCTTTAGCGAGGCGGGCACGCGCCGGCCGAGCAATGAAATGACGCCGAGCGAGAATGCGATATCGGTCGCGGCGGGGATCGCCCAGCCGCGCAGGGCGATTTCATCGCCCATATTGAAAAGCACATAAACCAGGGCTGGCACCGCCATGCCGCCAAGAGCGGCCGCGGCCGGCAGCAGGGCCTGTTCCCGGCTCGACAATTCGCCGTCCTTGATCTCGCGCTTGATCTCGAGTCCGACCAAAAGAAAGAACACCGCCATCAGGCCGTCATTCACCCAATGAACGAGCGTCTTTTCGAGGCCGACATCGCCAGCATAGGCCGCCATCGGAAGGTCGATCACCGACCGATAGAAATCGGCGGCCGGCGAATTACTCAGGATCAGCGCGACCGCCGCCATGGCGACGAGCAACAAACCGCCAGCCGATTCAAGCCTGAAAAACCCCGTAATCGCTCGGGTCGGCAGCCCCGCTAATTGGCCTATCACCGCGAATTGCCCTTATCTCTTGGTTCGTTGACCTGCAGGTTGACCATTGAACGCCGAGCGTCAACCCTATTCGCCTGTGCGATCAACATTGGGCCTTGCTGAGCCCTTCGGCGGCTTCATAGACTAGCGAACCGCACCATCAGAGGAGCGCCGCATGACCAAAGCCGCCGAACGCGAGATGTATGAGCTGTTCCGGAGCGAGCTTGTGCTCTGCGGCGTCAAACCGGGCGTGAATGTCGCGGTGCTCTCCGAGGGCGATCAATTGCAGGATTATGCCGCGACCTTCATTGCCGCCGGGCGCGAGCTCGGCGCCAATGTCGAGAACGTGCATCTGCCGGCCGTGAAGGCGATGAGCGCGAGCGAACGCATCGCCAATGTCGGCCAGAACAGCCTGTCGAGACACCCCTCCGCGATGAAAACTTGCAAGCAAGCCGATCTCGTGGTCGACCACATGCTGCTCTTGTTCTCGCGCGAGCAGATCGAAATGCAGAAGGCCGGCGCGCGCGTGATCCTCGTCGTCGAGCCGATTGAGATTTTGAAACGCCTGGCGCCGACCGAGGCGCAACGCCGACGCGTCGAAGCCGCCGAGGCGCGCCTCAAGCGCGCCAAGACGCTGCGCTTTACCAACGCGGCCGGCACGGACGTGACCTATGGCCTCGGCGACAAGGAGATTTTGACCGAATACGGCTATACCGATACGCCGGGCCGCTGGGATCATTGGCCAGGTGGCTTCCTCGCGACACTCGCTGAGGACGGTCAAGTAAATGGCCGCGTCGTGATGCAACCGAAGGACATTGTTTATCCGCTCAAGAGCTTCGTCGAGAACGGCATCGAGTTCATCATTCGCGATGGACGCGTGGTCGAGATGAAGGGGCCGGACTCACCGGCGCTCAAAAAATTCGTCGAGACCTATAACGACCCGCGCGCCTATGCCATCTCACACATTGGCTGGGGCCTCAATGAGAAGTGCGAGTGGCGCGTGGATTTGCCCGGCATCGGCATGGATGGCCGCGCGCACTATGGCAATGTGCTGTTCTCGCTCGGCCCCGACACCGAGTTCGGCGGCGACAACGACACCGCCTGCCATCTCGATTTGCCGATGAAGAATTGCACGCTCTATCTCGACGACGAGATCATCGTCGAGCGCGGCAAAGTGATTCCGGCCGACATGCGCGCGCCCGGCCATTGAGCCCACGAAGGCCTGCTAGCCCGTCTTATTCATGACGAGGGTGATTTTGGGCTGGCGGATGTGGCGTAGGCCGCTGATAGCGTGCATGATTCTGATGCTAACACAGGATCACCGACGCGACCACGGAGCGCCACACCCGCCATGAACGACGATAGCCTTCTGCCGTTCGATCTTCCAGCCGTGTGCCGCAAGAAAGTGAGCGCCGCCTTCGACGGGGGGGCTTCTGTCGTCGGACGGCGGCGTGCTGCTGCTGCGCGATGTCGAGCGCCGGCTGGGGATTGCCGAGCGGCTGGCGGAATGCCTGACCGACCGGCGCGATCCCTCTCGGATCGATCACGCGATCGTCGAGATGCTGCGGCTGC
>CAMDDO010000114.1 GCA_945892755.1 Rhizobium sp. Q54 | reverse complement strand
CTGATAGGACTGGACCGAGCTGATGCCGGCAAAATCGTGCGCGCGACCGAATTGTGTGCCCGCCGCGTGAGCCACGAGCCGGAGCATTTGCGCGCGCTGGACGTCGACCGCGTCTTCCGCGGCAAGGCGGGCGCGCCGCCGTTTGGCATAAAACCGAAGCAGCGGCGTGACGTCGATCACGCGGTCAATCTCAAATGATGCGGAAATGTCGCGCGCACGGTGTTGAGCCTGAGCGGCACTTGAATCAGCTCACCCTTGACGAAGTGATCGACTTGATCAGCGAAAGTCGCATTGTTGAACCAGCCATCCTGGCCGCCCAGCAATACGAACCAATTGGTGTCCAAGTCCGCGAGATCCGAGATGTGCCGGGCCTGCGTGCCATAGCGTGTGTCATGGCGCGTTGCCGAAAGCGCGTGCGCGGTCTTGCAGATGGTATGGCTGCTGCCTGCGATCGGCAGATCGCGGTAGCGATAACGCCGCCCGAGAAACGGCATGGCGCCGAGCAGATGCTTGATCGGCAGGCGGTGCATCTCACCCCAGGTTCCGTAGCGCTCTAATGCCCGCGCGGCCTCGGGCAGCGCGGCGCGCAGCGCCGCCAACACGCGCGCAACATCCAAACTTTGTACCTCCTCGACGGCGAATTCATAGAGACTGCCACCTGCGTCGAGCACGCCACGGCTCGTCTCGTCATAGAGCGCCGTGATAAAGCCGTTCATCAAGGCTTCGAACGCCAAGGCACCGCGCGAGTCGGCGTTGTACACGCCATCCCAGGCGCCGGCATGTTCGAGTACGCGGCGCGCCGGTTCATTGTCGGCAAGCGAATCAAGATCGGCCGTCAAGCGCAGAAATAATGCGTCACGTAGCGCCAGCGCAGAGCGGCTATGGGCGTCAAGCTGGAGCATGCGCAGCTCGCCAACCGTCCAATCGAATTTGGCCCGCAGGCGTTCTTTCAGACGGAGCACGCGGTCATTGCTTGAGAAGAAATAGCCGATCAAGAGATCGGCATCCGCCGGGCGATTGTTGGCCGAGGCGACGACGCCGTCGGGTGGATTGAAGATGTAGGGCAATTCATCGGTGACCGCGATTCGGTCCCAATAGATCGCCTCATCGAGCGGCCGAATGATATCGTTCGGCGGCACGGCCGGTCGGCGCGGTAGCTGCGCCGCCGTGAGCTGGCCGACATTGCCGCGCGCATCGGCGTAGACAAAATTCTGCGATGAGAGCGCAAAGCCTGAGAGCGCAAGGCGGAATTCGTCCCAGTTCCTGGCCCTGCCGACGTCGAGCATTGCGCTTAGTTCGTCCGTCGCTCGATGGCCGATCCAGCTGAGCGCGAGCCGTTCGCCGTCCCTGTGCGGCAAGACCGGCGCATCGGATATCACCGGGCCATAGGCACTATCGCGAAGATCGATTTCGCGATTGAACCAACCACGTACGCCAATTGTTTCGCTTCGATTGTTGATCTTGCTGTCGGGCAGGTCCGAAATATCGAACAGATCACTGCTCGCCGCGCGCAAATTTGTTCCGCCCCAGGCGATATCCGGGTTGCGGCCGACGGCGACGAACGGCAGGCCGGGCACCATCAGGCCAACCATGTGATAGGAGGGCGACTTCAGCCCGGCGATGAGCCAGAGATTGGGCAGTGAAATGTCCAGATGCGGGTCGCTCGCGATCAGCGCCGATCCGCTGGCGCTGCGCGACGCGCCGACCGCGAGGCTGTTGCTCCCGGTTTTTGCCGAACCGCCAAGCAGGTTTTCCAGGGCTTCGAGCTCTCGCGAGGTTGCCATGCCGAAGCTTGGCGCCGAGGCGGTACCGGCATTGATCGCGCGGCGCCAAAGCGCGGCCCAATCCGGCGCGCCGCGCAGGCCGAGCAAGCGGAACCAGATGAGCCAGGTCACGTCGATCGACCCAAGGCGGCCGATGGTGATCAGGTCTTCCGCGCGCCAGGCTTTGGGTTTCAAGCCAAGGACGCTGTACTCGTGCGGTAAGGGCCTGACCGTCGATTGATAGTGGTCCAGGCCGGCGATGAAGGCGTCGAGCCACGCGCGTTTGGCAGCCGGCATGGCAGCGACGATCGCAGGGGCGGCCTTGCCGAGATCGATCAGCCGAAGCGCGTGGTCGATCCCAACCGCGAGGGGCCCGCCGATCTCGGCAATTCGGCCTTGCGAGACGCGGCGCATGAGTTCCATTTGGCCAAGTCGAAGATGCGCATGCACGAGGCCGAGCACGAAGGCTGCATCATGGTCGGTCTTCGCTTCGATGAACGGGATCTGATGATCGTCCCAATAGACCGAAACCGGGTTGTCGAGCGGCAGCCCCTTGGTTGGGAACATGGCCAGCCGCTCGGCAAGCGAGGTCGGTCGCGGCAGCGGCGTGAGCAAGGCCCGGGCCGCGAGCTGTGTCAGGGCAATCGAGGCGCCGAGCATTTTTGCCGCACGTGCGCGCCGGCGCGCGAAGCGCGAATATTTGGGTCCTGCCGAATGATGCATTAGCACGAACGGATCGCCTTTCCCGCGAAGCGCCCGATGCCGAGCGGCCCGAGCGGGGTTGGTGTGTGGCCTGTCGCGGCGAGTTCGGCGACGATTGCGCCGACGCCGGGCGAGAGAGCGAAGCCGTGACCCGAAAAGCCAAAGGCGTGGATCAGGCCGGGTGTCGTGAGGCTCGGGCCGAAGACCGGCAGGTGGTCCGCGGTGATGCCCTCGAACCCGCTCCATACCCGGATCACCGTCGCCTCGGCAAGGCGGGGGATCAGCTTGGTCGCGATGGCGCAGGCGCCGAGCGTCTCCTTCGGCACGACGGCGGCGCGTCCGACTTCAAGCGCTGTGTCGCCATAGCCGCCGCCGAACACGATATTGCCGCGCGGAATTTGCCGGATGTAGGTGTCGCCGCCGACCACGCCGAGCGCGGGCACCAGGAAATAAGGACAGGGCTCGGTCACCACCATTTGCGGCGTCATCGCTTGCATGTCGGCCTGCTCGCCAAAGCGGGCCGCGACCTGATTGGCCCAAGCGCCTGCCGCATTGACGAGGACCCGTGCGCGTACCTCAAGGCGATGATCGGGATGGTCGCCGCCGCTCACAAGAAATCGCTCGCCATCCTTGATCACGCTGGCGACCCGCACGTGCTCGCGCAAAGTGGCGCCGGCCTTTGCCGCCGCGCGCGCGAAAGCAGGCCCAACCAGACGCGGATTTGCCTGACCATCGCCATCGCACCAGGCGGCGCCGAGCACCGAAGCGCCGAAATAGGGGTAGCGCGCGACCAACGCGTTGCGGCTCAGCATCTCGACCCTGACGCCATAGGCGGCCTGGGCCTCGGCATGGCGTGCCATCAACGTCATGTCGGCCTCACTGCGCGCGAGCTTGAGATGGCCCGTGATGGCGTATTCGCAATCCGTGCCGAGCAGTTCGCTCATGCGCCGCCAGATCTCGAAGGCACGCGCGGCGATCGGCAGCTCCTCGAGCGCGCGTCCGTTGCGCCGCACGCCGCCAAAATTGACACCCGAGGCCGCCGCGCCGGTTTGTCCTTGCTCGAGCAACACGCAGGGCACGCCGCGCATGGCAAGATGAAGCGCCGTCGAACACCCGACGATGCCGCCGCCGATGATGGCGATTTCGGTTTCTAGCCGCTCCATGGCTCGTCCGGTCTTTGGTTGGGAGCGAAGATCGCGCCGGTTTGCGCGACACCGATCGGCAGCGGCTTGATCGGCGCTTGGCCACGCAGCCGTCCGACTGCCTCGATCGGGAGACCAAGCTCGTCGGCGATCAGTTCCGCCATGTTGGTGGCGCACAGGCGCGCCTGGCAGCGCCCCATGCCGGCCCGCGTCAAAGCCTTGCAGCGATTGATTTCGGTGGCGCCGAGTTTGGCCGCGGCATGACGAATTTCGCTTGCGCGAATGGCCTCGCAGCGACAGACGATCAGTTCATCGTCGAGCATCGGCATGAGCGAC
>CAMDDO010000113.1 GCA_945892755.1 Rhizobium sp. Q54 | reverse complement strand
AATAGACGCCAAGAATGAATCGGCTGGTCGCGCCCACGCATTTGAGCGTCGCGATGGTTGCGATGCGGCTTTCGAGATAGGCGCGCACCGCGCCCGCGACGCCGACACCGCCCAGCACCAGGGCCGAGAGGCCGACCAACATCAGGAATTGCCCAAGCCGATCGAGCTGACGCGCCAACGCGGGATGCGCATCGTTGGTGTCGCGCAGACGCCAGCCCGCACTCGGCGAAACAGCCTCAAGCGCTGCGCGCGCCGTCGCGGCCTCGGCGCCTGGCGGCAATGCCAAGCGGTAGCGGTAGCGAACTTGGCTGCCGAGCTGGACCAAGCCGCTATCTTTCAGGCTTTCGAGCGAAACGATGAGGCGTGGCCCGAGCGTCATGCCACCGGTCAGGCGGTCGGGCTCCTGGCGCAGGATCGCGCGCAAAGTGAGTTCGGCACCGCCCAATTTGAGCGTGTCGCCAAGCTTGGCGCCAAGCCTGGCGACCAACCCGGATTCGGCAATCGCGCCACGGTTCGAAAGCGCGTCATGCGCGGTCATCGCTGGATCGAGATCGAGCGTCCCCGCCAGGGGATAAGCGGAATCGACGGCCTTGAGCTCAACCAAAACCGGACGCGCGTCGCTCGCCGCATCGGCCAGACGAACCATCGCGCGCATGGTCGCGGTCTGCGAGAGCGTCGTGCCGAGACGCTGCGCCGCCGCTTGTTCGGGCTCGCTCAGTATACGCCCATAGAGCTCGATTTCGAGATCGCCACCCAATAGCGCCCGCGAATCGGTCACCAGCGCGGCTTGCATCGAGGCGATCAACGAACCGACGCCCGCGATCGCGCCGACGCCGACGATCAGACACAAAAGAAATACGCGAAAACCGCGCAAGCCGCCGCGTAGCTCACGCGCGGCGAAGCGCATTGTCTGAGGCAATGAAATCATCGCGGAATAACCTTCATGCTCCTGCCTCCGCCGAAGCGAAGCCGCTTTCCTGCCCGCCGAAGCCGGGCGGGCGAAGGCGGGGGGCTTCGCGCAGGCAGGTCGACAGGCTCAGCATGAGGGTAGGGAAGAGGCCTCATCCTGAGCTTGTCGAAGGGTGAGGCCGAGTTCGACGCGCGGAACGATTCGATGTCACGCATCGACGATGCGGCCTTCGGCGATGCGCACGATACGATCGCAGCGCGACGCGATCGCCGGATCGTGGGTCACCAGCACGAGCGTGGTCGCCGAGTCCTGGCGTAGGCCGAACATGAGATCGACGATCTGCGCGCCGGTCGCGCGGTCGAGATTGCCGGTCGGTTCGTCGGCCAGCAGCACGGCCGGACGGGGCGCGAAGGCGCGCGCCAGCGCCGTGCGCTGCTGTTCGCCGCCCGAAAGCTGGCTCGGAAAGTGGCGCAGGCGATGACCGAGCCCGACCGCCTCAAGCGCCGCGCGCGCCGCGGGGAAGGCATCGCGTCGACCGGCGAGTTCGAGCGGCACCGCGACATTTTCGAGCGCGGTCATGGTTGGGATCAAATGGAACGATTGGAACACGATGCCAATGGCGCGCCGGCGTACCAACGCGAGCCCGTCCTCGCCAAGCGGCGAAAAATCCTCGCCCGCCACCTTGACCCGGCCCTGATCGGGTCGCTCGAGCCCGGCGATCACCGCGAGCAGGGTCGATTTGCCGGCGCCCGACGGCCCAAGCACCGCGACTGCTTCGCCGCGCTTTACGCTGAAATCAATTCCGCGCAGGATCAGCACGGGCCCAGCGAGGCTGCTCAAGGTCAGCGATACGCCGGTCAGTTCGATGACGGGTTCAGACATGGCCCATTACATGGCGTGGCGCGGCGTGATTATCAAACCCCTGTTCGCGCTGCTGCTCGTCGCCATCGGGCTTGGCCTGTCGGGGCGGCCCGCTTTGGCGGAAGCTCGAACCATCGTGGCCCTTGGCGATAGCCTGACGGCCGGCTTCGGCTTGCCGGAGGAATCCGCGTTTCCCGCGCAACTCGAAGCCTATTTGCGCGCGCGCGGCCATGAGTGGCGCGTCATCAATGCCGGCGTCTCGGGCGATACCAGCGCGGGCGGGCTCGCGCGCCTCGATTGGGCGCTTGCCGACAAGCCCGACTTCGTGATCGTCGAGCTCGGCGCCAATGATGGCCTGCGCGGGCTGCCGGTCGAGGCGATGGAGGCGAACCTTGATCAGATTCTTACGCGGCTCCGCGCAGCCGGCATCGCCGCGTTGCTCTGCGGTATGCGCGTGCCGCCCAATCTTGGGGCGGACTATGCGAGCGCATTCGAGGCGGTCTTCGTGCGCCTCGCGGCCAAGCACGGCGTACCGCTCTATCCCTTCTTCCTCGACGGCGTCGCGGCCATGCCTTCACTAAATCAGCCGGACGGCATTCATCCCACCGCCGAAGGCGTCGCCGAGATCGTCCGGCGAATCGGCCCCGTGGTCGAAAAGGCCATGAAGGCGGGCTCATGACCCGGCTATTCGTCGCGCTCGCTCTGCCGCCGCGCATCACCGACGCGCTGCTCGATCTGTCCGACGGCGTGCCCGGCGCGCGCTGGGTGAATTACGATCAGCTCCACCTCACGCTTCGCTTCATCGGCGAGGTCGATCGCGCTACCTTTGACGATGTGGTGCAGTCGCTCGGCCATGTCGAGGCCTCGGCGTTCGAACTCGCGCTGTCGGGCGTCGGGCACTATCCACCGCGCGGGGTGCCGCGTGTGCTTTGGGCTGGCGTGCGGCCCAACCCGGCGTTGAATCTTCTGCAGGCGCGGATCGAAAGCGCGGTGGTGCGCGCCGATATCGCGCCCGAGCCGCGTAAATTCTCGGCCCACATTACCTTGGCGCGGCTCAACAACGCGCCGCTCGATCGGGTGCAGGCTTTTCTCGCGCGCAACGCCCTCTTTAGCGAACCGCCCTTTCCCATCGAGGCGTTTCATCTCTATTCAAGCCGTCTCGGGCGCGATGGCTCGGTCTATTCGATCGAGGCGAGTTATCCCTTGCGCGGCGGCTATGACTATGAGGTCGAGGGGGACGCGGATGACGAGCGTCTAAGTCCTGACGAATGAGCGCCCGTTTCAATTCTCATTCTCGATGCGCTCCATTTCCTCGTCCGATAGGCCGAAATGATGGCCGATCTCGTGAATCAATACATGGCGCACAACCTCGTCGAGCGTATCGCCGCTCTCCGCCCAATAGTCGAGCATCGGCCGGCGATAGAGAAAAATCATGTCGACGTTCTGCGGCGCGTCGGCAAAGCTTTTTTCATCGAGTGAGACGCCGGAATAGAGCCCGAGCAAATCATATTCGGTGTCGAGCTCCATCTCCGCGATGATCTCGTCATCGGGAAATTCCTCGATGCGGATCACCACGGCGTCGACCCGTTTGCGCAGGCGCTCGGGGATGCGCCGATAGGCGCGCTCGGCGATCAGCTCGATCTCGGCGGCGTTGGGCGCTTTGTCATTGGCTTTGGTCATGAATGGCGCCGCCCTTAGCGATGGATTAGTCTTGATCGAAGTCTAGGGCGTCGGTCGCGCCCGGTCGAGCATCAGCCGAGGAGGACGTAAGCATGGCGGGCAAGCTCTCGACACCTGAGATCAACCATCATTTGCATGAGCTACGCGGTTGGGTCATGGCCGATGACCGCGAGGCCATCCGCAAGACCTTTCATTTCGAAAACTTCAACGCCGCGTTCGGCTTCATGACCCGTGTTGCCTTGATCGCCGAGCGCATGAACCATCATCCCGAATGGTTCAATGTCTACAATCGGGTCGAAGTCACGCTGGCGAGCCACGATGTCAACGGTTTGAGCGAACGCGACATCAAGCTCGCCCACGCGATGGACGAGATCGCGCCATCGAAGGACCGCTGATTCTGTCTCAGCGCGGCGCCATGCGGAGCGCAGCGTCGAAGGTCGAGGGGTTTGTCGCCGCCCCCTATACCCAAATAAATCGTCATGGCCCGGCTCGACCGGGCCATCCAGCCTACTCCGCCGAAGCAGCCGCTTCGGCTGCGAAGGCCGGATCGGTCTGTGGCACGATCTGGGATTACCGCGCACCAACAGCGCCCGCTTCGCCATGGATGGCCCGGTCTTCGCTACGCTGCGCCGGGCCATGACGAACGGAGAGAGTCGTTTCGGGGTGGCGGCCGTTTGAGCTTTTCTGAGGCTTCTGCCTCTCAGCGCGGCGCCATGCGGAGCGCGCCGTCGAAGCGGATCACCGAACCGTTCAAAAAACGGTTCTCGACAATATGTCGCGCGAGCGAGGCATATTCCTCGGGCTTGCCAAGCCGCTTGGGGTAGAGCGTC
>CAMDDO010000112.1 GCA_945892755.1 Rhizobium sp. Q54 | reverse complement strand
TAGTACCTCGGGGCGGACCCGCCAAGGTGGCGCACTGCACAAAACGGTGGCTCGCCCTGCGGAAAACGCTTAGTTTGGCGGGACTGCTCGCCGGCGGGGGGCCGGCTCCGAGGAAAGCGATCGCCACCACATGGCTAAATCCGAAGGCCCGATCACGATCAAGAAGTACGCCAACCGGCGGCTCTACAACACCGGCACGAGCACCTACGTCACGCTCGAGGACCTCGCCGTCATGGTGAAGGCGGGCGAGGATTTCGTGGTGTTCGACGCCAAGACCGGCGAGGAAATCACCCGGTCAGTGCTGGCCCAGATCATTTTCGAGCAGGAGAACAAGGAAGGGCAGAATCTCCTTCCGATCAACTTCTTGCGCCAGCTCATCCGGTTCTATGGCGACAGCATGCAGATGATGGTGCCGCGCTACCTCGAAGTCTCGCTCGACTCGCTGACCCGCGAGCAGGAGAAGTTCCGCGGCCAGATTGCCCAAGCTTTCGGCATGGGCGGCTTCGGCGCGATCGAGGAGCAGGTGCGCCGCAACATGGAGATGTTCGAGCGCACCTTCTCCATGTTCACGCCGTTTGCGCGCCAGGGGCAGAACGCCGCCGGCGCTACCGGCGCGGCCGAGCCTGACAAGGGGCAAAAGCCGGCCGGCGAGATGGACGACCTCAAGCGGCAGATGGACGAGATGCAGAAGCGCCTCGATCGCCTGAGCGACAAGGACAAGCCGTAGCGATCAGGGCCGCACGTTCTTGCGCCGGTCGACCGGAGCGGCCGTGCCCCAGGGCCGCTCGACCGAGGCCAGCCCGATCAGCATCCCCTGCAGGTAGTCGCAGCCCCACGCGCCGAGCGTCTGCGCGGAATTCTCGTCCTGCACCCATTCGGCCACGGTCTTCAGCCCGAGCCGCCGGGCGAGATCGATCAGCGTGCGCACGAACGCCCGGTCGTCTTCCGAGCGCATCAGGTCCTGCACATAGGCGCCGTCGATCTTGAGGACATCCACCCCGAGCTTGCGCAGATTGCGGAACGAGGTGTAGCCCGCACCGAAATCGTCGATCGCGATCCGGCAGCCGAGATCCTTGACGCGCCGCACGAAGCCGCGGGTGTCGTCGACGTCGTGGATCGCCGCCATCTCGGTGATCTCGACCGTGAGCCGTTCCGCCACGCCGCTGTTCGCGCGCAGCATGGCGGCGAGCGCGGCCCACCAGTCGGGATCGGTGGTCGAGGCGGGAGACACGTTAACGCTCGCATGGAGCGCCGGCACCGCGACCAGCTCGCTCATCAGCAACTCAAGCACCCGGTGATCCAGCATCCGCACCAGCCCGAGCCGCTCCGCGATCGGAATCACGTCCTTCGCCGACACCAAGGTGCCGTCGGGGCGGCGGATGCGCATCAGGCATTCATAGAACGCCGGCGCGCGGGTCTGGGTTTCGACCACCGGCTCGAAGGCCAGCAGGATGCGACGCTCGTTCAGCGCTGCGACGATCTCGTCGGCGGCGCGCACGTTGTCCCGCCGCAGCGCGTCGCGCTCGACGTTCGGGCGATAGGCCTGGAACGAGCCCTGGCGCTTGGCCTTGGCCGCGATCAGGGTTTCCTGGGCGCGGGCGAGGATTTCCGCCACGGTGCGGGCGTGACGCGGCGCGGTGACGCCGCCGGTCGTGACCGTGACCGCCACCGGACCGGCCGAGGTGCGCACCACATCGTCGCGCACGCCGGCGAGCAGGCGCTCGGCGGCCTTTTCCAAATCGTCGGGCGAGCAGCTGTTGAGGATCACCGCGAACTTGTTGCCGGAGAAGCGGCCGAGATGATCGCCGCCGCGCATCTTTGCGCGCAGGCGCTTCGCCACCGCGCTGATCACCTCGTCGGCGGTGTTGAACCCGTAGGCCTCGTTGAGGCGCGCGAGATTGTCGATCGCAACCAGAATCAAGCCGCATGATCCGCGCTGGCGCACTGCCTCGTCGAGCGTCGCTTCCAGCACCTCGGTGAGGTGGAAGCGATTCATCTCGCCGGTGAGGCCATCGAAGCGCGACAGGAATTCGAGCTTCGCCTCCTGTTCGTGGCGCTCGTTGATCACCCGGATGATGCCGTGCGCCCGTATCGGCTTGCCGTTGCCGTCGGCGAACCAGCGCCCGGTGTCCTCGATCCAGAGCTTCTGGTCGGCGCCCACGGTGAGCAGCGGATATTGAACCTGGTAGGGCACGCCAGCGCCTTCGTCACGATGCGGCGACTTCATCACCGCATCGAAACGGGTGAGCGTGGCGCCCGGATCGAGCAGCTTGGCGTAGGCGCGGCCGTTGGCGATCGTCGCGGCATTGCGGACCATCAGCACCCTGGCGGCATTGGGCCCCCAGGCGAGCGCGTCGCTGCCGATCGTCCACTCGTAGGGAACCTCGCCGACCGACGCCATGATCTGCGATGGATCGAGAGTCCCACTCGCGGCGGTCTGCACCGGCTCCGATGCGAACATCGCCATCTCGGGCGCGAACACCGGCGCCGGCGCGCTCTCAGCGCTGCTTTGGCTGTCCTCGCTGGCTCGAAAGACGGGGCGCGATCTCTGCTCACGGGCGAACCTTTTTGGGAAAGTTGCGTTGCCCCAAATGAGACATCGCAAGACCAAAACGGACGCCAGCCTACGAGATAACCTCTAAATAAACGGCAAAACCCTCGGGTCTGGTCTTATCCGCCCGAAACCGGCCCCGGCACGCCGCTTGCGATGTTCTCCTTGCGGGGCAACGCCTGTCCCGCAATGAGACAGGAGCCGTGTGATGCTGGCAGGACAAAATTTACCATCATCGAGCCGGGCGCTGGTTCTGGTCGGAGCCGCCGCGAGCACGCAGCTCCATCGCGTGGCGCCGCGCGCCTCGGCCTTCCTGGCCCATCTGATCGCGACCGCCCGCGACCTGCCGCAGACCCGCGAGCGCCGCCGCGCCGACGTGACCGAGGTGATCTCGGCCTATAAAGCCACGATCGAGAAAATCCGGCAGCTCGACGCTCAATAGCCGAGCGCGCAGCCGTCCTTGCGCGGTTCCGAACCGCCGATCAGCACGCCGCGATCCCAATCGATGCGAATGGCCTGCGCCCCGCCCCAGGGCGACGGCGCGACCGCGACGTTATGCCCGAGGCCCTTGAGGCCGTCGACGGTCGCGGCCGGCATGCCGCGCTCGACCAGCGTGGTCTCGCCCTCGAAGAACGCGCGCGGCGCATCGATTGCGCTCTGCACGTCCATGCCGTAGTCGACCATGTTGAGCACCATCTGCACGTGCCCCATCGGCTGATAGTGCGCGCCCATGACGCCGAACGTGGTGTCGCAGCGGCCGTTCCTCATCGCCAGCGCCGGAATGATGGTGTGCATCGGCCGCTTGTCCGGCCCGAGCGCATTGGGATGGCTCGGATCGAGCACGAAGCCCGAGCCGCGATTGTTGAACATCACGCCGGTCTTTTCGGTGCAGATGCCGGTGCCGAAGCTGGAATAAAGCGAGTTGATCAGCGACACCGCGCGGCGGTCGCGATCGACCACGGTGAGATAGACCGTGTCGCTGCCCGGCGTCGGCGCGCTCGGCAGCGGCACGCGCCTGGAACGGTCGATCTTTGCGGCGAGTACCTTGGCAAACGCCTTGTCGTTGAGCGCCGGCACCGCCACGCGCATGTGCGACGGCTCGGCGATGTGGGTGTCGCGCACGGCGTAGGCCATGCGTGCGGCTTCCAGCATCAGATGAAAGCGATCGGCGCCCAGCGGATTGAGCGCCGCCATGTCGAACTGTTCGAGGATGTTGAGCAGCACCAGCGCGGTCAGGCCCTGCCCGTTCGGCGGCAATTCCACCAGATCGAGGCCGCGGTAGTTGGTGGAGATCGGCTGCTGCGCTTCGCCGCGATGGCGCGCGAAGTCCTCGAGCGTCAGAACCGAGCCGAGCGCGTTGAGCGTCGCCACCATGTCCTGCGCGATCGGACCTTCGTAGAACGCGCGCGGGCCGTCCTTGGCGATCGCTTTCAGCGTTGCCGCGAGCGCCGGCAGCGTGATGACGTCGCCCTCCTCGGGCGCTTTCCCGCCGAAGAGATAGTGCTTGGCGCTGCCTGGATGAGGCGTGAGCTTGCCGACCTGCTTGGCCCAATCGGAGGCGACGCGCGGCGCGACCGGAAAACCGTCTTCCGCGTAGCGGATCGCGGGCGCCAGCACGCGGTCGAGTGAATAGGAGCCGCGCGCTTTCAGAATTTCACTCCAGGCTTCGATCGAGCCCGGCACGTTCACGGCATGCGGCGAGGTCGAGGCGATCTCCCGTATGCCCTTTGCCAACAGCGCCTCGGTCGACGCCTTGGCGCCGGCGCGGCCGCAGCCGTTGTAGCCCCACACCGGCTTGCCC
>CAMDDO010000111.1 GCA_945892755.1 Rhizobium sp. Q54 | reverse complement strand
CAACCGCCGCAACAACCCGCTCCCGTAGATCAAGCGAATAGGGTCGAGCCATTGGATGCTGGCCTCCATCCCAGCCAGCATCTTGAATCAGAACCGCTCCGATTTGGGAATCCCAAAATCGATTCAGTCCCAATGAATCAGACTCTAAGGGATTCCCGACGGACGTACAACCAAGCGCAATGTTCGGTCGAGCATAAAGCCGGCGGTTGTCTGGCGGGAACTCGTAAGCGATGCTGACCCATCGCATGGGACGGGGGCGAAGGTGAAGAGCAAAAAAGACGCCGGCGGCGTTCGTCTGACCGACGAGCAACGGCTGGATTGGCTGCGCCTCATCCGCAGCGAGAACGTCGGCCCGCGCACCTTCCGCACGCTGGTCAATTATTACGGCGGTGCACGCGCGGCCCTCAACGCCGTTCCCGACCTCGCGCGGCGCGGCGGCGCGTCGAAGCCCGCCAGACTGTTCCCGCGCGAGGATGCGGAACGCGAGCTTGCGACATTGCGTCGCCGTGGCATCGAATTGGTGGCGCTGGGCGAGCCCGACTACCCCGCCCGGCTGCGGATGATCGACGACGCGCCGCCGCTCCTCGCGGTGCGCGGCAAACTCGCGTCGCTCGCGCTGCCGATGGTGGCCGTGGTCGGCTCGCGCAACGCCTCGGCCGCCGGCGTCAAGTTCGCCGATCGGATCGCGCGCGAGCTTGGCGAAGCCGGCTTCGTCATCGTCTCCGGGCTGGCGCGCGGCATCGACGCCGCGGCGCACCGGGCGAGTCTTGCGAGCGGAACAATCGCCGTGCTCGCCGGCGGGCACGATCACATCTACCCGGCGGAACACACCGAGCTGGTGGACCGGATCGTCGAAACCGGCGCGGCGGTCTCGGAGATGCCGCTGGGATGGGAACCGCGCGGCCGGGATTTTCCGCGTCGCAACCGGCTGATCTCAGGCCTCGGGCTCGGCGTGGTGATCGTCGAGGCGGCGCGGCGCTCCGGCTCGCTGATTACCGCGCGCATGGCGCTGGAACAGGGCCGCGAGGTGTTCGCGGTGCCGGGCTCACCACTGGACCCGCGCGCGGAGGGCGCCAACGGCCTGCTAAAACAGGGCGCGACGCTGGTAACGGAAGCAGCCGACGTGTTGAGCGTGCTGGCGCCGATCCTCGGCCAACCCATCGACCTGCCGGCGGAGGAACCGGAGGCTGATCCGCCGCGCCTGCCGGAACCGGACATCGATGAGCGCGCCCGCATCATCGCGCTGCTCGGGCCGACGCCGGTCAGTATCGATGACCTGGTCCGGCTCTCGGGCTCCTCGCCGGCGATCGTACGCACCGTGCTGCTCGAACTCGACATCGCCGGACGGCTGGAGCGGCACGGCGGCTCGCTGGTGTCGATGGTGTAAACTGGGGACATGATTCTCCGCGCGCTGGCCTCTTTGCTGTTCGTTGCGGCGTTTGGAACAATCGTCCAAGCGCAGCCTGCGCCGCGATCACCTCAAGCGGGCAATCCCGACTTCCAGAAATTCATCACCGAGCTTTGGAAGGACGCGCAGGCCCAAGGCATCACGCGGACGACCTTCAGCATGGCGTTCGCGGGCGTCACCCCGGATCCCCGGGTGATCGCGCTGACGACACGGCAGCCGGAACAGGCGAAACCAATGGGCGCCTACGTCGCCTCGCTCGCTTCGACGCAGCGTGCATCCATGGGCGTTCGCAAGGAGGCCGAATGGCGCCGCCTGTTCGAAGCGGTGGAGACGCGCTTCAAGGTGGAGCGCTGGTTCATCCTTGCAATTTGGGGGATGGAAACATCCTTCGGCAGCATGAAGGACAAATGGGACCCGGTGCGCTCGCTGGCGACTCTCGCCCATGCCAAATACCGCGATACTTACTTTCGCGACGAGCTTCTGATCGCGCTGAAGATCCTCCAGGACGAGCGCATGCCACGCGACAAATTCGTCAGCTCCTGGGCCGGTGCGATGGGCCAGACCCAGTTCATGCCAAAGAATTTCAAGGACTACGCCATCGACTTTTCCGGCGATGGCAAACGCGACATCTGGGACAACGTGCCCGACGCGATCGGCTCGACCGGAAATTATCTCAGCAAGGAAGGATGGAAGTTCGGCCTACCCTGGGGCTTCGAGGTGTCGATCCCGAAGGGCTTCGATTATCGCAAGAGCCGGGCGTCGTTCGAGGAATGGAGCAGACTCGGCGTCAAACGCGCGGATGGCGGCGCCTATCCGGCCAGTGGCGACGGCGTCCTGTTCTTCCCGACCGGTGTGCCTGGCCCGGGCTTCATCATCACCGAAAACTATCACGTGCTGCGCGAGTACAACAATTCTGACGCCTACGCGATTTCGATCGGCCACCTCGCCGACCGCATGCATGGCGGTGCGCCATTCAAGACGCCGTGGCCGAAGGAAAACACCACGCTGCCGCGCAACGACCGCATCGCGTTGCAGAAGAAGCTCGCCGAGCTCGGCTACGACGTGAAGCTGTTCAACGGCCCGATCACCTTCGAGCAGCGCGATTTCATCCGCGCCGAGCAAGTGAAGCTCGGAATGCTGCCGGACGGCCATGCGTCCGCGGCGCTGCTCGATCGGCTCGGGATCAAAAGGCAGTAGGAGGCCAGCGCCAGCACGGCGCTTCAGGGCCGTCCCTTGACGTGGCGCGTGACGTTCTCGGCTTCGAGCCGCACCATGTCGAGGAGATAGACCAGGGTATCGAGCCGGTGCCGGCGTGCTAGGCTCGCGAGGTCCACTGCAAGCTCGGCGACATAGGCGGCCGCTCGCTCACGCTCCCCTGCCTGGTTCTGGGCGCCGGCCTGATTCATGCTCTCGAGGTCCCCTAACCCGCCCCCAGCCGGTCATCGACACATATTATTTTACGAGAATATTTTCAATTATCCTCTCCAGGTTGTACCTAAAAATGATCTGCCTGACGCCCTCAAAACGCCCTGCTGCCGCCTTCACAATTTGACAGGCAGGCATGTGTTACCCATGTTCGGTCCGACACAGGCGGCCGATTCCGCCGTAAACTGGATGAAATTCGGCCGCTAACCCCCTGGACGCAAATGAAGATTGTCGTTGTCGAGTCGCCCGCCAAGGCGAAGACGATCAATAAGTATCTCGGCTCGGACTATGAGGTCCTGGCCTCGTTCGGCCATGTCCGCGACCTGCCAGCCAAGGATGGCTCGGTCGATCCGGACAACGATTTCAAGATGCTCTGGGAGGTCGACGACAAATCCCAGAAACGCCTGAACGACATCTCCCGGGCGATGAAGGGTGCCGACACGCTGATCCTGGCGACCGACCCCGACCGCGAGGGCGAGGCGATCTCCTGGCATGTGCTCGAGGTGCTCAAGGAAAAGCACGCACTGAAGGCCCACAAGGTCGAGCGCGTGGTGTTCAACGCCATCACCAAGCAGTCGGTGATGGAGGCCATGAAGCATCCCCGCGCCATCGATGGCGCACTGGTCGATGCCTATCTGGCGCGCCGGGCGCTGGATTACCTCGTCGGGTTCACGCTCTCGCCGGTGCTGTGGCGGAAGCTGCCGGGCGCGCGCTCGGCCGGACGGGTGCAATCGGTGGCGCTGCGGCTGGTCAGCGACCGCGAGCTCGAGATCGAGAAATTCGTCGCCCGGGAATATTGGTCGCTGGTGGCGATGCTGGCGACGCCGAAGGGCGATGCCTTCGAGGCCCGCATGGTCGGCGCCGACGGACAGAAGATTCAGCGCCTCGACATCGGCTCGGGCGCGGACGCCGAAGCGTTCAAGCAGGCTCTGCAGGCCGCGGCCTTCACCGTCAATTCGGTTGAGGCGAAGCCCGCCAAGCGTCATCCCTACGCACCGTTCACCACCTCGACGCTGCAGCAGGAGGCGAGCCGCAAGCTCGGCTTTGCGCCGGCGCATACCATGCGCATTGCGCAGCGCCTTTACGAAGGCATCGACATCGGCGGCGAGACCGTCGGCTTGATCACTTATATGCGCACCGACGGCGTGCAGATCGCCGAGGTGGCGATCGCCGCCACCCGCAAGGTGATTGAAGCCGACTACGGCCGCGAATACGTTCCAGGCTCACCGCGCGTCTATCAGACCAAGCAGAAGAACGCGCAGGAGGCGCACGAAGCGGTTCGCCCGACCGACCTCGCCTGCCGGCCGCGCGAGATCAAGAACATCCTGGAGCCCGACCAAGCCAGGCTCTACGAGCTGATCTGGCTGCGCACGGTCGCAAGCCAAATGGAGTCCGCCGAGCTCGAACGCACGACGGTCGATATCACCGCCAAAGCCGGTGCACGCAACATCGACCTGCGCGCCACCGGAACGGTGGTGAAGTTCGACGGCTTCCTCACGCTCTATACCGAAAGCACCGACGAT
>CAMDDO010000110.1 GCA_945892755.1 Rhizobium sp. Q54 | reverse complement strand
GCCCAACTCGCGCGCCCGGCGCAAGAACAAGACCCGAGTACAAGGCCCGAGTAGAAGGATCAGGAGATGCAGAAATTCACCGTGCTCGCGGGCGTCGCCGCCCCCCTGCCGATGGTCAATGTGGACACGGACCGGATTATCCCGGCGCGATTCCTGAAGACCATCAAGCGCACTGGCCTTGGCAAGAACCTGTTCAACGATATCCGCTACGACGCGGATGGCAAGGAAAAGCCCGAATTCGTGCTGAACCAGGCGTCCTATCGCAAGGCGCAGATCCTGGTCGCGGGCGAGAATTTCGGCTGCGGTTCGAGCCGCGAGCACGCGCCCTGGGCGCTGCTCGATTTTGGCATTCGCTGCGTCATCGCGCCGTCCTTCGCCGATATTTTCTACAACAACTGCTTCAAGAACGGCGTGCTGCCCATTCGTTTGCCGCAGGACATCGTCGCTCAGCTCATGGAAGACGCCAAGCGCGGCGCCAACGCGACCTTCACCATCGACCTCGAAAAACAGGTGATCATCCGGCCCGACGGCCAGGCCGTACCCTTCGATGTCGAGCCGTTCCGCAAGCATTGCCTGCTCAACGGCCTCGACGATATCGGTCTCACCCTCCAGAAAGCCGCCGCGATCGATAGCTTCGAGAGCAAGCAGAAGGCGGGTCAGCCCTGGCTGCACGCGGGCGCCAAGGCCTGATCGCCCGACGCCCTAACCGCGCCCTACCACGTCGAACGCCCTACCACGTCGCACGTCAGCGCCAAGACGCGATCGCAGGGCAAGGAGAGTCACATGGCATCCAATCGCAAAGTGCTGATGCTGCCCGGCGACGGCATCGGTATCGAAGTGATGAACCAGGTGCGGGTGGCGATCGAATGGCTCGCCGGTAAGCGCGGGATCGGCTTTGACGTGCGCGAAGGCTTGGTCGGAGGTTCGGCGCTCGATGCCCACGGCACGCCGCTGACCGACGAGACGATGGCCGATGCGATGGCGTCCGACGCGGTATTGTTCGGCGCGGTGGGCGGGCCAAAATGGGATTCCCTGCCCTTCGCCAAGAAACCCGAGCGCGGCCTCCTGCGCCTGCGCAAGGACATGGATCTGTTCGCCAATCTCCGGCCGGCGATCGTTTTCGACGCCCTGGTGGACGCGTCCACGCTGAAGCCCGAGATCGTGCGCGGTCTCGACATCATGATCGTGCGCGAACTCACGGGCGGGATGTATTTCGGCCAGCCGCGCGGCGTCGAAACCCTGCCCAATGGCGAGCGCCGCGGCGTGAACACGCATGTTTACACCTCGGGCGAGATCGTGCGCGTGGCGCGCGTGGGCTTCGAGCTCGCGCGCAAGCGCGCGCGCAGGCTGTGCTCGGCCGAAAAGGCGAACGTGATGGAAGCGGGCGTGCTGTGGCGCGAGGAGGTCACGAAATTACATGCCGAATATTCCGACGTGGAACTCACGCACATGTACGCCGACAACGCGGCCATGCAGCTCGTGCGCAATCCCAAGCAGTTCGACGTCATCGTCACCGATAATCTGTTCGGCGACATGCTGTCGGACGAGGCGGCGATGCTCACGGGCTCGCTCGGCATGCTGCCCTCGGCCTCGCTCGGCGCGCCCGATTCCCACGGTCGCCGCCGCGCGCTGTACGAGCCGGTGCACGGCTCCGCCCCCGATATCGCGGGCAAGGACATGGCGAACCCGCTCGCCATGCTGCTGTCCTTCGCGATGATGCTGCGCTATTCGTTCGATCGGGGCGACGACGCGGACCTGATCGAGCGCGCGATCGAGGCGGTTTTGGAGCGCAAGCTGCGCACCGCCGACATCATGCAGCCGGGGATGACACCGGTCTCCACGACCGCCATGGGCAAGGCCGTGGTCGAGGAAATGGCCAAGCTCGCGGGCTGATCAACCGCTCTTGCGGCACAGCATCTTGATGCCGGGCTTGAAGGCCAAATGTTCGCGCTCGATCGCGAAGCCGTGGCGCGCGAGCAAATGGCGCAGCGCGGCCGGGCGGAAATACAGGCAATGCGCGGGCGGCGAAAATCCGTCCCACCGGGTCAAATCGCGCGGCCGGCGCCAATGGCCGATATCGGGCGTCGTGACATATAAGTATCCGCCCGGCACCAGCGCGCGCGCCAACGCGGCGACGAAGTCATCGACCGCCGGGATGTGTTCGATGACCTCGGAGCAGTAGAGAAGGTCGAACTTCGCTGCGCCTTCCGCCTCGCGGCTGGCGATGAAGCTCTCGACCGTCGCGGCCTCGAATCTGCAGCCAGCATAATGCTTGCGCGCATAGGCGATGGAGTGGGTATCGACATCGATGCCCCAGGCCTCGAGGCCCCGTTCGCGCGCGGCCTCGACCATGAAGCCGCCATTGCAGCCGACATCGAGAAACCGCCCGCGCGGCACGGCGCGGACAAGGGCCCGCATCCGCGCCCGGCCGCGTCGCATCTTGCGCTCGACCTTGGTGAAATAGCTTTCGGTCGAACCGGCATAGGTATCCCGGTACATGTAATCGAGCAGGGAGGCATCGGGCAGGGGGTCGATATAGACGAGGCCGCAGCGCGCGCATTCGTGGAGCGTCCACTCCGCATGAAGCGCGTAAGTCGCGCGCCCTGTTTCGGCGCAAGAAGGGCACCTCTCCGCCGGAATTCCGCCAAACGCCAGCCGCGATGCTCCTCACGTTCCGGGCCGCTTCGCCGCGCGTCCTGGAAAAATGCAGTATTCAAAACGCAGTATTAGGGAAATCTTGCAATTGCGCCGGATAGATAATACGTAACGGCAGGTCATTTCGCACGCGCCAAGACCAAGGAATCGCATCATGGGCTACAAGGTCGCGGTCGTGGGCGCTACCGGAGCGGTCGGGCAGGAAATGCTCAAGACGCTGGCGGAGCGCAAATTCCCCGCCGACGAGGTCGTGGCGCTGGCGTCGGTCGGCTCGATCGGGCGCGAGCTATCCTACGGCGAGGACAAGACGCTCAAAGTCCTGGCGCTCGAGGATTACGATTTCGCGGGCACCGATATCGGCCTGTTTTCCCCGGGCGCGAAGATTTCCGCCGTGCACGCCCCGCGCGCCGCCGCCGTGGGCTGCGTGGTCATCGACAACACCTCGCAGTTTCGCATGGACCCCGATGTTCCGCTCGTCGTGCCCGAGGTTAACGCGTCCGCACTCGCCCGGTACGCCAAGCGCAACATCATCGCCAATCCCAATTGCTCGACCATCCAGATGGTCATGGCGCTGAAGCCCCTTCACGATCTCGCGACCATCACGCGCGTATCGGTGGCGACGTACCAGTCCGTCTCGGGCGCCGGGCGCGAGGGGATGGACGAATTGTTCAGCCAGACGCGCGGCGTCCTCGTGAACGATCCCATGCAGAAGGGAATCTTCACCAAGCAGATCGCCTTCAACGTCATCCCGCACATCGACACGTTCATGGACGACGGCGCGACCAAGGAAGAATGGAAGATGGTCGTCGAGACCAAGAAGATTCTCGACCCCGCGATCAAGGTCATCGCCACCTGCGTGCGCGTGCCCGTGTTCATCGGCCATGCCGAGGCGCTGCACGTCGAATTCGCGCGGCCGATCTCGGTCGAGCAGGCGCGCGCGGCCCTGCGCCGCGCGCCGGGCATCACGGTCGTCGATCACCGGGTGGACGAGGGGTACGTTACGCCGGTCGAATCCGCGGGCGAGGACAGCGTCTTCGTTTCGCGCCTGCGCGCGGATCCCACGGTCGAACACGGCCTGGCGTTCTGGTGCGTGGCCGACAATCTGCGCAAGGGCGCGGCGCTCAACGCGGTGCAGATCGCCGAGACGCTCGACCGCCAGTACTTCCGCAAAGCAGCCTAGATTTCGCCAAGACGGCGCGGGCGCGTCATGGGCGCGTCATGGGCGCGTCAGTGGAACAGGCGTCGGATCGCCGGAAGCGAGCTAGCAAGGGCATAGGCGCCGAAGGCGAGCATGATCGTCGCCGACAGGATGTTCACATGGCGCAATAGGCGCTCGGACAGGGTGCCGCGCAACAACCCGGCCCCGCCTGCGATGAACAGCCACCACATCGACGAGCCGGCAAAAACGCCGCCGACCAGTATCCAGGCATCGATCGCCGTCACCACGCGCTCGACGACGCCGAAGGCGGTGAAGATGCCGGCGAAGGACAGGATGGTGATCGGATTGGTGATCGTCAGCGCGAAGGTCGAGGCGAAATAACCGATCGCGCGCGAATTCGACGGCGTCGATTCGGCCACTTCCTTCTCGCGCGTCAGCAGGATGCGCAGGGCCAGAAGGATCAGAAAGACGCCCCCCACCAACCGCACGCTGGCCTGGTGATCGGCGATCCAATCCGCGACGAAGGACAGGCCGAACGCCGCGATCAGGCCGAAGATCGAATCGGCGACCGCGGCGCCCAAGCCCGACACCAGCCCCGCGCGCGGCCCGCGCGCGATCGTGCGGTGGGCGCACAAGACGCCCACGGGTCCGACCGGCGCCGCGATGGCGAAGCCGATGATGATGCCGGTCGCGAACAAAGAGCCGACCATGAAGGCGCCAATCCCCCGAGTTTTCCCGCGATTTGTCTAACCCAGGGCGCGCGCCCTGAACAGAGTCTTGGGTCGCATCCATTCGTCCTGGGTTTCGACCAGGGCCA
>CAMDDO010000109.1 GCA_945892755.1 Rhizobium sp. Q54 | reverse complement strand
CACGGCCGGTAGCGCCTCGGCGGCCGGCGGTGCTTCGGGCGCGGGTCTGGCCCACATTGTCTCGAGCGAGGTATTGGCCAAGGGCTCCAACAACGGGCCATTGTCGACCGGCTTGGCCATCGGCTCCTCGGGAGCCGGCAGAAGCTGCTCGACGGGTTGTTCGGCTGTATCGCCGTCGAGGCTCTTGTAGACGTACTTGTCGCGGTTGGGGATTTCGGCGCCGCCCGGATCCTCGGGCCGCGCCTTCACCGGCGTGGTGTCGGCGACCAGGAGGGGCAGTTCGCCCGTCGATTGCCCGCCCGGCTCGATCAGCGCCCGGCTCACATACCATCCGCCGGCGGCTAAAGCGAGGACGCCAACAATCACCGAGAAGGTCGTAAACAAGCGCGGGCCCCCGCGCCGAGGTGCTCCGGGATCGCCGCCCTCAAGCCCATCGGAGCCGTCACGATCCCTTTGCTCGCCAGGCGTTGCGATCAAACGCTCGTCACGCGTCGTCGAAGTCATCAGGCGCGCATCTCCTCAACCGGCTCGATGCCGAAGATCGTCAGGCCTGCGGCGATGACCAGGCCCACCCCGACGATCAATCCGAGCCGTGCCTGCGTCGTCCGCGAATCGGACAGTATCATGAACCTAAATCTGGGGTCGTCGTTGCCCTTGTTCCAGAGCCGATGAAACGCGGCGGCCAAATCGTTCAGGAAAAACGCCAGCCGGTGCGGCTCATGAGCCAGCGCGGCCTGCTCCAAGACGCGCGGCCAAGTGGCGGCCAATTTGATCAAGCCGAGCTCGGCCTCGTCGCTCAGGGCGTCGAACGCCGCCGCTTCGAGCGAACCCACGTCGCGCGCGATCTCGGGCATTTCCTCGGCGACGCGGCGCAGCACGGAATGAATCCGCGCGTGCGCGTATTGCACATAGAAGATCGGATTGTCTTTCGACTGCTCGGTCACCTTGGCGAGGTCGAAATCGAGCGGCGCGTCGTTGCGCCGCGTGAGTAGAATGAATCGCACCACGTCCTTGCCGACACGCTCGACGACGTCGCGCAGCGTGACGAACTGGCCGGAGCGTTTCGACATTTTCACCGGCTCGCCATTGTCCAGGAGCTTGACCAGCTGACAGACCTTGACGTCGAGCTTCGCGGCGCCGCCCGACAGCGCGTTGACGGCCGCTTGCATGCGCTTGATATAGCCGCCATGGTCGGCGCCCCAGACGTCGATCAGGTCGTTGAAACCGCGCGCGATCTTGTCGCGGTGATAGGCGATATCGGTCGCGAAATAGGTCCAGCTGCCGTCAGATTTTTTCAGCGGCCGATCGACGTCATCACCGAATTTGGTGGCGCGGAACAGACTTTGCGGTCGGGGTTCCCAGTCATCGGGCGCGGGCTTGCCCTTGGGTGGCTCGAGCACGCCGGTGTAGATCAACCCGTCGGCCTCGAGCTGACGAAAAGCGGCTTCGACTTTGCCGTCTTCGACCAGCTTGCGTTCCGACGTGAACACTTCGTGACGCACGCCAAGCGCGGCGAGATCGTCCTTGATCAAGCGCAACATGGCGTCGATCGCGGCGCCGCGCACGACCGGAAGCCAATCGGCCTCGGACACGTCGCGCCACTTCGCGCCATCGCGCGCGGCGAGCGCGGCTCCGACCGGCTTCAGATAATCGCCCGGATAGAGACCCTCGGGAATGTCACCGATCACCTCGCCGAGCGCCTCGCGATAACGCAAATGCGCCGAGCGCGCGAGGACGTCGACCTGCGCGCCGGCATCGTTGATGTAATACTCGCGCGTCACCTTATAGCCGAGGCGCTGCAACAGATTGGCGAGCACGTCGCCGAACACGGTGCCGCGACCATGGCCGACATGGAGCGGTCCGGTCGGGTTGGCCGAGACATATTCAACGTTGACCGGCGCGCCTTTTCCCAGGTTGACCACGCCGTAATCCGCTCCCTCGCGCAGAATCTCGCGCAGTCGGGCGTGCCAGAAGCTGGGCGCCAGGCGGAGGTTAATGAAACCCGCCCCGGCAACCTCGACCGCCTCGATGTCGGGCGCATGCTTGAGCCGCTCGGCGATCAGCTGCGCGATCTCGCGCGGCGGACGTTTGGCGGGCTTCGCCAGCACCATGGCCGCGTTGGTCGCGACGTCGCCATGTCCCGCCTCGCGCGGCGGCTCGACCGCGATGGCGCTGGTATCAAGATTTTGCGGGAGCTCGCCAGCCTCGACGAGAGCCGCGACCTCCTTCAGCACAAGGTCGCGTAGCGCGGTGAACAAATTCATTCAGTTCTCTGGCGGTCCGAACAGGCGGTGATGTTCCTTGAAGGCATAGCGGTCGGTCATGCCGGCGATATAGTCGGCAATCATTCGGGCTGTCTTTGCCGTCGCCGGCCCGTTGCAGCGCGCGCGCCATTCGGTCGGCAGGCATTCGGGCTCAGCGATGAACAGCGCGAACAATTCGCGCACCACGCGACGCGCCCGCGACGCCATGCGGTTGACCTTGTAGTGGCGATACATGCGCGCGTAAAGGAAGCGCTTGAGCGCGGCGTCATTGGCGCGCATTGAGTCGGAAAACGCGATCACGGGCCGACCGAGGCGGCGCACCGCGGCGACGTCGACCGGCTTTGCTTCGGCGAGATGCCGACGGCTCTCAGCGGTCAGGTCCTCGACCATCGCGCCGATCATGCCCCTGACCGCCTCGTGGATCAGACGGCTCTCTTCGAGCCCCGGGTGGGCCGCCTCGACCGCGGCAAAGATCGGGCCGACCAGCGGTACGTCGCGTAAATCAGCCACGGTGAAGAGACCCGCGCGCAGGCCATCGTCGACGTCGTGATTGTTGTAGGCGATATCATCCGACAACGCCGCGACCTGGGCCTCGGGGCCCGGATAAGTGTCGAGCTCGAGATCGTGGCGCGCGACATACTCGGTCAGCGCCTCGGGAAGTTTCTTCTCGCCTTTCAGCGGCAGGAGTGGGCCGTTGTGCTTTGCGACGCCCTCAAGCGTTTCCCAGGTCAGATTCAGCCCGTCGAATCCGGCATAGCGCTGCTCAAGCGAGGTCAAGATCTTGAGCGTCTGCGCGTTGTGGTCGAAGCCGCCATGGGGGCGCATGGCCTCATCCAGCGCGTCCTCGCCGGCATGGCCGAACGGCGTGTGACCAAGGTCATGGGCCAAAGCCAGCGCCTCGGCGAGATCTTCATCAAGCCCGAGCACGCGTGAGATCGAGCGCGCGATTTGCGCCGTTTCCAGGCTGTGGGTCAGGCGCGTGCGAAAATAGTCGCCCTCGTGATAGACGAAGACCTGGGTCTTGTATTCGAGCCGGCGAAACGCGGCGGAATGGATGATCCGATCGCGATCGCGCTGGAAGGCCGAGCGGGTCGCGCTTTCGGGCTCCTTGTGGAGCCGGCCGCGGCTTCGCTCCGGCACGCTGGCATAGGACGCGGCGGGCATGGGCCGAAACTACTACATCAGGGCGCGGCCTGCGGCAATCGAGCGCTTTGGTCTTGAAATATATGGCTTGTTGACAAGCCGTTCAGATTGCCTAGATAGGATATGTGGAGTTGTCTTCTGCGCTCTCCGCTCCGATCGAGGTTTTTGACGGCCATGGCCCGACCCATCGAGATCGAAACCCACCACGATGCCACGCCGGTCGAAGTGACCGAGCGTGCCGCGGCGCGCATCGCGCAATTGCTCAAGACCGAAGCCGAACCCGGCCAGATGTTCCGCGTCAGCGTGCTGGGTGGCGGCTGCTCCGGCTTTCAGTACAAATTCAGCTTCGACTCCCCGCGTCAGGCGGACGATATCGCGATCGAAAAGAATGGTGTGACCGTTCTGGTCGACGAGGTATCGGCCGGCCATATGGGCGGCTCGGTGATCGATTTCGTGACCGAGTTGATGGGCGCGTCCTTTCAGGTCAGAAATCCCAAGGCCACCTCTTCCTGCGGCTGTGGCACCTCCTTCGCGCTCTGATAGGCGGTCTTTCATCTCGCGTGCTAGGCTGAAGCGGTCGGTCGACACCCGCCTCAGGAGAACGCGCTCTGAAAATCGCGACCTGGAACGTCAACTCGGTCAAGGCCCGTCTGCCCGCTGTCATTGAATGGCTCGAGGCAGCGAAGCCCGACGTGCTCCTGATGCAGGAGATCAAGACAGTCGAGGACCAGTTTCCCACCGAAGCATTCGAGACGCTCGGCTACAATCTCGCGGTGGTCGGGCAGAAGACCTATAACGGCGTTGCGATCGCGTCGCGTGAACGCATCGAGGATGTCGAAAAAGGCCTGCCTGGCGATTCGAGCGATGAGCAGGCGCGCTATATCGAGGCGACAATCGGGGGCAAACTCAGGGTTGCCTCGATCTATTTGCCCAATGGCAACCCCGCCCCCGGCGACAAATATGATTACAAGCTCCGCTGGCTGGAGCGCTTGAAGAGCCACGCGCGAGAATTACTCGATGCCGAAGACGTGCTGGTGCTGGGCGGCGATTACAACGTCATCCCGACCGAGGTCGACGTTTACGATCCCGATGGCTGGCGCGAGGATGCGTTGTTTCGCCCCGAATCGCGCGCCGGCCTCCGCGCGATCATGAATCTCGGCTTCACCGATGCATTCCGCGCGCTGCACCCGGACAAGAAACATGCTTTCACGTTCTGGGATTATCAAGCCGGCGCCTGGCAACGCGACCACGGTCTCAGAATCGATCATCTGCTGCTTTCGCCGCAGGCCGCCGATCGGCTCGAAGCTTGCGCGATCGACCGCGACCCGCGCGGCAAACCCAAAGCCTC
>CAMDDO010000108.1 GCA_945892755.1 Rhizobium sp. Q54 | reverse complement strand
TTCAATTCCTTGACGAGCACGTTGAAGCTCTCGGGAATGCCGGCCTCGAAGGTGTCCTGCTCGCGGACGATGGCTTCGTAGACCTTGGTGCGGCCGGACACGTCGTCGGACTTCACCGTCAGCATCTCCTGCAGCGTATAGGCCGCGCCATAAGCCTGGAGCGCCCAGACCTCCATTTCGCCGAAACGCTGTCCGCCGAACTGTGCCTTGCCGCCCAGCGGCTGCTGGGTGACCAGGCTGTACGGCCCGATCGAGCGGGCGTGGATCTTGTCGTCCACGAGATGGTGCAGCTTGAGCATATAGATGATGCCCACGGTGACCTTGCGCTCGAACGGCTCGCCGGTCCGCCCGTCGGTCAGCGTCACCTGGCCGGAACCGTCGAGGCCCGCCGCGACCAGCGCGTCGACGATGTCGGGTTCCTTGGCGCCGTCGAACACCGGGGTGGCGATCGGCACCCCCTTCTTGAGGTTTTCGCACAGTTCGATCAGTTGCGCGTCGGACATACCCGCGATGTCGTCCTTGAAGATCTCCTCGCCATAGACGCCCCTCAGCGTGTCGAGCAGCTCCTGGCGCTGCTGCCCGCTGCGGCGGTATTCCTCCACCAGCGCCCCGATCTGCTTGCCGATGGACGCGCAGGCCCAGCCCAGATGCGTCTCCAGGATCTGCCCGACATTCATCCGGCTCGGCACGCCCAGCGGATTGAGCACGAGATCGACATGGGTGCCGTCATCGAGGAACGGCATGTCCTCCACCGGCACCACGCGCGATACCACGCCCTTGTTGCCGTGCCGCCCGGCCATCTTGTCGCCCGGCTGCAGCTTGCGCTTCACGGCGACGAACACCTTGACCATCTTCATCACCCCGGGCGGCAGCTCGTCGCCGCGCTGGAGTTTCTCGACCTTGCTGTCGAAACGCTTCTGCAGATTGGCCACGGCCACATCGTATTCGCGCTTGAGCGTCTCGATCTCGGCCATGACGGCGTCGTCCTGGACGCCGATATGCCGCCACGTCCCGCGCACATGCTCGGCCAGGATGTGGTCATCGAGCACTGTCCCCGACTTGATCCCCTTGAAGCCGCCCGAGGCCCTTCGCCCGAGCAGCTTCTCCTTGAGACGGTTGAGGAAGCTGCGCTCCTGGATCGCCTTCTCGTCGTCGCGGTCCTTGGCCAGGCGCTCGATCTCCGAGCGCTCGATCGCCATGGCGCGCTCGTCCTTGTCGACGCCACGGCGGCTGAACACGCGCACGTCCACGATCGTGCCGGTGACCCCCGGCGGCAGCTTCAGCGAGGTGTCACGCACGTCGGAGGCCTTCTCGCCGAAGATCGCGCGCAGCAGCTTTTCCTCGGGCGTCATCGGGCTCTCGCCCTTCGGCGTCACCTTGCCGACCAGGATGTCGCCGGGATTCACTTCGGCACCGATATAGACGATGCCGGCCTCGTCGAGGTTCTTCAGCGCCTCCTCGCCGACATTGGGGATGTCGCGCGTGATTTCCTCCTGGCCGAGCTTGGTATCGCGCGCCATCACCTCGAATTCCTCGATATGGATCGAGGTGAAAACGTCGTCGCGGGCGATCCGCTCGGAGATGAGGATGGAGTCCTCGAAATTGTAGCCGCTCCAGGGCATGAACGCGACCAGCGCGTTGCGCCCCAGCGCCAGTTCGCCAAGCTCCGTCGACGGTCCGTCGGCGATGATGTCGCCTTCGACCACCCGGTCGCCGACGCGCACCAGCGGCCGCTGGTTGATGCAGGTCGACTGGTTGGAGCGCATGAACTTGCGCAGCCGGTAGATGTCCACGCCCTTGGTCGTGCCGTCCTCGGCGGTGGCGCGCACCACGATGCGGGCGCCGTCGATCTGGTCGACGACCCCCGGCTGGCGGGCAACGATGGTCGCTCCCGAGTCGCGCGCAACCGCGGCTTCCATGCCGGTGCCGACCAGCGGCGCGTCGGCGCGGATCAGCGGGACCGCCTGGCGCTGCATGTTCGAGCCCATCAGCGCGCGGTTGGCGTCGTCGTTCTCCAGGAACGGAATCAGCGCGGCAGCCACCGAAACGAGTTGCTTCGGCGACACGTCCATGAAGTCGACCTTGTCGCGCGGGACGAGATGCACGTCGCCGGCGTGGCGGCAGACGATGAGGTCTTCGGTGAATTTTCCGCGGTTATCGATCGCGGCGTTGGCCTGAGCGACCGTGTAGCGGCCCTCCTCCATCGCGGAGAGATAGATCACCTCATCGGTGACGCGGCCATCCTTGACCTTGCGGTACGGCGTTTCGACGAAGCCGTATTTGTTCACCCGCGCGAACGTGGCGAGCGAATTTATCAGGCCGATGTTCGGGCCTTCCGGCGTCTCGATCGGGCAGATGCGGCCGTAATGGGTCGGATGCACGTCGCGCACCTCGAAGCCGGCACGTTCGCGCGTCAGACCGCCCGGACCGAGCGCCGAGAGCCGCCGCTTGTGCGTGATCTCGGAGAGCGGGTTGGTCTGATCCATGAACTGCGAGAGCTGCGAGGAGCCGAAGAACTCGCGCACCGCGGCCGCCGCCGGCTTGGCATTGATCAAATCCTGCGGCATCACGGTGTCGATATCGACCGAGCTCATGCGCTCCTTGATGGCGCGTTCCATGCGCAACAGGCCGATGCGGTATTGGTTCTCCATCAACTCGCCGACCGAGCGCACCCGGCGGTTGCCGAGATGATCGATGTCGTCGATCTCGCCCTTGCCGTCGCGCAAATCGACGAGCGTGCGGATCACCGCGATGATGTCTTCCTTGCGCAGCACGCGCATGGTGTCGGGGGCGTCGAGTTCAAGCCGCATGTTCATCTTGACGCGGCCGACGGCGGACAGATCATAGCGCTCGCCGTCGAAGAACAGCGAGTTGAACATGTTCTGCGCGGTATCGAGGGTCGGCGGCTCGCCCGGACGCATCACCCGGTAAATGTCGAACAGCGCGTCCTCGCGCGTCATGTTCTTGTCGACGGTCAGCGTATTGCGGATATAGGCGCCGACATTCACATGGTCGATGTCGAGGATCGGCAGTTCCTTGTAGCCGGCCTCGATCAGCGCTTCGAGGTTCTTGTCGGTGATTTCCTCGCCGGCTTCGACATGAATTTCGCCGGTCTTGGCGTTGACCAGGTCCTCGGCGATGTAGCGGCCGATCAATTCCTCGTCGGTCATGCGCAGGGCTTTGAGGCCCTTCTCATGTAACTGGCGCGACTGACGGACGGTGAGCTTCTTGCCGGCTTCGATCACCACGCGGCCGGTATCGGCGTCGACCAGATCGTTGATCGCCTTGTAGCCCTTGAGCCGGTTGGCGTCGAACGGCACGCGCCAGCCTTCCTTGGCGCGCTTGTAATTGACGTGCTTGTAGAAGGTGCGAAGGATTTCCTCGCCGTCGAGCCCGAGCGCGAACATCAGCGAGGTGACCGGAATCTTGCGCCGCCGGTCGATGCGCGCATGGATAATGTCCTTGGCGTCGAATTCGATGTCGAGCCATGAACCGCGATAGGGAATGATGCGGGCGGCGAACAGCAGCTTGCCCGAGGAATGCGTCTTGCCCTTGTCATGATCGAAGAACACGCCGGGCGAGCGGTGCATCTGCGAGACGATGACACGCTCGGTGCCGTTGATGATGAAGGTGCCGTTCATGGTCATGAGCGGAATATCGCCCATGTAGACATCCTGCTCTTTGATGTCCTTGACCGACTTGGCGCCCGTCTCCTCGTCCACATCGAACACAATGAGGCGCAGCGTCACCTTGAGCGGAGCAGCAAAGGTCATGCCGCGCTGGCGGCACTCGTCGACGTCGTATTTCGGCGGCTCGAATTCGTAGCGCACGAATTCCAGCATCGATGAATTGGAAAAGTCCGAGATCGGGAATACCGATTTGAACACGGCTTGCAGGCCCTCGTCGGGCCGCCCGCCAGCCGGCGGTTTGATCAGCAGGAATTGGTCGTACGACGCCTTTTGAACCTCGATCAGGTTCGGCATCTCCGCGACTTCCTGGATTTTTCCGAAAAACTTGCGGACGCGCTTGCGACCGGTAAACGTCTGCGCCATTGCGGCCTCTCAATTTGCCGGCTCATGTCAAACCGGCTCGGTTCCGTGGATGGCCCGCCCGAGCCATCCGGAACTCGGGGTGCGCGCACGCCTCCCGAGCTCTGGCACTCATTCGATCGCAAGGCGGAGACATCCGGCTTGCGAAGACCCGGCTCCGGAGCTTGTGTCCGGCGCCCTGTTTGACGCGATTCGGGTGGTCGAGCCGAGTCGCGTGTTGCGTGGCGCGCTATTAATCGATGGCGCCTAGGCAACGATGGTGGCGATCCCGGGGCGCGGGCCCCGAGATCACCTAAGCTTTACTGGGTTATTTCAATTCGACCTTGGCACCGACTTTTTCAAGCGTTGCCTTGATCTTGCCGGCCTCTTCCTTGTTCACGCCTTCCTTGACGGACTTGGGCGCGCCCTCGACCAGATCCTTGGCCTCCTTGAGGCCGAGGCCGGTGAGCGCACGCACTTCCTTGATGACTTCGATCTTCTTCTCGCCCGCGCTGACGAGAACGACCGTGAATTCGGTCTTCTCCTCCACCGGAGCGGCTGCGGCCGCCGCCGGGCCCGCAACCGCGACTGCGGCAGCGGCGGAGACGCCCCACTTTTCCTCAAGCAACTTGGCGAGCTCGGCCGCCTCAAGAACGGTGAGGCTGGAGAGGTCGTCTACGATCTTTGCGATATTAGCCATGTGTCACTCAGTCCTTATCGGTTCGAACCAGTCGAGATTGAGAAGGGCCTCACGCAGCTTCACCCTTGTTGGCATAGGCCTGGATCACGCGGGCGAGTTTGGCCGCCGGTGCGTTGACGAGTTGCGCGATCTTGGTCGCCGGCGCCTGAACCAGGCCGACAAT
>CAMDDO010000107.1 GCA_945892755.1 Rhizobium sp. Q54 | reverse complement strand
TCAACGACGCGGTCGACATTCCGATCCTGATCTACAACATCCCGCCACGCAGCGTCGTCAACATGACGGTCGAGACCATGACGCGGCTCTCGAAACTGAAGAATATCGCTGGCGTCAAGGACGCGACCGCCGATCTCGCGCGGCCGACCCAGATGCGCGTCGCGGCCGGACCCGAGTTCTGCCAGATGTCGGGTGAGGACGGCACCGCGCTCGCCTTCTTCGCGCAAGGTGGCCATGGCTGTATTTCGGTCACGGCCAATGTGGCGCCGCGCCAATGCGTCGAGGTCTACAGGGCGTGGACCGCCGGCGACCTCAAGAAGGCGCTCGATCTGCATACAAGGCTCATGACGCTGCACGACGCCATGTTCGTCGAGACCAATCCGATGCCGGTCAAATATGCGGCGAGCGTGCTCGGCAAATGCACAAGCGAGATGCGACTGCCCATGCTTCCCCCGCTGCCGGCGAGTCGCGAGCGCATCGAATCGGCCATGCGCGGCGCCGGATTGATCGCGTAGCCACGGGTTTGGCCGTCGAGGCCGAGACAATATGACGGACAAGAGGGCTGAGGCCCGTCGGTTCATCGCGCAGAACCGCAAGGCGCGGCATGATTATCATATCGATGAAACGCTCGAGGCCGGCATTGCCCTGTTCGGCACCGAGGTCAAGTCGATGCGCGCCGGGCGCGCCACGTTACAAGACGCATTTGCCCAGGAGCGCGACGGCGAAATTTACCTGTTCAATGCCCACATCGCTCCCTATGGGCCGGGCGGGCGCTTCAACCACGAGCCGATGCGGCCGCGCAAGCTGCTCTTGCACCGGCGCCAAATCGAGAAACTGCGCGGCTCGCTGAAGCAGGGTGGGGTGACATTGATTCCGCTCAGCCTGTATTTTAATGGACGAGGGCGTGCCAAGGTCGAACTCGCGCTTGGCCGTGGCAAGAAGCAATATGACAAGCGCGCTGCTGAAGCTGAGCGGGATTGGCAGCGCCAGAAGGGCCGGCTGATTCGGGCGCGCGGTTGACGGTGTAGGAGCGGCGTATGAAGGACGATGGCGTCAGCCTGATCGGCGAAATAAAGAAAAAGCTGATCGAAAAGAAGCAAGAATGGGCCAAGCAAGGCCGTCTGCTGACCGGGCGACCCGGTGCCCCCGGGGCCGAGCGATTGCCGCCGGGCCAGCGCGAAACGCGCGATTGGCCGGTGCTCGATCTCGGTCTCCAGCCCGACATCAAGCCCGAGCAATGGCGGCTCAAGGTCGACGGCCTGGTCGAGAATCCGCTCGAATGGAGCTTTGCCGATTTCCAGGCGCAACCCCAATTCGACGACGTCTCGGACATGCATTGCGTAACCGCATGGTCGCGCTTCGACAATCTCTGGCAAGGCGTTTCGGCGAAGCACGTCATCGCGCTGGTCGCGCCGAAACCCGAAGCGCGCTTCGTGGTTTTCCACAGCTATGACGGCTACACCACCAACGTTCCGCGTGCGGTGTTCGAGGACGACGACGTGCTCTTGGCGCATTCATGGGAAGGCAAGCCGATCCCGCGCGAGCATGGCGGGCCGGTGCGGATCATTCTGCCCAAATTGTATCTTTGGAAAAGCGCCAAATGGGTCAAGCGCATCGAGTACCTGTCGGGCGACCGGCCCGGCTTCTGGGAGGTCCGCGGCTACCACAACCACGGCGATCCATGGACCGAAGAACGCTACGGTTGAGCTGCGACAACCTGTCCTTTGACCGGCGCTCCCGCGAGCGCCATATGAGAAATCTGGGCTAACCGTCGAACCACGAGGGACGGAACAGGTATGAACAAACATGAAACCACTTGGCTGGTCGTGGCGGACGGACGCCGCGCGCGTATCTTCTCGGCACGCATGGGCGGCCACGGTCTGACCGAGTTGCACGATCTGATCGGCGATGACCGGATGACGCGTGAGGTCGGCACCGATCGGCCGGGCCGTGTGCAAGAAAGCGCGAATTCCGGGCGTCACGCCATGGCACCGCGCGTCGACTGGCATCGCCAGGCCAAACAGCAATTCGCGCGCGAGGTGGCCGAAAAGGTCAATCAGGCCGGCTTGAATGGCGGCTATGATCGGCTGGTCGTGGTGGCACCGCCCGAGGCGCTCGGCGATCTTCGGAAGGCGTTGGGCAAACACGCGCTCGACAAGCTGGGGGGCGAAATTGACAAGGATTTGACGCACTTCGCGCCGCACGAGTTGATCAACCACCTCGGCAAGGTGCTGCCGAAGCTCGAGCCGCCGCCGCGTGCCAAGCCACCGACACGGTAAGGTGACAGCGAATATCAGAATGACGACAGCTTGCTATTATTGAGGTCGGTTACCAACATGCAACCCGGATAATGGGCGATGAAGAGCGGCGGTTTGGCGCTCGCCACCACGTTTTGGGGCGTCACGCCACATGCCCAGAACACCGGGATTTCATCCGCCTTCACTTCCAAGGGATCGCCGAAATCCGGTTTTGAAAGATCGCGCACGCCGATCATCTCTGGATGCCCGATATGGACCGGCGCGCCATGGACGGCCGGAAACCGCGAGGTGATTTGAATCGCGCGAATCGCATCGGCCGGCTTGAACGGGCGCATCGAGGTGATAAGCCCGCCCTTGAAGCGCTTGGTCGGCACGGTCTCGATCGTTGTGCGGAACATCGGCACGGTCAGATTCTGTTCGATGTGTCGAAGTTTCAGGCCGTCTTCAAGCAAAGCCCATTCGAATGAAAATGAACAGCCCAGCACGAAGGTGACCAGATCGTCGCGCCACACGTCATCGAGCGTGACCGGCTCGTCAACGCATTCGCCGTCGCGGAAGACGCGGTAGTGGCCGACGTCGCGCCGGATGTCGATGCCCTGGCCGAGCGAGGGCAACGCCGGGGAGCCCGGCTCGCCGACCGCCAGCACCGGACACGGTTTCGGATTCTGTTGGCAGAATCGCAGGAATTCCTCGGCCCAGTCTCTAGGCAGAATCGCGAGATTGCCCTGCACGCGCCCTGGCGCGAGCCCGGCGGTGTGACCCTTGAAGCGGCCGGAGCGGATCAGCGCGCGCGCCTCGGCGCCGGTCGCCGCGCTCGATAGATGGTCCGGTTCGCTCGCCTTTATGCGTGTCGCCATGATGCTTCTCCTCGGGAGCGGCCCCAATCCTCGCCGAGCGGGCGGGCTGGATCAAGCTGCCGACCGCTCGATCCTTGATTTGGCATCCTCGATCACGGCACGGAACATGATCTCGGTCAGCCGCCCGGTGTTCGTGTTGAGGCGCGAGCAGTGATAGCTGTCGACCAGCCATAGGCCATCCGGCAAAGCGTGGCGCGCGCCGTGGCCGAACCGATAGGCGCTGGATCTCAGCCCGAGCGCGGCGAGCACCGCGCCATGGGCGATCTGGCCGAGCGCGAGCACGACGCGGAGCTTGGCCAGGGCCGCGAGCTCGCTCTTGAGGAAGCCCCGGCAGGCGGCGACCTCGGCCGGCAACGGCTTGTTGGCGGGCGGCACGCAGCGTACCGCGTTGACGATGCGGCAATCGATCAGGCGCAGGCCATCATTGGCGCGCTCGGCGAAGCGACCGGACGTGAAGCCGCAGGCTTCAAGCGTCCGATACAGCAGCTGACCGGCATGATCCCCGGTAAACGGCCGGCCGGTGCGGTTGGCGCCCTTGAGGCCCGGCGCCAGGCCGACAATCAGCAAATGGGCGTCGAGCGGGCCGAAGCTCGGCACCGGCGCGTTGTGCCAATCGGGGTGCGCGGCGCGGTTGCCAGCCCTGAAGGCAGCGAGGCGGGGGCAGCGCGTGCAATCCCGCTCCGGCTCGTCCGGAAGCGCGGGCAAGCGCTACATTCCCGGTGGGCGCCGGCGACCGGGATCCGAGACGATGGCATCGGTGTCGCCTTCGGCCGGGGCATATTGGCTCTCGCGCGGCTCGCGCGGTTCGCGCTGTTCGCGCCACTGCGCCGGACGCTGGATGCTGGGCGCGAGGTCCTGCAGATCAAGAAACGTATCGGCCATGCGGCGCAACTCGTCCGCCACCATGGGCGGCTGCGAGCGCAGCGTGCTGACCACCGTGACCCGGATGCCCTTGCGCTGGATCGCCTCGACCAGGCGGGCGAAATCGCCATCACCCGAAAACAACACGAGATGGTCAAGGTGTGCGGCCATCTCCATCGCGTCGATCGCGAGCTCGATGTCCATATTGCCCTTGAGGCGGCGACGGCTGAGCGCGTCGGTGAATTCCTTGGTCGGCTTGGTTACGACGGTATAGCCGTTATAGTCGAGCCAATCGACCAGCGGGCGAAGTGGCGAATACTCTTGGTCCTCGATCAACGCGGTGTAGTAGAAGGCACGCACCAGCCGGCCTTTTTCCGCGAAGTGAAGCTGGAGTTTCTTGTAGTCGATGTCGAAACCGAGCGCGCGCGCGGCGGAATGAAGGTTGGCCCCGTCGATAAATAGTCCGATGCGCTCCTGTTGGTAAAACATGCGATGGTATCCCTATGGTTCAGTGGCGCCGCGATGCCCGTCAATGGATCGGCGGATCAACGGCGAGATAAGCAAAGGACGTGACCGAATTGCGAAGCTGGCGTGGCGGAACCTATGCCGATCCGGGCCCTCGGGCAAGCACTGGGCGGCTAGGGTGCTAGGCCATGATCCTGGTCGCGCTTGGGGCTAATTTGTCGACCGACGCGCACGGCCCGCCCGAGGCTGGCGTGCGCGCGGCGCTCGCCGTCTTGCCCGAGCACGGCATCGAGGTTCGGCGCTGCTCACGCTTCTATCGCTCGGCGCCGGTACCGCCATCGGGTCAGCCTTGGTATGTCAACGCGGTCGGCGAAGTGGTGACACGGCTTGGTCCGCGCGAACTTCTTGCCGCGTTGCTTGCCGTGGAGCGTAATTTCGGCCGCGTCCGGAAGGCCCGCAATGACGCCCGTGCGCTCGACCTGGATCTGATCGACTATGAGGGGCGCCAGGGCCATTGGCCTGCCAGTGACGAGCTTCCGGCGCTCGACCTG
>CAMDDO010000106.1 GCA_945892755.1 Rhizobium sp. Q54 | reverse complement strand
TGGCGGGCGCTCGCGGCGTTGCGCCGCTTGACCGATGGCCCCGCATCGCGCTTCGCGTCGCGCCTGGCGAATCGCCTCGCCACGACGCAACGCAACTGAGTCAACTTGGTCGGAACATGCTCTAGCTCAAGGGCACGACAAAATAACGCACTCCATCGCGCTAGGGCGAAGGGAGCCGACCGGGCCCCTTCATGGCGTTCTTGCTCCCGTCGCGGCCACCCTGTAGAGGAGCGCCATGGCGGCGCCGATCCTTGCCCTTCGCGATATCCACCTTGGCTTTGGCGGGGCGCCATTGCTCGATGGTGTCGAGCTCGCGGTCTCGACCGGCGAGCGGCTTTGTCTGGTCGGGCGCAATGGCTCAGGCAAATCGACGCTCCTTAGGATCGCCGCCGGGCTGATCCAGCCCGATTCGGGCGAGCGCTTCGTCCAGCCGGGCGCGACGCTGCGCTATCTGCCGCAGGAGCCCGATCTTTCTGGCCATGAGAGTGCGCTGGCCTATGTCGAGAGCGGGCTTGCGCCGGGCGATGACCCGCATCGGGCGCGTTATTTCCTGGAGCGCCTCGGGCTCAGCGGCGCGGAACGGCCGAGCGAGCTTTCGGGCGGCGAGGCCAGGCGCTGCGCGCTGGCGCGTGCGCTCGCGCCCGCGCCCGGCATTTTGTTGCTCGATGAACCAACCAACCATCTCGATCTGCCGGCGATCGAATGGTTGGAGAGCGAGTTGCAGGCGACGCGCTCGGCGCTCGTGCTGATCAGCCATGACCGGCGCTTTCTCGAAACCCTCTCACGCGTCACGCTCTGGCTGGCCGATGGCACGATCCGCCGGCTCGACAAGGGTTTCGGTGCGTTCGAGGCCTGGCGTGACGAGATCCTCGAGCGTGAGGAGACCGAGCGCCACAAATTCGAACGCAAGCTCGTCGCCGAAACCGCGTGGCTCCGCCAAGGCGTCAAGGCGCGCCGCAAACGCAATCAAGGCCGTTTGCGCGCGCTCATCGCGATGCGCGAGAAAAAGCGTGCCGAACGTGGCGCGCCCGGAGTCGTGTCATTCACCACGGGCGAGGGCGATCTGTCGGGCAAGCTCGTCATCGAGGTCGAGGGCATTTCGAAGACATTCGGCGACAAGGCGGTGGTGCGCAATTTCACTACCCGGATCTTGCGTGGCGATCGCATCGGCATCGTCGGCCCGAATGGCGCAGGCAAGACCACCTTGCTCAATCTGTTGACCGGTGCACTGAAGCCCGATTCAGGGCGCGTCCAGATCGGTACCAATTTGCAAATGGTCACGCTCGACCAGCGGCGCGATAGCCTGGGCCCGACCATGACGCTGGCCGATGCGCTGACCGGTGGGGGCCGCGATACGGTCGCGGTCGGTGGTCAGCCCCGCCATGTCATCGGCTATATGAAGGACTTTCTGTTCACGCCCGAGCAGGCGCGCACGCCGGTCGGCGCGCTCTCGGGCGGCGAACGCGGCCGGCTCATGCTGGCGCGCGCGCTCGCCCAACCATCGAACCTGCTCGTGCTCGACGAGCCGACCAATGACTTGGATTTGGAAACGCTCGACCTCCTGCAAGAGATGCTGGGCGACTATGGCGGCACGGTGCTTTTGGTCAGTCACGACCGCGATTTTCTTGATCGCGTGGTGACCTCGGTCATCGCCTCCGAAGGCGATGGGCGCTGGCTCGATTATGCCGGTGGCTACAGCGACATGGTCACCCAACGCGGTGGGGCCGCATTGGCAGCGCCGGAACGCCCGCGCTCAAAGGCGAAGAGCGGCGCCCCTTCTTCGGCACGTGCGCCGGCGGGGCTGCCGGCGCGGCCGACCAAGCTTTCGTTCAAGGAGAAGCACGCGCTCGACACATTGCCAGCCCGCCTCGACGGCCTAAGGACGGAGATCGGGCGATTGCAGGACCGGCTGGCCGATCCGGGTTTCTATGCGCGCGACGCCAAGGGCTTCGACCAGTCGGTCGCGGCGTTGCGCCAGGCCGAATTGGCGTTCGCTGCGGCCGAGGACGAATGGCTCGCGCTCGAGCTCAAGCGCGAAGAGCTCGAAGGGGCGTGACGGTTGTATTTAGGCTCATTATCGATCGCGCCTCATGCATGCGCTTCGCCGACGACACGGATTCGGCCGCGCGCCCTATGGCGTGGCTTCGTCCTGACCGTGATGTCCACATCCTGGCCGAGGGCCGTCAGAAGGCGCATCAGGCGCTCGCTGGAAAAGTTCGCGAGCCGTCCGTTGATGAGCGCCGACACCTTCGGCTGATCGATGCCCATGAGCGCCGCCGCCGCCATCTGGGTCAAACGCTGGCGCTTGATGACCTGCCGGATATGGCTCGCAAGCTGCGCCTTGGTCAGCTCTTCCTCGGGCTCCGCCAATCCCATATCGGCGAACACGTTGCCGCTGCTCGCAATCACCCTGAGGCCGGTTTCCCGCTTCTTGCCCATTGTTCGTAATCCTCTCTCGCTCGCTTGAGCCGCCGGTCGATCAGGCCCAGCTCGGCCTTGGGCGTGGCGACGCCGCGTTTGGACTTCTTCTGGAAGGCGTGCAGCACATAGACGGCCTTGGCAAAGCGCACGGTGTAGACGGCGCGGAACGTGTCGCCGTCGAAGTCGTCCACGATCTCCAATACACCGGCATCGCCAAACCCCTTGAGCGGTTTCGCATAGGGCGCCTTGCGGCCGATTTGCGCCTCCCACAAGGCGCCGCCGACCCGTCGCCGCACGTCCTCCGGGAAGCCGCGCAAATCCTCCTTGCTGCCGCCGACCCAGCGCACCGGCTTGGGCCGGTCTTCGCCGGCCGACTTCACCATGTTTTCAGCTTATGCGTGATCAGGCATAATTTCAAGCTGTTTCGTCGGGAAGGGAGGCGTTCGGCGTCCTCATCCTCCGTTGACGTCTTGACTCGAAGCGGGAAAGTCCTGATTTCATCGTCATCAAAGGCGAACAGAAATTTGGGCTTGAGGTTTGCGAAATTTCCGCTGGGTCGCAAAGCGAGGCCGGGTCACGCATGAAGCAACAGGAATCAGAAACTCAGCGAGCTGTGAGTGCCCTTCGACAGGAATACGAGTCGAAGGGGCCTGAGCCTCATGATTGAGCTTTATATCGATGCCGACGCCTGTCCGGTGAAGGACGAGGCGTTGAAAGTCGCGCGCCGCCACGGGCTCAAGGTTCACATGGTGAGCAATGCCTGGATGCGGGGCGATGGCGATCCGACGGTCAACCGCGTCGTCGTGACGGAAGGCCCTGACGCCGCCGATGATTGGATCGTCGAGCATATTGGCGCGGGCGATATCGTGCTGACGCAGGATATTCCGCTCGCCGCGCGCTGCCTCGAAAAGCGCGCCGAGGCGATCGGCCCGACCGGTAAGCCATTCACGGGCGACAATATCGGCATGGCCCTCGCGATGCGCGAGCTCAGCGCTCATTTGCGTGAGACCGGCGCGATCAAGGGCTACAATCCGAGCCACACCAAGAAGGATCGCTCGCGTTTCCTCGAAGCGCTCGAGCAGGCGATCCAGAAAATCCGACGGAACGCCTAGCGCTTCAGCTTGGGCACGACCTCTTCGGCGAACCAGGTCATGGCATCGAGCGTTTCTTGCAGGCTTGGTCGGTTGAAGCGGAACAGCAAGGTCGAAACGCCGAACGTCTTGAACGCATCGATATCGGCCGCGATCTCGTCGGCGCGTCCGGTGAACAGCTTGGGATCGCCGCTCGGAAGCTTTTCCCGCTTGTCACCGGGCGGCCAGACCACCCAGGACGTGATCGCGAGATCGTCCGGGTTTCGCCCTGCCTCCTCGGTGTAGCGGCGTACTTTGTCGATGCCCGCCTTGAATCGCGGCAGTGTGTCGAGCGGGTGCAGCGGATTACTGCAAATCGGATACCAGCCATTGGCGTATCGCCCAGCGCGCTTCATCGCGGGTTCGGTCTCGCCGCCGACCCAGATCGGGATGCCGCCTTTCTGCACCGGGCGCGGCGAGAAGACGATGCCCTCGACATTGCAATATTTGCCCTTATAGCGCGGCTCTGGGTTGGTCCAGAGTTCGCGATAGATCGCGACGTACTCATCGGTCACCTTGCCGCGCTCGGCAAAGGGTGGCGCGCCGACCGGCGCGAACTCCTGCTCCATCCAACCGACGCCGATGCCCGCGATGACACGACCGTTCGACAAGACGTCCGCCGTCGAAAGCAGCTTGGCGGTCAGCACCGGATGGCGATAGGGCACCACCAGCACGGAGAGAAGCAGCTTCGCCTTGTGGGTCACGCCCGCGAGATAGGCCAGCATCGCGAGCGGTTCGAGCACGTCGCCGCCCTCGTTCTGCCCGGCGACATATTTGCCGTCGGTTGTGTAGGGGTAGCGCGAGTGGATGTCGGCGATCGGGAAAATAATGTGGTCGGGAATCCCGAACACCGTATAGCCCAGCGCTTCGCCGCGCGACGCGATATGCACCAAGTTTTCCGGCCGGGACAGCGGCCCGCCATTTGGCAGATTGAAACCGAAATCCATCGAAGTTCCCGCTCTCTTTTAGCGCTTTACCTTCGGCATCACCTCTTCGGCGAACCAGGCCATGGCGTCGAGCGATTTTTGCAGATCGCCGCGATAGAAATTGAACAGCAGCGACGAGACGCCAAGCTTGCGGAAGGCTTCAATATCGGCCGCGATCTCGTCGGCACCGCCGGAGAACAACATCGGCGCGCCGTCATCGGCCTTGGCGCGCTTGCCCCCGCCCTGCCAGACCGCCCAATAGGTGATGCCGACCTTGGCCGGATTGCGCTTGGCCTCCTCCGCATAGCGCTTGACCGCGCTGACGCCGGTCTTGAAACGCTCCAACGTATCGAGCGGGTGGCGCGGGTTGCAGCCGATCGGATACCAGGCATCGCCGATCCGCGCCGCGCGGCGTAGCGCCGGTTCGCTCTCGCCGCCAACCCAAATCGGAATGCCGCCCTTCTGCACCGGGCGTGGCGAAAAAAGGATGTTCTCGATCGTGACGTATTTGCCTTTGTAGGACGGCTCTCCGTTCGCCCACATCTCGCGGTAGGCCGCGATATATTCGTCGGTCACCTTGCCGCGCTCGGCGAAGGGCGGTGCGCCGACCGGGGGGAATTCCTCGGCCATCCAACCGGT
>CAMDDO010000105.1 GCA_945892755.1 Rhizobium sp. Q54 | reverse complement strand
GATCAGCTTGACGTCATTGCAATGCGTGCCGCCCGAATAGGGGTCGTTGAAGATATACACATCGCCCGGCTCGAATTTGTCGTCGATCCACTCGCGCACAACACGCACCGAGGGCTCGAACGAGCCGATATGCGGCGCTTGATCTCGGTTGCCATGCGCGACCAATCGCCCCTCGGCGGTGAGGAGCGCGCAGGAATGGTCATGGCCCTCGCTGATGGTCGGCGCGTAGGCAAGGCGGGCGATCATCTCGCTGCCCTCATCGCACATGCTCGAGAGCGCGTTACGCAGCACTTCGAAGGTTACGGCGTCGAGTTTCATGGCCTTATCCGATCGTGCAGAGAAGGTTGAGCTGGGGATCAACCGTCGCGCGCGAGCCGGGCACGAGCAACGTGGTCGTGTCGTTCTGTTCGATGATTGCCGGGCCTTCGATCGCATGGCCGATGGGTAGTGTCTCGCGCCGCCAGATTGGCGTCTCGATCCAGCCCGCATCCTCGAAAAAGACACGGCGCAGCGCGGCGGGCTTGGGCTTCGCCTCGGGCGGCTTCGGGAAGACCGGTTTGGGTTGTGCCTCGCGCAGACCTTCGGCGCTGACCCGTGCGTTCACGATCTCGAGCTCGGCCAAATCCTCGGGCAAATTGTAGCCATACTCCTCGGCATGGCGTTTGTGGAACAGCGAGAAGATCTCGCGCACATCGATCTCGCCGAGCAAGCCGGCCTTCACCGGCAGGACGAGCCCGCCCGAGACCTGGCCGTAATAGCGCACGTCGAGCTGCCGGGTGAGGCGGATGCGATCAGCCGCCACGCCTTCGCGTTCGAGCCGCACCGCGCCCTCGGCCTCTAATTTATTGAACGCGTCATTGATCGTGGCGACGTCGAAGCGCGTGTTGGTGGCAAAGATCGACTGCACGAAATCGTGCCTGACTTCGACGAACAGCACGCCAAGCGCCGAGCCGAGACCCGGATAATAGGGCACGATGACTTCGGGAATGCCGAGCTCGCGCGCGACCTCGACCGCGTGCAAGGGCCCCGCACCGCCAAACGCCACGAGCGCGAACTCACGCGGGTCATGGCCGCGCTTGACCGAAACGAGGCGGATCGCGCCGGCCATGTTGGCGCGCATGATGCGCAAAATCCCCGCCGCGGCCTCTTCGCGCTTATAGCGAAGCGGTATCGCCACGCGGTCAACCGCCTGTTCGGCCAGATCATTGCGCAGCGCGACCCGCCCGGCCAGGCGCGTCTCGGGGCTGAGACGCCCGAGCACGAGGTTGGCGTCGGTCACGGTCGGCTCGATGCCACCCCGCGCATAGCAGGCCGGGCCCGGCCGCGCGCCCGCGCTTTCCGGCCCCACTTTGAGTACGCCGCCTTGATCGACACGCGCGATCGAGCCGCCGCCCGCCCCGATGGTCGCGACGTCGACCGACGGGAAATTGATCACGATGTTGAACTCGATGTTCCATTCGGAGCGGATCAGTGGTTTCCCCTGGCGCGAGAGCGAGACATCGGCGCTGGTGCCACCGACATCGAGCCCGATCACATTGGGTCGGCCGGCCGCCTTGCCGATTTCGGCCCCCGCGACCACGCCGGCGGCAGGGCCGCTTTGGCAGATACGCGCCGGGATGCGCAGCGCGGCCTCGACCGACATCACACCACCGCCCGAATGCGTGATCAGCACGCCGCCCTTGTAGCCGATGCCGTCGAGGCGGGTGAGCAAGGCCGAGAGATAGCGTTCGAGCACCGGGCCGAGATAGGCATTCGCCACCGTGGTCGAGGTACGTTCGAACTCGCGGATCTCGGGCAGGATTTCGGACGAGACGCAGATGAAGCGGCCGGGCAGCTCTTCGGCCAAAATATCGTGCGCGCGGCGCTCGTGCGCGCCGTTGATGTAGCTGTGGAGGAACGACACCGCGACCGCCTGCGTGCCGCGCTCCTTCAGCGTGGCGGCAAGTTTGCGCAGCGCTGTCTCGTCGAGCGCCTCGACCACCTCGCCCTCATAATTGAGCCGCTCGCCAATTGTCAGCGTGTCCTGCCGGGTGACCAAGGCGGGCGCGGGGTCCCAATCCGAATCATAGAGCGTCGGGCGTGCGGCGCGCGCGGCATGGATCACGTCGGTGAAACCCGCCGTGGTGATTAGCGCGGTCTTGGCGCCGGTGCGCATGATGATCGTATTGGTGGCGATCGTGGTGCCGATCTTGATCAGGCGAATCTCGCTCGCCGCGTGACCGAGTGCCGCGATGCCGTCCAGCATGCCGTCGATGAAATCGGGCGGCGTCGACGGTGTTTTCAACGTGGTGACCGCGCCATTGGTCACGTCGTAGCAGATCACGTCGGTGAACGTGCCGCCGACGTCGATAGCGAGAATGTAACGGGACATGGCGCTTACCCTTCGTTGTTTCGCGTAGCTTAGCCGTTCATTGAAGCTCGGGTCTACGGCGGATCGGCTAGAATTTGGCCCGCCTTTCGATCAGCGCGAGCACATCCGGCGGGCCGAACGGCACGGCATTGATATGTGCGCCATAGGGCTTGAGGGCGTCTTCGACGGCGAGCGCAAAGGCCGGGGCCACCGGCATCACGCCACCTTCCCCCACGCCCTTGACACCCAAGGGATTCAGGCTCGATGGATGGTTGAGGTGATGGATCTCGATCGGCGGAATTTCCATCGCGGTCGGGATCAAATAATCCATGAAGGTGGTGGTCAGGAGCTGGCCCGCCTCGTCGAACACGAGCTTCTCGTAAAACGTGCCGCCGATGCCCTGCGCCGTCGCGCCGAGGATCTGGCCCTCGACGATCATGGGATTGATCATCACGCCACAATCATGCACCACAACATAACGCTCGATCTTCACCATGCCGGTCTCGATATCGACGTTCACGATCAAGCCGTGCATGCCGCTCGCAAAGGTCGCGCCTTCGGGACGATGATAGTCGATCGCACGCAAGCCCGGCTCGACGCCAGGCTCAAGCGTGATGATCGGGTTGGCAGCCGCCGCCAGCTCAGCCAGCGTCACGCCGATCTCCGGCACGCCTTTCAGCTGCACGCGCCCGCTCACAATGTCGAGGTCGGTGGCCGCAACTTCCAGATGGTCGGCCGCCAGATCGAGCGCGCGCTGGCGCACGCGGCGCGTGGCCTTGAGGGCCGCCGTGCAGCCGACCACCGCGGCGCGGCTGGCGAACGTCCCCACCCCCCAGGCAAAGCGGTCGGTGCGCCCGGCCTGTACGTTCACTTTGTCCGGCTCAACACCGAGCGTCTCGGCGACGACTTGGATCAGCGTGGTCTGATGGCCTTGGCCCTGCGAGGGATAGCCGGTTGTAACGTTCACGAAGCCTGTGGGTTCGACGCGCACTTCCATGCCCTCATAGGGCGGGATGCCGGTGCCCTCGACATAGCAGCCAATGCCGATGCCCCTATGCACGCCTTTGACGCGCTCGCTCGGCTGCGCAAGGCGAAAGCCATCATAATCGAGCACGGCTAAAAGTTTTTCGAGTAGGGCCGGATAGTCGCAATCGCGATGGATCAATTTGGTGTTGTATTGAAACAACGTGCCGCCGTCATAGGGGCAGTCGGCGGGCGTCACCAGATTGCGCCGGCGGAGCTCAGCCGGGTCGAGCTCGAGCCGCTCGGCCAGCCGGTTCATCATGGTCTCCATGACGAAAGTGCCGTGCGGCATGCCGGCGCCACGATAGGGGCTGACGATCGCCGTGTTGGTGTAGACCGCGATATATTCAGTATGGATCGCCGGAATTTTATACGGCCCCGGCAGAATGCCCTGCGCGCATTCGGCGTTGATCGGGCCATAGGGGCAATAGGCGCCACTGTCATAATAGAAGACGTCCTTGAGCCCGAGCAAACGGCCATCCCTGGTCGCGGCGAGCTCGACCTGATGCACCATCAACCGCTCATGGTTCGAGCCAAGGAAATGTTCGCGCCGGTCCTCGATCCATTTGACCGGGCGCTTCAAACGGCGCGCGGCGAACGGAATCAGCAGTTCCTCCGCGTAGAGCAGCATGATTTTGACACCAAAGCCGCCGCCGACATCGGGCGCGATCACCGTAACGCTCGCCTCCGCCATGCCGAGCTTGGCCGCAATCAACCCGCGCGCGCTGACCGGCGCCTGGGTGGTGTCCCACACGGTCAGACTATCGGTCGAGACGTCGTACTGGGCGACCACGCCGCGCGTCTCCATCGGCTGCGCGGCGCCACGTTCGGGCCGAAGCTCTTCCGTGATGACAATATCGGCCGAAGCGAACGCGGCCTCGACATCGCCAAAATGGTGCGGCGTGCGGCAGGCGACGTTCGAATCCGTATCGTCGTGCACCAGTGGCGCGCCGGGCCTAGCGGCCGCCATGAGATCAACCGCCGCTGGCGAGGGCTCATAATCGACATCGATCAGTTCAAGCGCGGTTTCGGCCATATAGCGGTTCTCGGCGACGAGGAGCGCGACCGCCTCGCCGACGAAGCGCACCTGTCCCGGCGCAAGCGCGCGATGGGTGCGCGGGTAAATGAATCCGCGGTCATTGTTGAGCAGTGGCATGGGATCATTGGCCGCGCCGAGATCTTCATGCGTAAACACTGCGAGCACGCCCGGCAGCGCGAGCGCCTTGGCGGCATCGATGCGCTTGATGCGTGCCTTGGCGTGCGGACTGCGCAACACCACGGCATGCACCATGCCGGGTAGATGGATATCGTCGATGAAGGTCGCCGTGCCGGTCAGAAGACGCCGATCCTCACGACGCTTGACGCGCTCGCCGATCAGCCTCGTGCTCATGATGCCTCGCCCCGCAGCAGCGCGGCGGCGTGCCTAACTGCCTCGACAATTTGCTGATAGCCGGTACAGCGGCAGAGATTGCCAGACAGCGCCTCGCGGATTTGCGCCTCGCTCGGCTTCGGTGTCTCGGCCAGGAACGCCTTCATGGTCATGAGAATACCGGGCGTGCAATAGCCGCATTGCAGACCATGCTTTTCCCAGAACGCGGTCTGCAAGGGATGCAGCGCCTCGCCATTGGCAAGCGATTCGATGGTCTCAAGCCGCGCGCCATTGGCCTGTACCGCGAGCATCAGGCACGAGCGCGCCGGCCGGCCGTCGTGGAGGATCGTACAGGCGCCGCACACGCCATGCTCGCAACCGACATGCGTGCCAGTCAATTCGGCTTCGTGCCGGATGAAATCGCTGAGCAGGAGATTCGGCGCGATCGTCCGCTCATAGTCGCGGCCATTGATCGTGACGCGGACGGTGCGGGTCTCGGCGGTCATGCAACTAGCTCGCCATCCGCGCGATGGCATCGCGGCACGCCCGCGCCGCCATGACTCCGGCGACCTTCGTTCTGTACCAGGCCG
>CAMDDO010000104.1 GCA_945892755.1 Rhizobium sp. Q54 | reverse complement strand
GAGCGGCGCGGTCGCGAGCAAGCCGCCGGCACCGCCCAGCGCGATCATGCGCCCCATCCACGTGCCGAACTGATCGGGCGGAAACCAGCGCGCGAAAATCAGCAGCGCCCCCATCAGAACCCCGGCAAAGCCGACGCCCTGCAGGATTCGCCCGAGATAGAGCTGAGCCAGGTCGGCGGCTGTCGCATAGAGCGCGGCGCCAGCCACCGCCACGAACAGCATCAGGCCGACGCTGCGACGGGCGCCGAAACGGTCAAGCAGGACGCCCATCGGAATCTGTGCGAGGCCGAAGGCGAGAAAGAAAAACCCGGTCAAAAGGCCAAGACCGCCCGGGGTCAGGTCGAACTCGGCACTCAGGTCCTTGGCGATCACGCCGTTCAGCGCACGGAAGAACTGACTCATCACGAACGCCGCGCCAAACACGGCGAATACCAACCACGCTCCTCGTGCGCCGTCCAATCGCGACATGCCGCCTCGGCGTCGACCCAACGAAGCTCTTTCCTATCACGCGTGGCCCCGTCACAATAGGCAGTCGGAACAAAGGGCTGGAGCGCACATGAACGGCAAGGCAAGCGGCTTGGGCCGACCTGGGGGCCGCCAGTTGGGGTTTGGCGTCGCGTTGGTCGCGGCGCTCTGGCTCGCGGGCGGCATGGCGCGTGCGGATTTCGAGGCCGGCACCCAAGCTTATGTGAAGGGCGATTATCAAAAGGCGCTCGCCGAATGGGTGCCGCTTGCCGAGAAGGGCGACGCTTCGGCGGAGTTTGGGCTTGGCCTTTCTTATGAAAATGGACGCGGTGTCGAAAAGAACGTCGAGACCGCCGCCGGTTGGTATCGCAAGGCCGCCGATAAGGGGTTGGCCGACGCCCAATTCAATCTCGGCAACCTCTATCTGAACGGCCTCGGCGTGACCAAGGATCTTGTCGAGGCGGCCAAATTGTTTCGCGCGGCGGCCAGTCAGGGCATGCCGCACGCGCAAGTCAATCTTGGCTATTCCTATGAGACTGGGGCAGGCGTTGGGCAGGACGCCACGGAAGCGGTGAACTGGTATCGGCGCGCGGCCGAGCAGAATTTCGCGCCCGCGCAATACTATCTCGGCGCCGCCTATGAGCGCGGCGTCGGCGTCGAAAAGGATATGCAAAGCGCGGCGAACTGGTATCGGCGCGCGGCCAAACAGGGCATCGGCAATGCCGAGCAACGGCTTGCGCTCCTGAGCAGTCAAGGCATCGAGCCGATCGAAGACCCGGTCGCCAAACCAGTAGCGCCTCAGCCGGCGGAGCCCCAGACGGGCACGGCGTCGGAGCCCGCCACGCCCCCCAAGGCAACCGCGCCCAGCGAACCCGAAGTGACTGAAGCAGAGAAGGTCGCCGCGCCTCCGGCCGCTGCCGAACCTCCGGCTGCCGAACCTGCCGCGGCGGAACCATCGACCGTCACCGCCGAGGCCCCAGCCACGGAAATGGTCGCCGCCGAGAAACCTGACGAGACGGCAGCGGCACCTTCCGCGGAAGCAGAATCTGCGGCCGCAGGCGATGAGGTTTCGCTGCAGGGCAAACAACGCATTCGTCTCGCTGCCTATCGCGATCCGGCAGGTGCGCGAAAAGGATGGAACGTTCTCAGCAAGAAACATCCCGACGTTCTCGGCTCTCTGTCCTATGGCATCAGCAAAGTCGATCTCGGCGCCGGCAAGGGTATCTTTTACCGCCTCGAGGCCGGCCCATTCGCCTCCGCCGACGACGCGAAGGCGGCCTGCGCGGCGCTGATCAAGCGCGGCGATTCATGCGCGGTCGTCGGGCCATGACAGCAGTCGCGCCGACCAACGGCATGTGCTGACGAACGTGGCGGCGACCAAAGTCGAACGACGCGAGGGCTGGCTCGAAGCCCGCGAAGAAGCCGGCACGCTCTCGATTTTCGCCGGAGGCAATTGGAACATCGCCGCCGCGCAACGCTTGGAACGCGAGTTCCACCGGCTCGGCGCCTTCAAGGGGGCACACGCGCGTCTTGACCTTGCCGCGGTCGAGAGCCTGGATACGGCCGGCGCCTGGCTGCTGCGCTGGCTCGCCGCCCGGCTCGAGCGCGCGGGGGTCAAAGTCGAAATTCTGAACGTCGCGGAGGCGCAGCAGGCGCTGCTCGAGCGGCTCGCCCACCTCGATTCGCAACTTGCCATCGAACCGCCTCGGCGCAACCCACTGCTCACGATTATCGAGCGTGTCGGCGAAGGCGCGTTCGATATCGCCGCCGAGATGAAGGAAGGCCTGAGCTTCTTGGGGTTGACCGTGGTCTCGCTCGCGCGACTGCCGCTTCGCCCCGGCCAGTTCCGCTTCAAAGCGGTCGTGTATCACATGGAACAATCGGGCTTGAATGCAATCCCGATCGTCGCGCTGATTTCCTTCCTGATCGGCGTCGTGTTGGCCTATCAAGGTTCGATCCAGCTAGCCCAATTCGGCGCCGAGGTTTTTGTTGTCGACCTCGTCGCGGTCGCGGTGCTCCGCGAGCTCGGCATTCTGCTGACCGCGATCGTTGTTGCCGGGCGCTCGGGCAGTGCCTACACCGCCCAAATTGGCGCGATGCGCATCAACGAGGAGGTCGATGCCATGCGCACGATCGGCCTCGACCCGATGCAGGTTCTCGTCGTGCCGCGCTTGATCGCGCTGGTCATCACCCTGCCCTTGCTCGGCTTCATTGCCGACATCATGGGATTGGTTGGCGGCGCCGTCATGGCCAATATCGAACTCGGCGTTTCTCCCGGCATCTTCATTGAGCGGCTCGGCAGCGCGTTTTCGCCTTGGTCGTTCGGCGTTGGCCTGATCAAGGCACCGGTCTTCGCCGTCATCATCGCGCTGACTGGCTGCTATATGGGCATGAAGGTGTCGGGCAGCGCGGAAAGCGTCGGGCTCTACACGACGCGCGCCGTCGTTCACGCGATCTTTGCGGTGATCGTGGTTGATGCGATCTTTTCCATCTTCTTTGCCTTCATCGGGATCTAACATGAGCGACGACTTCGAGATCGCCATCCGCGTACGTGGCCTGACCGTCCGGTTCGGCGCGGTGACGGTGCTCGAAAATCTCGACCTCGACGTCAGGCGTGGCGAGATTCTGGGCTTCGTCGGGCCGTCCGGCGCCGGCAAATCGGTTCTGCTCCGCACCATTGTCGGCCTGGTGCCCCATGCGAGCGGGACCATCGAGGTGCTCGGTCGCAATCTGGAAACCTGTTCCGAAGCGGAGCGTCGCGGCATCGAGCAACGCTGGGGCATTCTGTTCCAGAATGGCGCACTGTTCAGCTCGCTCACGGTCGCGCAAAATATCGAAGTCCCGTTGCGTGAGCACACCACGCTTTCGCGCAAGACGATCGACGAGTTGTCGGCGCTCAAGATCGGCCTGGTCGGCCTGGCACCGGATTCGGCCGACAAATACCCGTCGCAGCTGTCGGGCGGCATGAAAAAGCGTGCCGGCCTCGCGCGAGCGCTCGCGCTCGATCCCGAGATTCTGTTTCTTGACGAGCCGACCGCCGGGCTCGATCCGATCGGCGCAGCGGCCTTCGACCAACTCATCCTCAGCCTCCAGTGGAATCTGCATCTGACGGTCTTCATGGTCACCCACGATCTCGATAGCCTATACACGATCTGCGATCGCATCGCCGTGCTCGGCAATAAGCGGGTGGTCGCGATCGGCACCACCGACGAGCTGCTCCGGCACGACGACCCCTGGATCAGGGAATATTTCCACGGACCGCGCGGCCGCGCGGCTATGCACGCGGCGGAGTGAGACATGGAAACTCGCACCAGCTATCTGCTCGTCGGCGTCTTCCTGCTCGCCGCCGTCGCCGGCTTGATCGGCTTCATCATCTGGTCGGTCAAGAGCGATACCGCGACACAATACGCGACCTATCGGACCTATTTCACGGGGTCGGTATCCGGGCTCAACGAGGCGAGCGATGTGCGCTTTCGCGGCATTCCGATCGGGCAAGTGACCGATATCCGCATCGACCCCGACAATGTGGAGCGCATCCGCGTGACGATGAAGATCGTATCGAGCACGCCGATCAAGGAAGACTCGGTCGCCTCGGTCGAAATGCAAGGCATCACCGGGGTCTCCTACATCCAAATTTCCGGCGGCAGCCAAGTCTCGCCGACCCTCGCCGCAAAGGAAGGACAAAAATTCCCGGTGATCACGGCGAAACTCTCTCAGCTCGAAGCGTTGTTCGCCGATGCGCCCGAGCTGATCAGCCGCGTCATCAAATTGACCGATGAAGTCGGCAAGTTGTTCAGCGAGGGCAACCGGCAGGCGCTTAGCGAGACGCTGGAAAACCTGCGCACCCTGTCGAGCACCCTGGCCGACAGCTCGGTCCGCGTCGCGGCCCTGATCGACGACACCTCGGCCATGGCGGCCGAGCTGCGCGTCGCGGCCAAGGACGTGCGAGGCCTGACCGGCGACGCGCACGGCCTTGTCGTGGATGCGCGGGAGGTCGTCGTCGATGCCGGCGCCAGCCTTGGCCGCATCGAGAAAGGCGCGCTCGGCCTGATCGGAACCGCCAACACCACATTGCGCAACACCGACGCCACCATCGCCGGCATTGGCAAAGGGGTGGATGAGACGCTGACGGAGTTCGAGACCACGGCGCGCTCGCTCAGCGAGACCAGCGCGGAGCTGCGCGGCCTGGTAGCCGAAAACCGAAAGCCGCTGCGCGACTTCTCGTCCGAGGGTCTCTATGATCTGGCGCGCATGATCGCGGAGATGCGCGGCCTTGTCTCGAGCCTCACGCGCATCGCCGATCGACTGGAGACCGACCCCTCGCTCTTCCTGTTTGGCGGCTCGGAAAAGGGATTCGAAGCCAAATGATGCGTGCAACTCGAAATACGCGGCCGTCGGCGGCGCTCGCCGCTTTGTGTCTGTTCGTGCTCGGCGCCTGCAACATTCTGCCGGGCGCCGAGGAGCCGCCCGCCCTCTATACGCTCTCGCCGAAGAACACCTTCGACGAAGATCTGCCCTCAGTGCAGAAGCAGCTTCTGGTCGAAGTGCCGGTCGCCGCGGAAGGACTCAACAGCCACCGCATCGCGCTCAGCCGAGGCGCGCTATCGATCGACTATTTCGCCAAGGCGCGCTGGACCGAGCGGGCGCCGCTGCTGGTGCAGACGCTGCTCGTCGAATCCTTCGAAAACACCGACAAAATCGTCTCGGTCGCGCGCGAGGGAACCGATCTCAGGGCCGATTACGCGCTGAAGACCGAGCTGCGCGAATTCCAGGCCGAGTACGTCGACGCGACCTCGCCACCCACGGTCAATGTGCGGATCATGACCAAGCTGATCAAAATGCCCGAGCGCGTCATTGTCGCCGCCGATTCGTTCGAAGCGATCGTGCCGGCCGGCGGCACCGCGATGCCGGATATCGTGGGCGCCTTCGATGAGGCGCTTGGCAAGGTGCTGAAGCGCGCCGTGCTCTGGACGATGCCCAAGGTCGCGCGCTGAGCGACCGTGCCGTCAGGCCGGAACCACGAGCAGCGAGGCGACCGGCACCTCGAGGCCATCGAGCCGACTGCGGCCGTTGAGACCGTCAAGCTCGACGATGAAGGAGGCGTTGACCACCTCGCCGCCCACCTTGCGAATCAGTGTGGCCGCCGCCGCCGCAGTGCCGCCGGTCGCCAACAGATCGTCGAGCAG
>CAMDDO010000103.1 GCA_945892755.1 Rhizobium sp. Q54 | reverse complement strand
CACCATCGCGCCGTCCGCCCGGGTATCGAGGCGCACATCGACGCCGAGCTTGTGCACCTGCCGGTCAAGCCAGCGCGAGATGCCGGCGAGCGATTCCCGCGTCGGCCCTTTGGCCGCGATGTTGATCTGTCCGCCCGTGCGCGCATCCGCTTCGAACAGCACGACCGCGTGCCCGCGCTCTGCCGAAACCCGCGCGGCCTCGAGACCGCCGGGCCCCGCGCCGACGACCACGACCTTTTTCCTCGCCGTCGCCTTGGGCACGACATGGGGCATGGTGGCCTCGCGCGCGGTCGCCGGGTTCTGCACGCACAACGCCTCGCCGCCGACGAACAATCGCTCGATGCACCACGCGGCGCCGACGCACTCGCGGATATCCTCGGGTCGGCCCTCGATCAATTTCCGCGCGATGTGCGGATCGGCCAGATGGCCGCGCGTCATCGCCACCATGTCGCAATGGCCGTCCTCGATCGCGCGCGCCGCGGTCGCGATGTCGGTGATGCGCTGGCCGTGGAAGACGGTGATGCCGGTTTCCGCCTTGACCGCGCTCGCCAGCGACATGAACGGCGCGCTCGGCATGGCCATCCCGGCCATCGACACCGATATGCCGCGATAATCGTACATGCCGCCGCCAATGACGTCGAAGAAATCGACCATGCCGGTCTTGCCCAGCGTGCGCGCGATTTCGAGGCAATCGCGGTGCGACAGGCCGCCCTCGATCATCTCGTCGCCCGACATGCGCAGGCCGACGATGAAATCGTCGCCCACCAGTTTGCGCGTTTCGGAAAGAATCTCGATCACGAAGCGCAGCCTGTTCTCCAGGCTGCCGCCGTATTTGTCGGAGCGCCGGTTGGCGACCGGGGACCAGAAGGAATCGATGAGATTCTGAAAGGCGCATTGAAATTCGAGGCCGTCGAGCCCGCCCGCCTTCGCCCGCCGCGCCGCCTGGGCATAGGCCTTGACGATGCGCTTTAGATCCCAGTCCTCCATCGCCTTGGGATGGCCGCGATGATAGGGCTCGCGCACCGCCGAGGGCGCGATGGGCGGCAACCAAGGATCCAAGTCCCAGCGCATCTTTCGTCCGATATGGGACAGCTGCACCATCAGCTTGGCGCCGTGGGAATGGATGCGGTCCGAGAGCTGTTGGAAATACGGAATGATCGAATCGTCGGAGGCGGAAATCTGGTTGTATTCGTTGGACGGGGAATCGATCGCGACGGTGGTCACGCCGCCGAAACATGTCAGGCCGATTCCGCCCTTGGCCTTTTCCTCGTGATAAAGCTGGTATCGCTCCTGCGGCTTGCCGTCCTTGGCGTAGCCGGGGGCGTGGCTGGTGCTCATGATGCGGTTCTTGAACGAGAGGCCCTTGAGCGTGAACGGCTTCAAGAGCGCGTCGTATTGAGCCACGTATCCCTCCCCTGAATTCGGTTGCCTTTAATTTTCGCGGAACGCCCGGTTCGCCCCGTGAAGTAACGGCCGGAAGAGATAATCCAGCGCGGTGCGCTTGCCGGTGATGATCATGACCTCGGCCGACATTCCGGCCTGGATGGCGCCGCCGCCGAGTTTGGGACCCGCGTCCTCGGTCAGCTCGATGCGTGCCATGTAATAAATCTGCCCCGAATTTTGATCGACCAGGCGGTCGGCCGACACGGTGGCGACGCGACCGGATACGGTTTGCGAGACCCGCTGACTGAAGGCGCTGAAACGCACCTGGGCCTCGAGGCCTTGGTGGACCATCTCGATGTCTTGCGGATTGATCTGGGCGTCGATCACGAGCGTGTCGTTCTTCGGCACGATGTCCATGAGCTTCTGCCCGGGCGTGACCACGCCGCCGGCGGTGAAAATGGCCTGGGCGACGACCGTGCCCGCGATGGGCGACACGATATCGACGCGCTTGAGCACGTCCTCGGCGGCGCGCAGCTTCTCGGCGACCTCGGCCAAATCAACCTGGGCGTCGCGCAGCTGGCCGACCACTTCGTTGAGCTGGGTGGTCTTCAAATCGATGATGCGCAGTTCCGCTTCGCCGATCGCCTGCCGGGCCCGGGCGATGGCGGCGGTCTTTTGCGCGCGCGCGCCCTCGATTTCCGCCTCGCGGCGCTGGATGGCCAGCAGGCGCGGCTTTTGCGCCAAGCCCTTCTCGAACAAGGTCGAGAGGTCCTTGACCTCCTCGCGCGCGTACACGAGCTGTTTTTCGTCGGAGGCGATCTGGTCCCTGAGGCCGAGGATTTCCTCGCGCGACTGCGCGACCCGCTGCTTGAGAATCGCGACCTGCCCGTCGAGTCCCTGGCGGCGTGCGTTGAAGATATTGTTCTGTGCTGCGATCGCCTCGGCCACGGCCGGGACGTTTTTTTCGGCAAGAATCCATGGCGGAAAGGAAATCTGGGACAGACCGTCGCGCTCGGCGATCAGTCGGGCCTCCAGCGCGCTCAAGGCACGATGGCGCGAGCGCAATTGCGCGAACGCCGCGCTCGACTGCGTGCTCTCGAGCCGTACCAGAACTTGGTTCTTCTCGACTTCGTCGCCGTTGCGCACCAGGATTTCATGCACCACCCCGCCCTCGAGATGCTGGATGGTCCTGCGGCTCGAATCGGGGCTGACCACGCCCGTTGCGACCGCCGCGCTCGACAGCGGCACGAAGGCCGCCCAGCCGCCGATCACGCCGAAAAACAAGACCAGGATAATGATGCCCCAACGCGTCGCGGGAACGATACCCATGTCCTCGGGCACGGTTTCGGGCGGCGGATCGTAGGGCGCCGGCAAGGGCGCGGGCTTGATCGGCGCGAGCGCGCCGTACCGCGGCGCGTCAGCCATGGGCCTGACCCGCTTGCTTGGGCAACTGACCCGTGACCGCTTGACCCGTGACCTTGGGAATCACCTCGTCGCGCGGCCCGAACATTTGCACGGCGCCATCGCGCAGCACGAGAATCTTGTCGACATGGCGCAGAATGGACGGGCGGTGGGCGATGACGATGACGGTCGCGTTGCGCGATTTGAGCGCCTGGATGCACGACACCAGCGCATCCTCGCCCAATTGATCGAGGCTCGAATTGGGCTCGTCGAGCACGAGGAAGCTCGGCTCGCCGAAGACCGCGCGGGCCAGGGCCACGCGCTGGCGCTGGCCGCCCGAAAGCGTGGCGCCGCCCGCGCCGAGTTCGGTGTCGTACCCGCTCGGCAAGCGCAGGATCATGTCGTGCACGCCCGCCATGCGCGCGGCGGCGATAACCGCATCGGGCTCGCCCTCGCCCATGCGCGCGATGTTCTCGCGGATGGTGCCGCCGAACAATTCGACATCCTGGGGCATGTAGCCGAGATGGCGGCCCAGGTCCTCGGGTTCCCAATGCGCGACATCAACGCCGTCGAGACGCACATGGCCGAAGCGTGGCGGCAGATTGCCGACTAGGAGGCGGGCGAGCGTCGATTTTCCGCTCGCGGTCGGGCCGATGAGGCCCATGGTTTCGCCCGGCAGCAATTCGAAGGCGATATTGCGCAATGTCGGCTCGACGGAACGCGGATGGGCATAGGTCAGCGCCTCGACCTTCAAATGCCCGGTCGGCGCGGGCAGCTTCATGGCCACGCCGCGCTGGGGCGCGTTCTCCAGGTGCTGGCGGATGCGCTGGAAGGCGGTGCGCGCCTGAATCGCCGAACGCCACGAGCCGATCGCCTGCTCGACCGGCGAAAGCGCGCGACCCATGAGAATCGAGGCCGCCATCATCGAGCCAGGCGACAAGCCGTCGCGCAAGACGAGATAGGCGCCGACGCCGAGAATCCCGGATTGCAAGCCGAGGCGCACGATCTTCGAGGCGGCGGCGATGCGCCCGCCGGCGATGCTGGCCTCGGCCTGGAGTTGCAGCGCGACGCCGTTCTGCCGGTACCAGCGCGCGACCAGATTGGGCAACATGCCCATCGCCTCGATCACGTCGGCGTTGCGCACGGCGCGTTCGGCCTGCTGGATGGCCATGTTCTGCGCTTGTCCGGCCTTCGCCAGCCGGTCGCGCGTCGCGCGCTCGTTCCACAGCGCCATGGCGAACAGCACCACCGCGCCCAGCAGCGAGAAGACGCCCAAGGCCGGATGCATGAGAAAAATCACGATCATGAAAATCGGCGCCCAGGGCGCGTCGAGAATCGGGAAAATCGCCGGCCCGGTTAGAAAGCCGCGAAACGTCGAAAGATCGCGCAATGCCTGCACCGAGGGATCGCGGCCTTGGCGCACGGTGTCGGCGACGCCCGCCGCGAACAACAGGCCCGAAAGCCGGTTGTCGAGCCAAGTGCCCATGTGCACGAAGACGAGATTGCGCAAGCCATCGAGCAGACCCATGACGACGAGCGCGAGCATGGTCACCAGCGTCAGTACGACGAGGGTGGGGATGCTTTGGCTGTTCAGCACCCGGTCATAGACCTGCATCATGTAAATCGCGCTGGTCAGCATCAACATGTTGATGAAGAAACCGAACAGCGCGACCACGCGCATGCCCTTGCGGCAATTGGCCAGGGCCTCGGCCAGCACTGGATGGCTCGTCTTGCCGATGATCGCGCCGAGAGTCATGGACCCACACCTTTGATGGCCTTCCAATCCGCTCGCGCCGCCAGGACTGGAGGCCAGAGACCCGTCACGCCAAGGTCCCGGCCCGCCGGGCGGCAGCGGTTTGGTCGGCGGCTCATACGATTCTCGCCTTCGCTCTAATGAATTTACGCTTCAAGCGTTAACGCATGCGAATCAATCGCCAACCTACGACGAATCGCCCCCTCAGGGACAGGCGTTGCCCTAGGGACAGGCGTTGCCCTAGGGACAGGCGCTCCCTTGGGGACGGGCGCTCCCTTGGGGACGGGCGCCACGCATCCGCCCGCCCGGCGTGGAACGGCCGGATTCGCCGCGTCCACCCGTCATGGAGCGCCTGCTCGAAAGCCTTCTCGCGCCGAAGCCAGGCAATCGAAGAGGGCGGGCGGCCACGGATGGACAGACGCTCAGAGAACGTCGAGCTCGCGGTCTCCGCCGCCCGTGAGCTGCTTCAAGCCCGATTCGGTGAGCGCGTAGGTGCCGCCTTGCATCGTACCGATGCCTTCGTCCACGAGCTCGAGACAGGCATGCAGGACAAACACCATGTTGACCTCGAGACGATTGGAAAAACCCCGGCTGATTTGCAAGGTCTCAAGCCAAATCGGCGGGAATGCCACGCCGATGCCGTACCCGAAACGCATCATGGCGGCCTTCTCGAGTCCCTCGCGCGCGAGCGGAACGTAGCTCGCGTTTTCGACATCGGCCACGGGCACGCCCGGCCGGATGACCTTGAGCGCCATCTGCAACGACTCGCGCGTGATGCGGTAGATGTCGCGCGCGCGCTTGGATGGCTCGCCCAGGCTCATCGTATGACAACACACCGTATGATAGCGGTGCGACACGCCCGCGAACTCGACGTGCACCAGATCGCCCTGGCCGATTATCCGTTCGCGCGGCGTGCCGTGGCCGCCGGGGCTGCGCGGTCCGCTGGTCAATTCCGTCGGAATCGACCAGTAATCGCTACCCGCATGGCGCATGGCGCCCTCGAGCGCGGCGGCCAGTTGAATTTCGGTGGTGCCCGCCTTCAGCGCCTTGCGTGCCGCGTCGAGACCGAGATTGGTGTAGCGCGCCGCCTCCTCGATATAGGCCATTTCGCGCGCCGATTTGACGTGGCGTAGATCGCCGAGAATTTCCGTCACGTCATCGACCGTCGAAGGCGCGAGCGCTTCGACCAATTGCTTGCCGAAGGCGTGAGGCAGGGCATAGGACTGAAGCTCGACGCCGATGCGCTTGCCCTTGAGGCCGTGCTCGTGCGCGATCGCCGCGATGCGCTCGGCGGTGTTCTCGACATGCATGTAATAGGTGCGGATATCCTTGATCCACGACGTCTCGCGCGGCAGCGTTTCGTCGACATTGCGCACCAGCATGGTCGGCTCGCCGCCATTGGCGCGGAAGATCATGGCCTGCGGGCTATTGACCCCGACCCAGGA
>CAMDDO010000102.1 GCA_945892755.1 Rhizobium sp. Q54 | reverse complement strand
AGGCGGTTCAGGTCTCGGACGACTTCCTCGACCAGGGTGAGGTGGTCTCGACGCGCGGCCGGCGCTCCGACAGCATCCAGCGCTTCAACGCGCGCAAGGGCGACATCGTCGAAAGCCTGCCGATGGTCGTGCTGATCAATGCAGGCTCGGCCTCGGCTTCGGAGATCGTCGCCGGCGCGCTGCAGGACCATCGCCGCGCGCTCCTCTTGGGCACGCGCTCGTTCGGCAAGGGCTCGGTGCAAACCATCATCCCGCTCGGCGGTCAGGGCGCGATCCGCCTGACCACGGCGCGCTATTACACGCCGTCCGGCCGCTCGATCCAGGCCAAGGGCATCGACCCCGATATTCTGGTCGAGCAGGCCAAGATCGAGCGCGCGGCGAGCGCGCAGCCGCGGAGCGAGGCCGAGCTGCGCGGGCATCTCGACAATCCCGACGCGCCAGAGAAAGACGAAAAACCGGCGACCGAGGTCGCGCCCGAAGCGGAGCCGAAGGCGGCGCCTGAGCCGGCCAAGCCCGACGAAAGCAAGGCGCCCGAGCCGCCGAAGCCCGGGGAGCCACCGGCCGGAGGGGCCGCCGCGCCCGGCGAAGCGCCGACGCCCGAGGACTATCAATTGACCCGAGCCCTCGATCTCTTGCGCGGCTTGCGGATTCTCTCCGACAAGCCGGTCGCCGTGAACTGAGACCGGCCCTGGCTCGGTCGGTGGGCGCTGCCGGGCGCACAGGCGGCTGAAGATGGAGCAGGGCCAACGTCTCGCCGCCATTTTCTCGCCCGCGCGACATTATCGCGTGCGCCCGCCGATGATCGGCGGGCTGATCGCTGCGCTCGCCCTGATCGGCTTGATCGTTTGGCTCGCCATTGCCGGCGGCGGCGAGGACGTGCAGCGTGAGGGCAACGAGCTTGTCATCCCACTCGCGCAAGAATCCACCGGCGTTGGCGCCGAGACGCTGTCCGAGCCGGTAGACCAGCAGGCGGCGAAACCCGAGACGCCAGCCATCGACGCTCAGGAGGGCGCCACGGGTGCGCCGTCGCAAACCGCGGGGCACGCCGCGGTCGAGCCCGCGCCAGCGGTTGTCGAGGATCACGCCAGCCAATCGGCCGCCGCTCCGGTCGAGACCCCGCGCGAGGCGATCGTCATCAACAACGGCCCGCCGCTCTCGGGCGTCGACCCGGTCCTGTTGCAGCCGTCGAGCCACGGCCCGTTGCCGATCATCGGGCCGGACGGCAGACGGCCTTGGCAGGTCTATGCGCGTCCGTTCGAGGCCGATGAAGGGACGCCGCGCCTCGCGATTGTCGTAGCCGAGCTCGGCTTCAATCAGGCCGCCATCGATTTGGCGCTCAGGCTGCCGCCCGAGGTGACGCTGTCCTTCTCGCCCTATGCGCCCGGCGTCGGCGAGCTGATGGCCGCGGCGCGTCATGCCGGCCACGAGGTCCTGCTCGACATGCCGATGGAGCCGACCTCCTATCCGGCCGACGACCCTGGGCCCGAGACTCTGCTGACCGCCTCGAACGCGACCGAGAATGTCGAGCGGCTCGAGACGGTGCTCGGGCGGGCCCAGGGTTATGTCGGCCTGATCAGTCACATGGGATCGAAGTTCACGACCTCGCCCGAAGCCATGCGCCCGGTGCTCAGCGTTCTGGCCGAGCGCGGCCTGCTGTTCGTCGACGGCAAGACCAGCGCGACCAGCGTCGCCGGCACGCTCTCCCAGCAACTCAAGCTGCCGCGCGCCTTGAACGATCGTTTCATCGACAACGAGGCGACGCGACTCGCGATCGACGAGGGTCTGGCCGCGGTCGAGAGCGACGCGCGCCGTCAAGGAGTCGCGCTCGGCGTCGGCCGGCCGTTCCCGGTTACGCTGCAGCGCCTCGCCGCGTGGCTGCCCACATTGGAGAGCCGCGGCATCGCGCTGGCGCCGGTCAGCGCGGTGGTCGACCGGCAGAAAAGCCAATGAGCGGGCCGCGCCGCAAAACCAAGGACTGGATCGAGCCGGCGCTCCGCCCCTATCGGCCGGGCGTTGGCGTCATGCTGATCAACGAGGCGGGGCGCATCTTCGCCGGCCAGCGCCTCGACCGCTTTCTCGAAGCCTGGCAAATGCCGCAGGGCGGCATCGACCCCGGCGAGGCGCCGCTCGCCGCGGCGCTCCGCGAGCTTGAGGAAGAGACCGGCATCGGCCCGACGCTGGTCGAGGTTCTGGCCGAGAGCCGCGACTGGCTGCGCTACGACTTGCCCGAGGACCTGGTCGATTCGGCTTGGGGCGGACGCTTTCGCGGCCAGGAGCAGAAATGGTTCGCGGCGCGCTTCCTCGGCGCCGATTCAGACGTCGATCTGAAGACCGCGCATCAGGAGTTCGGCGCGTGGCGCTGGCTTTCGCCGGCCGAACTGATGGCCTCGATCGTCGCTTTCAAGCGGCCGCTTTACGGCGATGTGATGCGCGAATTCGCCGCCCATCTCGGGCGGTAGCGGCCGACGGGCCGTGCTTCAGTGCACGCGGGCGCGCTCGGGCGTGCGTGGCACAAGCGGCGTGCCGATCGCGAGGTCGAGTTCCCACTCCGCCTTCTTGGCCGCGGCCGACAAGATGCTGCAGAGCGAGTGCAGGAGCTTCGGGTCGAGCCGGACAGAGAGCGAGCGATCGTCGGCGGTTTGCAGCGTCAGATCGACCGCGCCGGATCGAGAGGTTTTGAGCTGGGCACCGGTCAGGAGCACGGGCGTCTCGCCCAGCGGGCATTCGAAATCGCCGGCCTTGTAGACGGTCTTGAAATCGGCGTCCTTAACCGCGGCGTCGTGCTGGAACGAGAGCAGCGCCTTGCGGACCTCCTCGTCACTCTGCTCGCCGACACCGGGTTGGCGCTCCGCCGCCTTGATCAGAACGCTCCATAGCGCGCGGACGAAGCGCCGGGTCAGCCAAAGCCGATACTCGTTCTTGCCCGAGGTGGACAGGCGCAGCAACAGGCGGTCTTCCTCGGTTGAGACCGTCAAATTCAGCTGGTGCAGGGTGTCGACCATGGGGCTGGTGCGCCGCGCCGGCGCACGCTGCGATCAGGCGTGCGCGGACTTGCGCTGGAGACCGAGCGCGTAACGCCGGAAGACGGCCCAGGCCAGGCGGGTCAAGATTCTGCCGAACCAGCTTTGCGGCTTGATGCCGACCGCCTTCAGCGTCATGCCGAAGCCGAGCTCGACGTGCTCATAGCGGTAGAGCGGCAGCGTCCGCGCGGCGTAGGAATAGGCTTCGCGGCGCCGGTCATAGGGCCGGGTTTCGCCCGAGCCGCAATGATAGGCGTAGGCGAGCTCATCGTCGGCGCTCTCGAACAGGCGGCCGGCCGCGACCTTGAGGCGGGTCAGCACGCCAACGCGCTCGATCGCCTGATAGCGCTTCATGTGGCTGTAAAAAAGCTTGTAATGCCGGAACTCGTCGGCGGCGATGCGCCTGCAGATTTCGCGGAACACGGGCTCATTCGACGAATCGCGGAGCGCGCTGTAATAGGCCGAGGTGCCCACTTCGACCACACAGCGTGCGACCAGTTCGCCGCAGCGTGAGCCGCGGGTCGATTCGCTGGCGTTAACGTCGATCTTGTGCCCGGCGACAAAGCGCGCGAAGGCCTCGTCGAAATCGAAACTCGGGTCGGCCAACTCGGCATAGCGGCGCAGCGCCTTGCCGTGCTGGACCTCTTCTTCCGCCCAGGCGGTCGCGGCCGATGCGAACTCGGGATCATCGCCGAAAACACTGCGTAAATAGGCGCCATAGTCGCCGCTATGGTACTCGACCATGCAGGCGGCCTTGACGACCTTCACTATCTCGGGATCGAGCTTCGAGCGATCGAAGCGATCCCAAGGAATATCCTCGAGCGCCCAGTGCGCCATGACGCCACGTCTCCGTATACGTTTCTTCTTTGATATGAAAAATATATCGGCTGACGGTGTTCGGACAAGCCGCGCGTGCGGTTAACGCCCAATTGGCGCGCGAAGGCGGCGGAAAAGCCGCAATTCCGCTGAAAATATGGTCAATCAAGGTGGTGAATCGCGGGGCTGTTCGCGGTGCGGGCCAGCGATCCCAGGCCCCGGATGGGGTGAGCCCGGCTCTTCTGGTTCAGCCGCCGGCGATGTCGAGCATGATCCGGGCAATCAGGATCGCCGATTCGGCCTTGGCTTTTTCGGCATCGCCCTGGGCATCACGCAGCTCAAGTTCGGCCTCTTCGAGACGTTTGCGCGCAGCGTCGCGGTCGATCTCTTCGACCGGGATCGCCTCGCTCGATAGCACGGTGCAGCGCTCAGCCGTCACCTCGGCGAAGCCGCCCGCGACGAAGAAGCGCGCCTTCGACTTGATCGCCGGGTATTCGTAAATCTCGACGATGCCCGGGCGCACCGAGGAGATCAGCGGCGAATGACCCGGCAGCACGCCGAATTCGCCTTCCGAGCCTGGCACCACGACCATCTCGACCTGATCCGAAAAAATCAGGCTCTCGGGGGCGACGAGCTCGAATTGAATCGTATCGGCCATGAGCGAAATGTCCCCTTATGCCGCCTCGGCGGCCATGCGCTTGGCCTTGTCGATCGCTTCCTCGATGCCGCCGACCATGTAGAACGCCGATTCGGGCAGATCGTCATATTCGCCGGCACAAATCGCCTTGAAGCCGGCGATGGTGTCCTTGAGGTCGACCAGCTTGCCCGGCGTGCCGGTGAACACTTCGGCGACGAAGAACGGCTGTGACAGGAAGCGCTGAATCTTGCGCGCGCGCGACACGGTGAGTTTGTCCTCTTCCGAGAGTTCGTCCATGCCGAGGATCGCGATGATGTCCTGCAGCGACTTGTAGGTTTGCAGGATTCTCTGCACCTCGCGGGCGACCTTGTAGTGCTCCTCGCCGAGGATGCGCGGGTCGAGCATGCGCGAGGTCGAATCGAGCGGGTCGACCGCGGGGTAGATGCCGAGCTCGGCGATCTGGCGCGACAGCACGGTGGTTGCGTCGAGATGCGCGAACGAGGTCGCGGGCGCCGGGTCGGTCAAGTCGTCGGCCGGCACGTAAATCGCCTGGACCGAGGTGATCGAGCCCTTTTGCGTCGAGGTGATGCGCTCCTGTAGTAAGCCCATATCGGTCGCCAATGTCGGCTGATAGCCGACCGCGCTCGGGATGCGGCCGAGCAGCGCCGACACCTCGGAGCCCGCCTGGGTGAAACGGAAAATATTGTCGATGAAAAGCAGCACGTCCTGGCCTTCGTCATCGCGGAAATATTCGGCGACGGTGAGGCCGGTCAGGCCGACGCGCGCGCGCGCGCCCGGCGGCTCGTTCATCTGGCCATAGACCAGCGCCACCTTGGAGCCCGGACCATCGAGCTTGATGACGCCCGATTCGATCATCTCGTGATAGAGGTCATTGCCTTCGCGCGTGCGCTCGCCAACGCCGGCAAACACCGAATAGCCGCCATGCGCCTTGGCGATGTTGTTGATCAGCTCCATGATGATCACTGTCTTGCCGACGCCGGCGCCGCCGAACAGTCCGATCTTGCCGCCCTTGGCATAGGGCGCCAGCAGATCGACGACCTTGATGCCGGTGACCAGGATTTCGGATTCGGTCGATTGCTCGGCGAAGGAGGGCGCAGGGGCATGAATCGGGGCCGATTTCTTGGCGCCGATCGGGCCGCGCTCATCGACCGGCTCGCCGACCACGTTCATGATGCGCCCGAGCGTCTCGGGCCCGACGGGGACGCGGATCGAGGTGCCGGAATCGACCGCGGCCTGGCCGCGCACCAGACCATCGGTGGTATCCATGGCGATGCAGCGCACCGTGCTTTCGCCCAAATGCTGCGCGACCTCGAGCACGAGGCGCTGGCCCTGATGCTCGACATAAAGCGCGTTAAGGATCGCGGGCAGCGCGCCCTCGAACTTCACGTCGACGACCGCGCCCAGCACTTGGGCAATCTTGCCGACCGAATTCTTCTCCGCCATGAACCGAGCTCCCGTGGGCTAGTAGTGCGTGCCGCGTCTAGAGCGCTTCGGCGCCCGACACGATTTCGATGAGTTCCTTGGTGATCTGCGCCTGACGCGTGCGGTTGTAGTTGAGCGTCAGCCTGTCGATCATGTCGCCGGCATTGCGCGTCGCGTTATCCATCGCGCTCATGCGCGCGCCCTGTTCGCTTGCGGCATTCTCCAGCAGCGCGCGGAAGACCTGGACGGCCAGGTTCCGCGGCAGGAGGTCGGACACGATGTCCTGCTCCTCCGGCTCGAAATCATAGATCGGCAAATCCTTGGTTTCGGCGGCGCCAGCGGCTT
>CAMDDO010000101.1 GCA_945892755.1 Rhizobium sp. Q54 | reverse complement strand
TCGATGTCGCCGCGCGCGAAGGTTAACTGCGGATAGTCCTGTTGCGCGCGCTTGATCACGCTGGGGCTGAAGTCGATGCCGATACCTTCCTGCGGCCGCAGCGCGTCGAGAAGCCCGCCGGCACCGCAGCCCAGATCGAGGACGCGCTTCCCCTCGGGGATGAGGAAGCGCATGTAATTCCAGTCTTCCTCGTAGTAGAAGTCGTGCCGGGACATCCAGGCGGCACGCTCGTCGGCGAACTGCTCGGCCTGTTCAAGGGTCCGTTGCTTTCGCTCGCTGTAGGACCTGCGGCTGCCGGTCGGCGCCGCGGCTTGCGCAGGTGCGGTGTCGATTTCCGGCATGGAGATTGTGGACAGCTTTCGTTAAATCCTCGGCCGCGAGGCAATGTGATAGCGTGGCCGGAGCGGAATGAGAATGGCTAATGCAGGCCTTTGGAAGGGCAATTTCCAACGCGCAGGCTGCGCCGGGCGTGCCGCTCTGAGCGGGGGCGGGCGTGAAGCCTAGGTGTTGGGCAACGAGCGGGGAATGATGACAGGCAAGGTTGCATTGATCACCGGGATCACCGGCCAGGACGGCGCATATCTCGCCGAACTCCTGCTCGGCAAGGGCTACGTCGTGCATGGGGTGAAGCGGCGGTCGTCGTCGTTCAACACCGAGCGCGTGGATCATCTCTATGAAGATCCCCATATCGAAGGAACGAGCTTCTTCCTTCACTACGGCGACATGACGGACGCGACGAATTTGATTCGCCTCGTGCAGGAGACGAAACCGCAAGAGATCTACAATCTCGCGGCGCAGAGTCACGTGATGGTTTCGTTTGAGACGCCGGAATATACGGCCAATGCCGATGGGCTCGGAACGCTGCGGCTGTTGGAGGCGATCCGAATTCTCGGCATCGGCGAACGGGTGCGTTTCTATCAGGCCTCGACCTCGGAGCTTTACGGCAAGGTGCAGGAAACTCCACAACGCGAAACCACGCCGTTCTACCCGCGGTCGCCTTATGCGGCCGCCAAGCTCTACGCCTATTGGATCACGGTCAACTATCGCGAGGCCTATGGCCTGCACGCCTCGAACGGCATCCTGTTCAACCACGAAGGCCCGACCCGCGGCGAGACGTTCGTCACTCGCAAGATCACGCGCGCAGTTGCCGCGATCCAGTTGGGTTTCCAGGACAAGCTTTATCTCGGCAATCTCGATGCGAAGCGGGACTGGGGCCATGCCCGCGACTACGCGGAAGGCATGTGGATGATCGTCCAGCAGCCCAAGGCGGACGACTATGTGCTGGCGACCGGGGAGTCGCATTCGGTCAGGGAGTTCGTGGAGAAGGCCTTTGCCCGCGTCGGCCGTCGCATCGAATGGCGCGGCACCGGCGTGGATGAGAAGGGCCTCGAAGCGGGCTCCGATCGCGTGCTGGTCGAGATCGACCCGCGCTATTTCCGTCCGACCGAAGTCGATCTCCTGATCGGCGATCCTGGCAAGGCTCGGCAGACGCTGGGCTGGCGGCACCGCGTCAGCTTCGACAGCCTTGTCGAAGAGATGGTCGATCACGATATTTCCAAGATGCGCGAGGCGAAAGTGCGCCATCGCGTGCAAGACTGATCGCACCCATGAACGCACCGCTTTTGTTCGATCTGGCCGGCCGGCGAGTGGCGGTCTGCGGCCACGGGGGCATGGTAGGAAGCGCGATCGTCCGGCGGCTCGCCACGGAGCGTTGCGAGATCGTCACCGCGGGCCGGGACACGGTTGATTTCACGCGCGAGGGTCCGACCGAAGCATGGGCCGCGAGCGCGAAGCCGGATGCGATATTTCTCGCCGCGGCTCGCGTGGGCGGAATTCACGCCAACAGCCGCTACCCCGCCGACTTCATCGCCGACAATATCGCCATCGAGCTCAACGTGATGCGTGCGGCATTGGCAAACGGCGTGAAGAAACTGGTGTTTCTCGGCTCGTCTTGCATCTATCCCAAGCTTGCGCCACAGCCGATGACCGAGGACATGCTGCTGACCGGACCGCTGGAGCCCACCAACGAATGGTATGCGATCGCCAAGATCAGCGGCATCAAATTGGCGTTGGCGTATCGTCGGCAATACAGCGCCGATTTCATTTCGCTGATGCCGACCAATCTCTATGGAATCGGCGACAACTATCATCCCGAGGACAGCCACGTGCCGGCGGCGCTCATTCGCCGTTTTCACGAGGCCAAGATCGCCGGCAAGCCGAGCGTCGAGGTGTGGGGCAGCGGTCGCGTCCGGCGTGAATTGATGTCCGCGGACGATCTCGCCGATGCCTGCGTGTTTGCGATGAAGCACTATTCCGGCGACGACTTTATTAACGTGGGGACCGGACAGGACATCACGATCCGTGACTTTGCAGAACTGGTGGCCGAGGTTGTAGGCTACAAAGGCGAACTGAAATTCGACACCTCGCGGCCGGACGGTGCGCCGCGGAAGCTGCTCGACGTCGGCAAATTGACGTCGCTCGGATGGAAGGCAAAAATCCCGTTGCTCCAAGGACTTGCGACAGCCTACGCTGATTTCGTCAGCGGCGGTGGCCGCCGGCGTGACTAGTCGCTTGGTCATCCCATGTGCGGAATAGCAGGGTTGGTCGATCTCGCGGGCTTGGCCGCGAGTGAGGCTGAGGCGCGCTCGCGGCAGGCGCTCGATCGCATCCGCGCGCGCGGGCCGGACGGCGAGGGCGCCTGGGCTGACGGCCGTTGTGCGCTGGTACACACCCGGCTCGCCATCATCGATCTGTCGCCGCTCGGCGCGCAGCCAATGACTCGCGACGGACTCGTCATCACCTTCAACGGTGAAATTTTCAACTACGCAGACGTGCGGGACGAACTTGTCCGGCTCGGCCACAGCTTCCGCTCGAGTTCGGACACCGAAGTTCTGTTGGCGGGCTGGCGGCAATGGGGCGCGAAATTGTTGCCTCGTCTGGTCGGCATGTTTGCCTTCGCCATCTGGGATTCAGCGGCGGGTACGCTTTATGCCGCGCGCGATCGTTTCGGCGAGAAGCCTTTCACCTATGCTTCGTCCGGCGGGCGGCTCGCGTTCGGCACGGATCTGATCGCCTGCGAAGCGATGCTCGGAGAAACGCGACCGGTCGATCCAGCGGCGCTACGGGCGCTGTTCACGCTGCGCTTCGTGCCGGAACCGTGGTCGATTGCACGCGGCGTGCGCAAGCTTCCGGCCGGGCATTGGCTGCAATTCAATTCGCAAGGCTTAAAGGTCGAGCGCTGGTACGATCTTGCGGCTCAGCGTCAAGGCAACCCGGTGGACGCCGGCGACGCCGAAGCAGGTCTGCGCGAACGGTTCGATAGCGCGGTGGGGGCGCGTCTCGTCGCCGACGTGCCGGTCGGTGTATTCCTGTCGAGCGGCATTGATTCCGCGCTCGTCGCCGCGTCCGTTGCGGCGTCGGGAGCGAGGCTGAACACCTTCACCGTCGGCTTCGAGGGCGCCGGTGCTTACTACGAGGAGCGTCCGGCGGCCGCCGTTGTCGCGCGTCATCTCGGCGCCGAGCACACGGAAATCGGCGTAAGCGCCGGCCGGGCCGGCGAAGCGCTCGACGCCGTGTTTCTGGCTCTCGACGAGCCGTTCGCCGATGCCTCCGCCGTCCCGACGTTCCTGGTTTCGGAAGCGACGCGGAAAGCGGTCAAAGTCGTGCTCACCGGCGACGGCGCCGACGAGGTGTTCGGCGGCTATCGGCGCTACTGGGCGGAACTCCACGCCGGGTTGTGGAACCGCGTTCCCGCGGCGCTGCGCCGGTCGTTCACATCGATGCTGATGCGAATGCCCGAAGGCAAGGACAGCGCGATCCTGGAATGGGTGCGGCGGGCGCGGCGTTTCGCTTCGACCTCAGATCCCGATCCCGTCCGCCGCCAAGCGGCCTGGATGCGACTGGCATCCGAAGATGAACTCGACCGCTTGCTCGGGCGAGCTCCGCCCCATCCGATCGTCATCGAGGGATTGATCGGGGAGCTGCGCGCGGCAGCGCCTGACGGCGATCCGATCAATGCGATGCTCGCCTGCGACGTGGGGCTTATCCTTCCGAGCGACATGCTGGTCAAAGTCGATCGCACCAGCATGGCGAATGCACTTGAGACGCGGACTCCCTATCTCGACCAGCGCGTGGTCGAGGCCGCCTTTGCGATGCCTGGATCGCGCAAGCTTGCCCTCGTCGGCGGTCGGCCGGTCGGCAAACGCGTCCTGCGCACGGCATTTCGCGACCGGTTGCCGGCGGAGGTTTTCGATCGGCCCAAGCGAGGCTTTGAAATGCCGGTCGCGGCAATGCTGAATGGCCCCGCGGCGGACCGGTTAGCGGCGGCAACCGATCCGGCCGCGCTCGCGCGTCAAGGCATTTTCGATCCTGGCGTCATCGCACAGTGGCGGCGAGAACTGGCCGACGGCCGCCGCGACACGTCATGGCAATTGTGGACTGTGCTGGCCTTCCAGGAATGGGCCCGGATGCATCGCCGCCCCGAGGCGTTGGATTGAGACAGCGACGGTCAGTAGGCGCCGGTCCTGACGCCCGATTCAATCGGCGTTTGGCATGGCCCGGTCGCCGTTGCTTCTGTCCGGCGCGATGAGCCATACGATGCCGCCGACGATTCCGACCATCAGTATGGTCACGCCAAGCAGCACTGAGACAAGAAGGCCGTCTGTTGTCGAAAGTCCGGCATAGGCGAAGGCGGTGACGAGAGATTTCTCGCGCACGCCCCAGCCGGCGACCGAGATCGGTATGGTTGCGATCAGCATCACCGGCGGTATCAGCTGAATGGCCTGGACAAATCCGAAGGTCGCATCGACCGCAAGAGCCGCGCATGAGGCAACCGCCGCGGTCAATGCGTGAATAACCAACGAAAAAGCCAGCACCGGCACGCCTATTCTGATGCTGAACAAAAACTGGCGCGCGGTTTGCGACATTTGCATGAGATGGCGGACCGCCGACCATTGTTGCAGCCAGCCCCACCGCAGGTATCCCAACGCCAGAAATACCGCGGCGCCGCCGATGCTGCCGGCTCCGATCACTAGCAAGGTGGCGCGCCCGATCGGGTCTTTGATCAGCACCAGGGTCCACGGCAGGCACGCGATGACCATGATCGCCAGCGCGAGCACGCCGACGAACCGATCCAGCAGCACGGAATGGGTCGCTTTGGCCCAACCGGTGCCGTCGCGCGCAAACAGCCAGATACGCATGCCGTCGCCGCCGACCGTGGAGGGCAGCACTTGGTTGAAAAAAGCCGCGATCAGGCTCAACCGGAATGCGCGTCGGAGCGGCAGTTGTGCGCCACAGGCGCCCGCGATCTTTCGCCAGCGTGCTGCCAGCAGAAAGAGTTGGAAGAACGCCAGAACCACCGTAACCAGCATCCAGCCGAACTTGAGCGACTGCAATCGCTCACCGAGGGCGGTCGGGTCGATGCCGGCCACGGCAAAATAGAGTAGGGTGACCGACAGTGCGGCCTTGAGCGAGAACGAGAGAATTCGAGGCATTGAAGAATCCCGGCTGGGGCGTCCGGTTTTGAAGGTGAACATCGATGCAACCCCGGACCGGCTGTTCTTGAAATGATGAGGCAAACCACAGGCGGGATGGTGGTTTCGGTGGTGGAACGAGCCGGAACCGGCATGAGTGCAACCTCATATACGAGGACGGACGCAAAGGCGATGGCGACCGTCCTGGCCCGGGCTTATTGGCTCCGGGCGTATGGGCTTGGTCTCGGGTGCCCCAATGGCCTATGCTGTTGGCTGCGCTTGTCGCTGTAAGTTTTGGTCAGGTCCATGAATCTCGATCAGGCAACCGTTCGCGACTTTGGCCGGGAGTGGCGGCGTTTCGATCAGCGCCAGATTTCCCGAGCCGAGTTGATCCGGGCCTTCAACGAGTATTTTGCCGTGTTCCCTTGGGATAGTGTGCCAAGGGGGGCGGTCGGATTCGATGCCGGGTGCGGTAGCGGGCGTTGGGCCGCGCAGGTTGCGCCGCGGGTCGGCCATCTGCACTGCATTGACGCCAGCGCGGACGCCCTGAGCGTCGCGCGGCAAAACCTTATCGGCGTAGGTAACGTGAGCACCCATGAGGCCCCGATCGATGGCATGCCGTTCGCCGATGGCAGCATGGATTTCGGCTATAGCCTCGGGGTGCTTCATCATCTGCCCGATCCCCAAGCCGGCCTCATCGCTTGCGTCAAGGCGCTGAAGCCCGGCGCGCCGATGCTCGTCTATATCTACTACGCGCTGGACAGTCGGCCCGCCTGGTTCCGGATGCTGTGGCATGTCAGCGACGTCTTTCGTGGCACGGTTTCGAGGACTCCGTTTTGGTTCAAGTCGGCAGTTGCGGAAATCGTGGC
>CAMDDO010000100.1 GCA_945892755.1 Rhizobium sp. Q54 | reverse complement strand
CGGGCACGCTCGATCCCGACAAGATTTTGGAGGCGATCCGAGCCGAGACCTCGATCATGACGATCGAGGGGCCGGCGATCATTTCCGGCGAGGACATGTTCGGCACGCGGAACATGATGTCGCACCCGATTGCGATCAGCCAGTTCGATCCGAACTGCAAATGCAAGCGCATCGTGTCGATGATGCGCTTCGAGCCGTGGTTCGCCGCCCACAAGGATACGATCATCGGCGAGGTGAGAGCCCGTGGTCAGATGTGGGATCAGCGGCAATAGCGATAGTCAAGAACCCACCGGGGCGGAGGGAAGACATCGACTCTTCTCGCCGCCCCGGCGTCTATCCGCTGCGCCGGTTCGAGGCATGGCCGCCGTTGGCACCGGCCGAGACTCGTTTCCCGCATGATCGGCATCGACCTTGAGAGCCTCGTCTGATGGACAGCGCGACCCTGATTCAAACGCTCTTGAACTCCGTGGTGGCGTCCTCGATCTACGCGCTCGTGGCGGTCGGGCTCGCGCTCGCGTTCGGCGTCATGAAGATGGCGAACTTCGCCCATGGCGAGTTCTTCATGGTCGGCGCCTATTGCGTCTACGTGCTGTATGGGCTGCTCGGCCTGCCGTTTCCGCTGGCCGTGGTTCTGGCGGTCCCCATCGTCGCCTTGCTCGGGCTGTTGACCGAGCGCTTCATCTTCAGGCCGACGCGACGTAACGTCCTCGCGGGCTTCATGGCGACGGCGGGCCTGGCCTTCGTTCTGCAGGTCGCCGCGGGGCGGATCTGGGGCGTCGGCATCGCCAAGGGCGTCCCGACTCCTTATGCCGGGACCGCCGAAATCGGCGACGCCAATCTGGGCTGGCAGCGTCTGATCATCATCCCTTGCGCCTTCGCGATGCTGCTCGCGCTGCGCTACTTCCTGTATCGCACCAAGTTTGGCAAGGCACTCAGGGCCTGCGCCCAGGATCCCGAGATCGCGGCTCTGCAGGGCATCAGGATCAACCGCATGACCGCGCTCGCCATGGCGCTGGCTGGAGCGTCGGCGGGCCTCGCCGGCGCGCTGATGGCGCCAATTCTTCCCGTCACGCCCTACATCGGCCATGGCGTTGTGCTGATTGCGTTCATCGTGGTCATTGTCGGCGGCATGGCCAGCATCGAAGGCGCCATCATCGCCGCGGTGCTTCTCGGCTTCATTCACACCTTCGTCACCACGCTGGCCGACAACCTGATCGCAACTATGGTCGGCGTCGTATTCATGGCGGTCACGTTGATCCTCCGACCAAAAGGAATCATGGGCCGTGAGCGCGCCTAGCGATCCTCGCACGATGGGAACCGTGGTCGACTCTAGAAGAGAGCGGCTCCGCCGCCTCGGGCCTTGGCTGGTGCTCGGTTTGACACTAGCGGTGCTCTGCGTGCTGCCGTTTGAAATGAGGCCGTATCATCGCGAGATGACGATGGTCTTCTTCATCAACCTGATCATGGTGACAAGCTACAGGCTGATCACGACGACCGGCGACTGGAGCTTCGCGCACATTGTGCTGATGGGAGCTGGCGCTTATGGCGCCGCTCTGATTGCCAAGCATGCCGGGCTGCCGTTCGGCGTCGTCGTGCCGATGGCCGGCATCGTCGCCGCGTTGGTGGGTGCGGCCTTCATCGTACCGTTGTTGCGAACGGCCGGCTTCGGCTTTTTCATTGCGTCGTTTGCGTTTGGCGAACTCGTGCGCCTCATCTGGGTCAAGGTGCAGTTTCCGTTCGGCGGGGCGCGCGGCATTATCAACATCCCCTCGCCGGAGATTCTGGGCCTCAAGTTGGGTTCCTCGATTCCCTACTACTTCACCTGTTTCATTGTGGCGCTGATCTCGCTCACGATCCTCTATCGGATCGACAAATCCCGCATGGGCAACGCGTGGAAGGCGATTCACGGTGACGAAATGCTGGCAGAATGCGTCGGCATCAATGTGGCACACCACAGAAGCTTTGCTTTTATCACGGGCGCCTTCTTTGCCGGCATCGCGGGCGGCCTCCTCGCCTTTCACATGGGTGCGATCGACCCACGCAATTTCGATCTGACGCAAATGGTGTACCTGATCATTTGGGTGGTTGTCGGCGGCGCGGTGACGTTTTGGGGACCAATCATCGGACTGATCGTGGTGACCATCGCGTTTGAGTGGACCCGTCCATTGCTCGAGTGGCGCCCGCTGATGTTCGGCGCGATCCTCATTCTCTTCCTGATCTTTCTGCCTGGCGGGCTCGAGAGCCTGTTGCCGAAGATCGGCCCAACCCTTTGCCGATCGCCGGTCGAACAGCTCGCGCGGGTTCGGCGCTGGCTGACGACCTTCGTGGCGCGGACCTGACGAGCGACCGGCCATGGCACTTCTTGAAACCAAAGGTCTGAGCAAACACTTCGGCGGTCTCAAGGCTGTCTCCGACCTCGATCTCAGCGTCGAGGAGGGCGAGATTCGCGGCATCATCGGCCCAAATGGAGCCGGAAAGACCACACTGTTCAACGTTATCTCCGGTACGTACAAACCGACCAGTGGCGAAGTCTTCTTGAACGGCGAACGGATCTCCGGACTCCGACCGAGCCGTATCGCCGCGAAAGGCGGAGTGCGCACCTTTCAACGCACCGCCTTGTTCAAGGATTTCACGGTGCTGCAGAACGTTTCGATCGCGCGCCATTTGCTTGCCAATGAAAGCCTGCTGGGCGCTGTTTTCGGAACCGCGCGCCGCATGGAGAAGGCACACGAGGCGCGTGCTCTTGAGATTCTCGAGTTCATCGGTCTTGCCGACATCAAGAACGAGCTGTCACATAATTTGCCTCATGGCCATCAGCGGGCTCTCGGCGTCGCGATGGCGCTCGCGACCGAGCCTCGCCTTCTGATGCTGGATGAGCCGGTGGCAGGGATGAACCCGCAGGAAACGGCTCGCATGACTGAGCTGATTCGCAAACTGCGCGACGAGTGGAAGATCACGATTTTGCTCGTCGAACATGACATGCGAACGGTTATGGGTCTTTGCGAGTACATCACCGTTCTGAATTTCGGACACAAGCTCACCGAGGGCGCTCCAAAGGAGATCGTTTCGAACCAGGAAGTCATCGAAGCCTATCTCGGGTCCGACAACATCCTGGAGGACGATGGCTTTGCTTCTTGAGCTCGACAACGTCTCCGTACACTACCAAAAGATCGCAGCGGTCCGCGGCATCACGATCGGCGTTGGGGAAGGCGAGATCGTGACGTTGATCGGTGCGAACGGAGCCGGCAAGACCACGACATTGCGCGCGATCTCTGGCCTCGAGCGACCGAGCGCTGGCGAGATCCGGTTGCGTGGTCAGCGGATCAACGGCATGGCCCCAGAGCGGATCGCCGAACTCGGGATCGCGCACGTACCGGAGGGGCGGCGCGTCTTTCCCTATATGACGGTGCGCGAGAATCTCGAGATGGGTGCCTTTCTCCGCAAGAGCGGCACCGAGCTGCGCAACGACTATGAGGATGTTTTCACTCGATTCCCGCGTCTGAAGGAACGTGAGAAACAGTTGGCCGGTACGCTCTCGGGCGGCGAGCAGCAAATGCTCGCAATGGGTCGGGCGCTGATGTCGAAGCCGAAGGTGATTCTGATGGATGAGCCTTCGCTCGGACTGTCGCCGATCATGTGCCGGGAGATTGCGCGGATTATCCGCCGACTCCACGAGGAGGGCCGCACGATCGTTCTGGTCGAACAGAACGCGCGCCTCGCCCTGGCGCTTGCCCAAAAAGCCTATGTGATGGAGACCGGACGCATCGCACTCGAAGGGCCGGCGGCCGAGCTTCGCGAGAACGATGAAGTCCAGCGCACCTATCTTGGTATCACCACTGCGTCTTAGGCGGTTCAGGTCACACTCCATCATGCGAAGGTCCGATTTCCGCCAAAGCGATCGGGGCTAAGTGCAGCGTGGAAACCCGAGAGCTCTTCTGGGGAATCGATCGGCTCGGCTACGACGTATTCTACGGCGTGGCGTGGGCGGCGATTGCCTGCTTTCTGATCGGCGTCGCGCGTCACCTCGTCAAATACGCACGCGGCCGGAAGAGCCCGGTGCCGCTCCGGCTTTGGTCCGGGCTCGGGCGCATGGTCATCGACGTGTTCTCGCATCGCACGGTGCGCCGGCGTGATCGCGCGGTGGGGCGCGATCATATGCCCGTGTTTTACGGCTTCTTTTTACTGTTCATCGCGACCTCGATCATTACGGTCGAATACGAGATCACCGAGCCCGCGTTTGGCGTGACGTTTTGGCATGGTTGGTTCTATCTGGCATTCAGTCTGATCGCCGATCTCGCCGGTGTCGCGTTTCTTGGTGGCTTGGCTCTGCTGGCGTGGCGCCGCTATCGAATACGGCCTGCGAAGCTCGACTACCGGCGAACCTATGCCGGCGAGGCCGCGCTCCGCCCGCGCGCCGAGCGCTGGCGGCGCGAGGATGTCGCGTTCCTGGTCGTGCTCGCGCTGATCGTGATGTCGGGCTTTTTGCAAGAATCGGCCGGCCTCCTGGTCGATCGCCCGGCCTGGGCGGCCTGGTCGCCGGTTGGTTGGCTCGGCGCGCAAATCTTGAGTGGCCTCGGGCTCGACGAGGCCGGCGCCGCCGCGTTGCGTCGGGTCAATTGGTGGGCGCACGGTGTGCTCGCGCTTGCCTTCATCGCGGCACTGCCCTGGCACAAGGCGAAGCACATGATCGCGGTGCTCGGAAGCTTGATGACGCGCGACCCTGATGCGCTCCGCCGATTGCCGCGCGTGCCGCCGACGGTCGAGGCCGGGGCTGCCGTCGGCATCGCCTCGATCGAGCAGTTTTCGTGGCCGGCGCTGCTCAATTTCGACGCCTGCACCAAATGCGGGCGTTGTCATGAGGCCTGTCCCGCACGTGCCGTCGGCGCTCCCTTGAGTCCGCGCGATCTGATCCTCGATCTTCGCGCGCACGCCGAGGCAACCCAAGGCCGGCCACGCCCCGATCTCCGCCTGATCGGCGATGTGATCAAGCTGGAGACGCTGTGGGCGTGTCGCTCGTGCGGCGCCTGCCAGACGGTTTGCCCGGTCGGCATCGAGCACCCGGCGATGATCGTCGGCATGCGCCGCGCCCTGGTTGAACAAGGAGCGATGGAGCCAACGCTGCGCGCCGCGATCGATAATGTAGCGGGACGTGGCAACAGCTTCGGCGAAAGCCCACGCGCGCGCGGCGGTTGGACCAAGGCGCTCGACTTCCCGGTCAAGGACATTCGCGCCGAGCCGGCCGAGCTGCTCTGGTTCGTCGGTGACTATGCCTCGTTCGAGCCGCGCAATCAGAAGGTGAGCCAGACCGTCGCACGGCTATTTCGCGCCGCCGGGCTCGATTTCGGCATCCTCTACGACGCCGAGCGCAGCGCCGGCAATGACGTGCGCCGGGTCGGCGAGGAGGGATTGTTCGAGAGCCTGGTCGAAAAGAATTTTGCCGCCATGGCGGCGGCCAAGCCGTTCGCGCGCATCGTCACGACCGATCCGCACAGCCTGAACACGCTGCGCAACGAGTATCGCGAGTTCGGCGCTCTCTCCCCGGTGCAGCATTACAGCGCCGTGCTTGCCGATCTCCTCGAGGCAGGCCGGCTCAAGGTCATCAAGCCGCTCGGCAAGCGCGTCACGCTGCACGATCCCTGCCATCTCGGCCGTCTGAACGGCGAATATGATGCACCGCGCCGCGTGTTGTCGCTGATCGGCTGCGAGCTGATCGAAATGCCGCGCAACCGCGACAACTCGTTCTGCTGCGGCGCCGGCGGCGGCCGCATCTGGATGACCGATCCACCCGGTCGCGAGCGGCCGTCGGAGAACCGCATGCATGAGGCGGCGGCGCTCGGCCGGCTCGACGGCTTCGTGGTCTGCTGCCCGAAGGACCTCACCATGTTCGAGGACGCGCGCAAGACGAGCGGCCACGAGCAGGACTTCGTGGTCGAGGATCTGGCCGAGCTGGTGGCCGAGGCGGTCGACCTGAAGAGCCTCAATCTCGGGGCACCGCGCGAGCCGACGCCGCACGTCGTGGCGTCGACGGTCGAGCCGCGCGCGGCCGAGCCGGCACCGCGTGTCGAGGTGCCCGTGGCGCCGATGCCGCGCGAGGCGGCGAGCGCACCGCGCCCGGTCACGCCGGCCGTGCTGCCGCCCTACGACGTGCCCGCCAAGACCGGCACGCGCATTCTGGTCGCGGTCAAGCACGTCGCCCGGCTCGGCGATACCATCGGCTTCACGCCGGATGGCCGGCGCGTGCGCGAGGATTTGCTCGACTACGCGCTGAACGAATGGGACGACGCCGCGCTTGAAGAGGCCCTGCGCGTGACCGAACGTCTGGGCGCGGGCGAAGTGGTGGCGGTGACGATCGGGCCCGAGGGCGCGGAGGAAACGCTTCGGCGCGCGCTCGCCAAGGGCGCGCACCGCGCGGTGCGCGTCTGGCACGAGGCGCTTGCCGAGGCCGATGCGGTCACGCTCGCGCGCTGCCTCGCCGGCATCGCCGCACAAGAATCGCCCGATTTGATCCTGACC
>CAMDDO010000099.1 GCA_945892755.1 Rhizobium sp. Q54 | reverse complement strand
CGGAACGTGTCAACGACAATGAGACGGCCGGCTTTGTAATTTAGGCTTGGTTGGCGAGCTTGTTGGTTGGTGGATTGATCCAGACGGCTGTTGGTTTCTGGGGTGGCTGCGGGGTCTTGTTGACGAAGCGGCCTGGGTTTTTCTGGAATGCGCGGTCGAGAGTTTTCTGGCGGGCGTGATAGACGGCGCCGGCCTGTCCATAATGGACCTGGTCGGGTGTCATCAGACCGATGCCGAGATGGTGGTGGTCCCGGTTGTACCAGTCGAAGAATGCTCGGCAGAAGGTCCTGGCGTCCTGGATGCAGCCGAACCGCTTGGGGAACTGCGGCTGGTATTTCAGGGTCTTGAAGTGGCTCTCCGAGAAGGGGTTGTCGTTGGAGGTGTAGGGCCGGCTATGCGACTTGGTGATGCTCAGGTCGGCGAGCAGGAGGGCTGTCGCCTTGGCGGTCATGGCGGGGCCGCGGTCGGCATGCAGGGTCAGCTGGTCGGGGGCGATGGCGTGCTTGTCGGCGGCATCCTCGAACAGCGGCTTGAAGAGAGCGGCGCTTTCGGTGTCGGCAACCGACCAGCCGACGACCCTTCGGCTGTAGATGTCGATGATGACGTAGAGATAGAAGTAGGTCCATTTCGCCGGGCCCATCAGCTTGGTGATGTCCCAGGACCAGACCTGGTTTGGGCTGTCGGCGATGAGCTCGGGCTTGGCGTAGACGGGATGGCGGAGCTGGCGGCGGCGTTCCGTCACTTCGCCATGCTCATGGAGGATCCGATACATGGTGCGGATCGAGCAATGGTAGAGGCCCTGGTCGAGAAGGATTGCATAGACCTCCGCGGGGGTCTGATCGACGTAGCGCGGCTCCCGCAGCAGGTCGATGACGGCTTGGCGTTCATCGGCCGCCAGCGTCCGCGCGGGTTTGGGCCGCGGGCGCGGCGTCACAACCGGCCGCGTCGCCGCGCGCCGACGCCGATGGAACGTGGCGCGAGCCAGACCCAGCGCCGTGCAGGCGGCGGTGGTCACGGCCTGGCTCGGCTCCAGGGCCGCCAAGGCGTCCATCATGATCTCTCGTCGCTGGCGATCGGCAGGCCCAGCAGCAAAGCCACTTTTTTTTGGATATCGATGACCGCTTCGGCGCGCTGCAGCTGGAGCGTCAGGCGCTTGTTGTCGCGCAGCAACCGGGCGTGATCGGCCGCCAGCGCGTTGGGCTCGGCGCGCTTGGGCCCGCGTTTGACCGCTTCGAGGGCTTGATAGGCGCCGGCGTCCCGCTGCCGACGCCAGTCCGTCAGGGCCGAGGAATAGAGACCCTCGCGCCGCAGGATCGCGCCAATGCCGCCGGGGGCCGCGCGATCGATCTCGCCCAGGATGCGAAGCTTGTCCGCTGCCGTGAACGTCCGCCGGCGAGGCCGGGTCAGAAGCTCAGGTGACGTCGCCGGTGGCGCTGAAACCAGCGTCGGCCTACGGCCTTCCTCGGGTTCAGCGCCACCGGCGGAGCGGAGGTCTCTCGCAGTCATGCGGGGCATAGCCATGTCGATGTCTCACCTACGCCCTCAAGGGTAATCTTCCGGGGGGACGATGTCTCATCATCATTGGCACGGAGGGGGCGAACTCAAAAATCCGACCGTTGCCTCTGATGTGACGAATGGTCAATCCGCATGGCATCAACGCGGGCGCGACCAATAGCGTGCGATGGCAACGCGCGGGATCCTCCTCCGCACACATGATGGCGCAGGGGCCGTCCCCCGCCAGCGCCATGAGCGCCTCGATCCCAGTCCCGAAGGCCGGCGTGGCCGCCATCTTCTGGTAATCGGGGCGACCATCCTCGGCCAATAGCCGACTATTCTTCGGCTTGCCGCCGAGCGCCTCGCCCAACCAATAATAGGCGATCCCCCGGGCCTTGAGCGCATTCGCGAGCGCGGCTTTGTTAAACTGGGGATGAAAACGCGAGCCAGGGTGCGAGCGCACATCGACCAATTTTTCGATCGATGCCCCTTCGAGCAGCCCGACAAAACGCGTGATCGGGTGGTTGGAGTGCCCGATTGTGTGAAGCACGATGGAGGATCGCGGGCGTTCGGGTTTCTTCATCGGCTTTCCTTCGGCGTCATGACCTGCCAGCATGTCGGTCCCACATCGGCCCGGGCGAGGCAGCGGAGAGGCGCATGATATTCGACAAAGAGATCCTCAAGACCACCTGTCCCCGAGATTGCTATGATGCTTGCGGAATCTCGGTCATCAAGCGCAAGGGCCGGGTTACCAAAATCGTGGGCGACCCGGATCATTATGTCAGCCGCGGCGCCCTCTGCGGCAAGTGCGCCCTGGCCTATAACGGCATTTTCCTCGACCCAAAGGCGCGCCTGACCCAGCCCTTGAAGCGCATCGGCGCCAAGGGCGAGGGGCGTTTTGCACCCGTGTCGTGGGATGAGGCGATCGGCGGTATCGCGACGCGGTTGAAAGAGATTATCGGCACGGGGCCGGCGACGCGCATCGTCCACGCCCATTATACCGGCACCTGTGCCGTGATCGCCGGTAATTTCCCGCTGCGTTTTTTCTATCGGCTCGGCGCGCAAGAAGTCGAGCCCGATACGGTGTGCAACATGGCCGGCCATGTCGCCCTCGGTTACGTGATCGGCTCGTCGGCGATCGGCTTCGACCCGCGCACGGCGAAAGACTCCTCGTGTATTTTGGTCTGGGGGGCCAATCCGTCGGCCTCCGCGCCGCACGCGCACAAACATTGGTTGAAGGAAACCCCAGCGAAAGTGATCGTGGTCGATCCCGTCCGCCACCCGACCGCGGAGGCGGCTGATCTTCATCTCCAACCATTTCCAGGCACCGACGCCGCGCTTGCTTTCGCCATGATGCATGTCTTGACGCGCGATGGCCGCATCGACCGCGCCTTCATCGACAAGGCGACGATCGGGTGGAACGAACTCGAGCCGAGGCTTGAGCATTACACGCCATCTTGGGGCGAGGCGATGACCGGTGTTCCCGCCGCCCAAATCGAGGCGGCCGCGAAGCTCTATGGCGCCGGGCCTTCGCTCTTATGGCTCGGTCAGGCACTGCAGCGCCAACAAAAGGGCGGCAATATTATCCGTGCGGTGTCGCTTCTACCGGCGATTACCGGCAATTATGCCAAACCGGGCGCAGGGCTCCTCTATCTCAATGGCAAAAAGCGCAAGGGCGTCGACATGGGCTACGTCACGGGCGCCTCGCTCAACACCGGCGTGCCGACGTTCAGCCAGATGGATTTGGCGGCGCGCCTCGAAGACAAGGCAAAGAGCGCCGCGTTCTTCTGCTGGAACATCAACCCGGCGGCCTCAAGCCCCGAACAGAAGCGCTTGCACAATGCGCTCAAGCGCGAGGACCTTCTGAATGTCGTGGTCGATATTTTCCCGACCGATACGACCGACTTCGCGGATTATGTTCTTCCGGCGGCGTCGTTTCTCGAACATGACGATTTGGTCTCTGGCTATTTCAACATGTCGTTCTCGGCGCAGGCCAAGGTGATGGAGCCGATGGGCGAGACACTGCCGAATCAGGAAATTTTCCGCCGTCTCGCGCTCGCCATGGGCTATAGCGAAGCCGAACTCTATGAGAGCGATGACGCGATCATCGCGAATGTCATGCGCCAGGTCGGCATCAAGGGCTCGTTTGACGAATTCAAGGCGAAGGGCACGGTGTTCCCAACCGCGGAGCCTGTCATTCAATTCGCCGATTTCAAATTCCCGACGCCCTCGGGCAAGATCGAAATCGCCTCGGCCCAGGCTGAGAAAGACGGCTTCTCCCGGGTTCCCGAGCCCAGCGTCGACGATCGGCCAAAGGATGGCCAGCTTCGCCTGCTCACGCCGGCCTCGCCCTGGTTGATGAACGATTCCTACGCCAATGACGCCAAGATCGCGAAGCAACTTGGGTCCGCGAGCGTCACGCTCAACCCGAAGGATGCTGCGGCGCGCGGGCTCAAGCGTGGCGATCGCGTGCGTCTTTCAAATCGCACCGGCAGCCTCGATCTCATCCTTGCCGTCGATGATGTCGTGCCGGAAGGCGCCGCGCTCAGTTACAAGGGCCGCTGGCCGAAACTCGAAGGCGGCTCGCGCCTCAACGTGAACGCGCTCAACCCCGGTCTCAAGAGCGATATGGGCGAGAGCACCTGCGTCCATGGTGTCGAGGTGACGATCGAGCGCGTCTAGCCCGTGAACGCCTGAATCCCCGTTTGCGCGCGGCCCAGAATAAGGGCGTGGACGTCATGCGTGCCCTCATAGGTGTTGACCGCCTCGAGGTTCATGACATGGCGGATCACATGATATTCGTCCGACACGCCATTGCCGCCATGCATATCGCGCGCGACGCGCGCGATATCGAGCGCCTTGCCGCATGAATTGCGTTTGATCAGCGAGATCATCTCAGGGGCCATACGGCCTTCGTCGAACAAGCGGCCAACGCGCAGGCACGCTTGAAGCCCGATGGAAATTTCGGTCTGCATGTCGGCGAGTTTTTTCTGGATCAACTGATTGGCGGCGAGCGGACGGCCGAATTGCTTGCGGTCGAGCGTATATTGCCGCGCTTGCATCCAGCAAAATTCGGCGGCGCCGAGCGCGCCCCAAGCAATGCCATAGCGCGCGCGGTTAAGGCAGCCGAATGGGCCGCCGAGTCCGCTCGCATTGGGCAATTCATTGTCGGCCGGCACGAAGACCTCGTCCATCTGGATCATGCCGGTGACAGAGGCGCGCAGTGAAAACTTGCCCTCGATCTTGGGCGCGGCGAGGCCCTTCATGCCTTTCTCTAAAATGTACCCGCGAATGACGCCTTCGTCGTTTTTGGCCCAGACTACGAAAACATCCGCGATCGGCGAATTGGTGATCCAATTTTTCGCGCCCGACAGCTTGAAGCCGCCCGGCGCGCTCTTTGCACGTGTCGTCATGCCGCCCGGATCGGAGCCATGATCGGGTTCGGTCAGGCCGAAACAACCGACCCATTCGCCGGTCGCCAGTTTGGGAAGATATTTCTGTTTCTGCATCTCGGAGCCATAGGCGTAGATCGGGTGCATCACGAGGCTCGATTGCACGCTCATTGCCGAGCGATAACCGGAATCCACGCGTTCGACCTCGCGCGCGGCCAGGCCATAGGACACGTAATTCACGCCCGCGCAGCCATAGCCCTGGATGGTCGAGCCCAACAGGCCAAGCGCGCCCATCTCGTTCATGATCTCGCGGTCGAAGCGCTCGTGTCGATTAGCCTCGATCACCCGGGTCAGCAGCTTCTCCTGCGCATAGTCGCGGGCGGTGTCGCGCACCAGGCGTTCGTCCTCGCTCAATTGGTCGTCGAGCAGGAACGCATCATCCCACTGGAAGGCGGGCTTTCCACCCTTGGAAGATGGGCTGGCGGGCTTGGTCGGGGCGGGGTGGCTCACGGCCGAACTCCTTGGCTCAATCGGTTGAATTCACTCTAGTATCTATCACCTGGGAGAGGCGGCTCCAAGCTGACGCGGGGGAGGGCAGGCATGACGAAGAACCCATCGGGGTCCACCACGGCCACCGCACCCGTCACGATCGGCCTGTTGTTCGTGCTCGGCCTCTCATTCGGCATCGTCTATTCGATCAATGTGACGGCCATGGGCGATGGCGTGCCGGTTTTCGCCTATGTGTTTTGGCAGTCGCTTGGCGCGGCTGGGATCGTTCTGTTGTTGTGCGCCGCCTTCCGCCAATGGCCGAGCCTCAAATGGGGTCATCTCCGGGTCTATGCCATCACCGGCATGCTGAATCTCGCTCTGCCTTATGCCGTGCTCGCCTTCGTTGCGCCCAAAGTACCGTCGGGCGTGCTCAGCCTTGGGCTGACCCTCGTCCCCATCTTGGTTTACCTCTTGGCCCTGACGCTGCGCATCGATCGGTTTGGTTGGCGCCGCGCGTTTGGCATATTGCTGGGTTTCGCGGGCGTGTTGTTGGTTCTTCTGCCGCGCACCAGCCTGCCGTCGCCCGATATGGTTGGCTGGGTCGCGCTCGGGCTGGTCGCGCCGCTCACTTACGCGTTGAATGCTGTGATCATCGCGTTGATACGCCCGCCGGCCGCGGGTTCATTGCCGCTGGGCTTCGGCCTGCTCGGCTTCTCGGCCATCTATTCCGCGATTGCGATGGCAGTGAGCGGTGAGTTCTGGGCCTTTCCAGCGCCGTTCAGCGACGCCGATTGGGCCACCATAGCGGCCATGGCCAATAACGCGCTGACCTATGTGTTGGTATTCGAGATTATTCGCCGCGCCGGGCCCGTGGTGTTCTCGACCTCGAACTATATTGCAACGCTGGCCGGGCTTGGCTTCGGCATGTGGTTCTTTGGCGATCGACCGAGTGTCTGGATTTGGGCGGCGCTCGCGCTGATGTGCGCGGGATTGTATCTGGTCAATTTCGCGTTGCCTAAATTCGCAGGAAGATCACGATAGGCCGGCGTGTGCCTTGCCCTTCGCTCGATCAAGGGTCATCCTCCGAATCGGGGAAGGGACTTCGTGGCACGGTATTGACCGGGTCATGATTTCAACCGGTGAATTGCCGTGTTCGACTTGGCTTGAACGAGGCCGGTCATGGAACGTAGAAAAATCGGCGAGCGCGAGGTGCTGCTCGAATTCCGTCAGATCGGCGACTATGTAAAAGTCACCGCGATTGACGCCGTGACCTTGCACGAAGTCTCGATCGTCGGCAGCCCGCGCACGCCGGAACCCGATTTGATTCGGCTGGTCATGCGCAAGCTCGACT
>CAMDDO010000098.1 GCA_945892755.1 Rhizobium sp. Q54 | reverse complement strand
GCATCTTCCGCCCGCTCAAGGTGATCGCCCCGCCGGGCACGCTGGTCAATCCGCAGTTCCCGGCGCCGAGCGTGGCCGGCAACACCGAGGGCCAGCCGCGCATCATCGCGTGCATTCAGGGTGCCATGGCGAAGGCGATGCCGGGCAAGGTCGGCGCGGCTGAAGGCGGCACGGCGTGCAATCTCTTGATGGGTGGCACGCATCCCGACACCGGCGAATTCTGGACCCACTACCAGCTCGATGGCGGTGGCTGGGGCGGCCGACCCGATCGCGACGGCAACAACGCGCAATGCATCGCGCACGGCTCGACGGTGCGCTCGACGCCGAGCGAGGTGTTCGAGACACGGTTTCCCTTGCGCGTGCTCGAATATTCGCTGCGCCCGGATTCGGGCGGCGCCGGCCTTCACCGTGGTGGGCTCGGCGTCCGCCGGCTGTTCGAGGTGACGGCGCCCACCGTCACGCTGAGCGCGCTCCTCGACCGAATGGACAAGGGGCCCTGGGGGCTCTATGGCGGCAAGTCGGGCGGCGCGGCCGGTATCTATGTCAAGCGGCGCGGCGACAAACGCTTCCTGACGTTCGTCGAGGCCTATGGCACCGTGAGTCCCACCAAGTTCATCAACATACGGCTCGAACGTGGCGATCAATTGCTGCTTCACGCACCCGGCGGTGGCGGTTATGGCAATCCCAAAAAGCGCAGCGACGCCAAGCTCCGCGACGATCTGCTCGATCGCTTCGTGACGCCGGCCGGGCTCAAGGCCTATGGCCGCAAAGCCGATGCGGCAAAACGGCTTCTCGCTTAGATCACAAACACGCAACAAGAGGTACGTCCGATGGAAGTCGGTCTTTACGCGAACACGCATGGCTTTTCCTGGCGCGACGAAGCGAGCATCTATCTGAGCCACGTCGCGGTCGATCAGATGCAGCCGGTGCGCGTGGCGCAACTTGCCGAGCAGGCGGGCTTCCACTCGCTGTGGTTTCCCGATCACGTTTCAATGCCGGGCGCCTCGACCAGCGCCCACACCGCGAACATCACCGGCACGCGCGCCTATCAAGCGCGCCACAACATGATGGACGCGGCCGTCTGCATGGCCGCGGTCGCGGTCTCGACAACCAAGATCAAGCTCGGCACTTCGTGCCTGATCGCGCCCTATCGGCATCCTCTGTCCGATGCGCGGCAGTTCGCGACGATCGACCAGCTGTCCAAGGGCCGGCTGATGCTTGGCGTCGCCGCCGGTTGGATGGCGGAGGAATACGCCTCGGTCGGCATCGACTATGCCGAACGCAATGAGCGTACGGTCGAGTGCATCGAAATCTACAAGCATTGCTGGACCGACGAAGTCGTCAGTTATGCCGGCAAACATTATCGCTTCGAAAATCTATCGATGGACCCGAAGCCCTATCAGAAGCCGCGCCCGAAGATCGTGTTCGGCGGCGCGACGCCAGCCGGCGTGAAGCGCGCCATCCAACTTTGTGACGGCCTCTACCCGCTTTATCTCGACCCGCATGGCGATCCGGCGCGTTACGCCAATTTGCAGGACATCATTCGCGCAGAGGCCGCCAAGATCGGTCGCGACACCCGTCAATTCCACATGCTGGCCGCCGCGGGCGCACGCGTGACCGACGGCAATGACGCGTTCTCGAAAGCAAGACCGCGCCGGCTCTGCACCGGCACGCCCGAGCAGGTGCTGAGCGATCTCGAGCGCTTCGCCAAGGCGGGCTATTCGATGGTCGTCTGCATGCTGATGGAAACCGAGAAAGGAAAATTAAAGGATTTGGAGGATCAAATCGCACGCTTCGGCGAGCAGATCATTCCCGAGGCGAAAAAACTGAAACCGGCGGGGGAATGGCTGCCGGTCGCGTGATCAGCTTTGCGACCGCCACCGCCGATGTGACAAACGCCGGCGGCTCGATTCTCGGCCAGCTCGAACCACGGAGAACGCGCATATGCGGTTCCACCTACCCGTCTTGGCGCTCGCCAGTTTTTGTTTGCTGCCGTTCGGCCTGGCTCAAGCCGGCGCGATCTACGTGATGGAGACGACCTACGCGGACAAGCCTGAGCAGGTCGAGGTCTCGCGCATGTCGATCGAGGGCAAGAATCGAGCTGCCCGGCAACGCCGACAGCGCCGGTGCCGCGCCAGACCAGTTCATCTTCCTCGGCGAGCGCGGCGAAATGCTCGGGATCGACCATAACGCGAAGACCTACACGATCATGGACAAGGAAACGCTCAAGGCCATGGGCGACATGATGGGCGGTGGCGGTGGCGGTGGCGGTGGCGAAGGCGGTGACAACGCCGCGGGCATAGAGGCCATGCTGCAGGAGGCGCTCAAGGACGTCCCGGCCGAGGAGCGCGCCGAAATCGAGAAGATGATGCGCCAGCAGATGGGGGCCGCCGCGCCGAAGAACCAATCGCAGGCGCCGAAAATTCCGGCGACCGAATACCGCAAGACCAAGGAGCGCGGCGAGCAACACGGCTATGACACGGTCAAATACGAAGAGGTGCAAGACGGTGTCGTGCTGAGCGAGATGTGGGTGACCGATTGGGACGAGGTGGCCGGCGGCGAAGACACGCGTGAGGCCTTCAAGGCCATGGCCGTGTTCTGGCAGGAAGCGTTCGGCAACATCGCCATGATGGCCGGTGAGAACCCGATCGAGGTCTTCGAGAAGATCAACGGCTTTCCGGTTGTCGATCGGGAGCTCGCCGACGGCAAGACAACCAGCGAAACGGTGCTGAAAAGCGCCGAAGAGGCCGATATCGATTCAACCATCTTTCAGCCGCCGGCCGGCTACACGCGCGAAAAGATGGGCATGGAATAGCGTGTCGCCGTGCGCGACCATGACGGTCTAATCCAACACGCGCCAAGCGCCGTCAGGGAATAGACAGGCGGTGCAGCTGCCGACCCTCACCATGCCGCGAATCCAAAACGATGCCCGATAATCTCGGCACGGTTGCCCACCGATCGTGATGTAGACCGCCGAAACCGGATAGGCGGCGACGCGCTGGCGGTGATGGCGCGGCGGCGGCGCCAAATAGACGAAGTGAGGCGGCGGCACGTAATGGACGTTCGGGTGGGGCACCCCGTGTCCGCCATGTTGGTGACCGTGACCGTGACCGCGACCATGATGGCGGCCGCGATCGTGGTGGCCCTTGCCGCGATGGCGCGGCCGGTCATCGTCGTCCCAAGAGGCTGAGCTGTGCGCCAGCGCCGGCGCGACCGGCAGAGCGCTCAAGGCTGCCATCATGAGGGCCATCGCCACGCTTGAAAGCGTCGAGAGTCTCGCCGCCATGTTCCGTCCTCCTTCGCTTGCTCATGACCGGTGGCGCGCTCGCGTCACTTGACGATCTAACGAGCGCCCCCGGCCGACCCGTCGAAAACAAAACGGTGGCACGACAGGGGCAGCGGTGACCTCGGTGCTGGCAAGCAGGCGCGATGCTGTCTAAGCTCGGCGGGGAATCGGCCAAGCTGGCCGACGAGGTTCAAGTGGTCGATTTTCGCGCCTTGTTCTCGAGCGAACCGGCCAACGTCGCGACCTCGCCGCGCGTATCGGGCGAGGTCAAGACCACGACCTGCTATATGTGCGCCTGTCGCTGCGGCATCCGCGTCCATCTCGACGGCGGACGGGTGCGCTATATCGACGGCAATCCGGATCATCCGGTCAATCGCGGCGTCCTCTGCGCCAAGGGCGCCGCCGGCATCATGCAGCATCGCTCGCCGGCGCGGCTAAGCGCGCCGCTGCTTCGCATTGGCGAACGCGGCGAAGGCCGCTTCAAGGAAATCAGTTGGGACGAGGCGTTGACTGTGGCGAGCGGATGGCTCGACGCCGCGCGCAAGAGCGATCCGCGCAAGCTCGCCTTCTTTACCGGGCGCGACCAATCGCAGGCCTTGACCGGCTGGTGGGCGAAGCAATTCGGCACGCCGAACTACGCCGCCCATGGCGGCTTCTGTTCGGTCAACATGGCCGCCGCCGGGTTCTATTCGATTGGCAGTTCGTTCTGGGAGTTCGGCGAGCCGGACTGGGACCACACACGCTATCTGATGCTGTTCGGCGTGTGCGAGGACCACAGCTCGAACCCGCTCAAGATCGGGCTCGGCCGGCTCAAATCGCGCGGCCAGGCGAAAATCGTCTCGGTCAACCCGGTGTGCACCGGCTATTCCGCGATCGCCGACGAGTGGCTCGGGCTGCGGCCGGGCACCGACGGCCTTTTGGTGCTCGCGCTGATTCACGAGCTGCTACGCGCCGAGCGCGTCGACGCGGAATATCTGGTGCGCTACACCAACGCGCCCTGGCTGGTGATCGACGATCCGGGTGGCGCGGAGGATGGCCTGTTCGCGCGCGACCAGGCCGGCCATCCGCTCGCCTTCGACACCAAGCGCGGCCAGCTCGTCGATGCGCACGATGCGGACATCGTTCCCGCTCTGGTCGGCGAATGGCTCCTGCCGGACGGCCGCCGCGCGCGCCCTGCCTTCGAGCTGATGGCGACGCGTTATTTGTCGCCCGATTACGCGCCCGAAGCGGTCGCCCCGACGCTGGGCATCGAGGCGGCGACGATCCGGCGGATCGCACGCGAAATCGCCGAGGTCGCCTTCGAACAAGAGGTCGTGTTGCCGATCGCATGGACCGATTGGGCCGGACGACACCACGATCGCATCGTCGGGCGGCCAATCTCGTTCCACGCCATGCGCGGTATCGCGGCGCACAGCAACGGCTTCCAAACCTGCCGCGCGCTTCACGTTCTTCAAATGCTGCTCGGCTCGATCGACGTACCGGGCGGATTTCTCGCCAAGCCCTCGTGCCCGCGCCCCTCGCCGCCCGGAAGGCGACCCGGTGGTCAGCACGTTCGGCCGGGCGAGCCGCTCGATGAGATGCCGCTCGGCTGGGTTGTTTCGCCCGACGACCTGCTGGTCGATGCGGCCGGCAAGCCGACCCGCATCGATCGCGCGTTCAGTTGGGAACACCCGCTCGCGGCCCATGGTGCGCTCCATCTCGCCTTGCGCGGCGCATGGTCGGGCGATCCTTATCCGATCGACGTGCTGTTTCTCTATATGGCGAACATGGGCTGGAACAGCGCGATGAATTTGCGCGACACCCATGGCTACTTCACCGACAAATCCGCGGACGGGCGCTATCGCATCCCGCACGTCATCTATTCCGACGCCTACCATTCCGAGATGGTGGCCTACGCCGATCTGGTGCTGCCCGACACCACCTATTTGGAACGCTGGGACTGCCTGTCGCTGCTGGATCGCCCGATCAGCTCGGGCCATGGGCCGGCCGATGGCGTGCGCCGCCCGGTCGTGGCCTGCGATCGCGACGTGCGCCCCTTCCAGGACGTGCTGCTCGATCTGGGCGCGCGCCTAGCTTTGCCGGGCATGGTCGACGAACGCGGCCTGCCGCGCTATGCCGGCGGCTATCCCGATTTCATCGTGCGCCACGAGCGCTCGCCCGGAATCGGGCTGCTCGCCGGCTGGCGCGGCGCGGACGGCGACAGCCATGGGCGCGGCGCGCCCAACCCGCGCCAGCTCGAGCGCTATGTCGAGAATGGCTGCTACTGGCAGGACGAGCTGCCGCCCGAGGCGCGCTATTTGAAGCACGCCAACAAGGCCTATCTCGAGTACGCCCAGCGCTTTGGCTGGCTGGCATCGGCGGAACCGATCACCTTTCAGCTCTATCTCGAGCCCTTGCAGCACTTCCGTCAGGCGGCGCGCGGCCACGGCCAACACCTGCCACCACAGAACTTGTGCGCGCGCATCGAGCGTTATTTCGATCCGCTGCCGATCTGGTATCCACCGCTTTCGGACGCGCATACCGATCCGGCGCGCTTTCCCCTGCACGCCATTACGCAGCGGCCGATGCACGTGTATCACGCCTGGGGTTCGCAGAACGCCTGGCTGCGTCAGATCGCGACGCGCAATTGGCTCTACATTCACCCCGACACGGCGACCGCGCTCGGCCTCGCCGACCTGGATTGGGTTTGGATCAGCTCGCCTCATGGCCGCGTCAAGGCGCCGGTCAAGACCATGCGCGCCATGAACCGACATACGGTCTGGACGTGGAACGCGATCGGCAAGCGCGCCGGTACCTGGGGCCTCGATCCGGCCGCGCCCGAAGCGCGCGAAGGCTTCCTGCTCAATCACCTGATACCGGACATGCTCGGCAGCGAAGGCACGATCGAGACCAACGCCGATCCGATCACCGGCCAGGCCGCGTGGTTCGACCTCCGCGTCAGCCTCGAAAAATGCGCGCCCCATGAATGGGGCAAGACCGGGCCGACCCAGGATCCGGTCGCCGCCTTGCCGCACCCGCCAGTGCCGGTCGCGGTCCAGCGCTATGGCCGCAAATTCGACCGCCGTCCATCACCGACCAGGGGCGCACCGCGTCATCGCGAGTGGCTCGGCAATCGCGACCGGGATTCCGAGTGACATGACATCACTGCCAAGCGACGCGCCCGCGATCAAACTCGGCCTGGTCATCGATCTCGACATCTGCGTCGGCTGTCACGCCTGCGCGGTGAGCTGCAAGGAATGGAACACAGGCGGTTATCCGGCGCCCTTGACCGACCGCGAGCCGCACGGTGTCAACCCGAGCGGCGTCTGGCTCAACCGGGTGCACAGCTATGAAGTGACGGCGGACGATGGCAGCGCGCGACTGGTGCATTTTCCGCGCAGCTGCCTGCATTGCGAGGAAGCGCCCTGCGTCACGGTCTGCCCGACCGGCGCGTCCTATAAGCGCAGCGCCGACGGCATCGTCCTGGTCAACCAGGACGCCTGCATCGGTTGTCAACTCTGCGCCTGGGCCTGCCCCTATGGCGCGCGCGAATATGACGACGATGCCGGCGTGATGAAAAAATGCACGCTCTGCGTCGACCGCATCTACAACGAAAACCTGCCCGAGGAGAGCCGCGCGCCGGCCTGCGTGCTGGCTTGCCCGACCGGCGCGCGCAGCTTCGGCGATCTGGGCGACCCAAAATCGGGGATCAGCCGTATGGTCGCCGAGCGCGACGGCTATGAATTGATGCCCGAGCAAGGCTGCAAGCCGGTCAATCGCTATTTGCCGCCGCGTCCCAAGGCCACCGGCGATGACAAAGCCGGGCCGGCTCAGCCCGCGGCGGCGCTGGTCGAGAGCGGCGCGGCGGCCTTCGTCGCGCGCTGGGCCGAACGCCTGTTCGTGCGCTGAATCGGTTGGTTGTCCCGTGCGGCCGGCCGGCTCGATCATCGCCTTCAGCACGGCGTCTGGCGCCGGCTTCGGCCTGCTTGTGTTGCTCCTCGCCACGCACATGGCTGGGCTTCTCGGCGATGATCTCGCGCTGCTTGGCGCCGGTTTCGGCGTCGCGTTCGGCCTGATCACGGGTGGCTTGATCGCCTCGACCTTCCACCTCGGTCATCCCGAACGAATGCTGCTGGCACTCAAGGAATGGCGCAGTTCCTGGCTCAGTCGCGAGGCGCTGCTCGCGCTTGCCGCCTATCCGCTCGGGCTCGCCTATCTGGGTTGGGTCGCCGCTGGTGAATTCAATGCCGGACCGATCGCGCTCGGTTTGGTCACCTTGCTCGTCGGCCTGACCACGGTCTATTGCACCGCCATGATCTATGCCTCGCTCAAGCCTATCTTCGCTTGGCACAGCGCGCTGGTGCCGGCCTGCTATCTCGGCCTCGCGCTGATGACCGGCGCGCTCCTGCTGTTGTTCCTGGCGCAAGCGACGAATTCGAGCGCGATCGCCGCGCTGTTCTGGCTCGCGATCGGCCTGTTGCTGATCGGCCTTGCGCTCAAGCGCGCCTATTGGCGACGCCTCGATCGTGGCGCAGGCGACAGCACCGCCGAAAGCGCGACCGGCTTGGGCCGCTTCGGCCGCGTGCGCCAGTTCGAGGCGCCGAGCACGGGCCAAAGCTACGTCATGCACGAAATGGGCTTCGCGATCGCGCGCCGCCATGCGCGCGCGCTGCGGCGTGCGACCCAGGTCTTCGCATTTCTTGCGCCGCTGTTATTCCTGATCGTCGGCGCTTTGTTACCGGCGCCGGGTCCGCACGTGCTCGATGCCCTGGCGGTCGTCGCCTGCGCCTTCGGCATCACGCTCGAACGCTGGCTTTTCTTCGCCGAGGCCAGGCACGCCGCGAC
>CAMDDO010000097.1 GCA_945892755.1 Rhizobium sp. Q54 | reverse complement strand
TCTCCGATGGCGCCGCCGCGCTCGTCTTGATGCGCCGTTCCGAGGCCGAGCGGCGCGGACTGACGCCCTTGGCCGCCATTCTCGGCCACGCGAGCCACGCCCATGAGCCCGCTTGGTTCACCACCGCGCCGGTCGGCGCGATCCAGAAGCTTCTGAAAAGGCTCGAGACCAGCGCCGACAAGATCGACCTGTTCGAGGTCAACGAGGCGTTCGCGGTGGTCACCATGGCGGCGATGCGCGACTGCCAATTGCCGCACGAAAAGGTCAACGTTCATGGCGGCGCCTGCGCGCTCGGCCATCCGATCGGCGCATCGGGCGCGCGCATTCTGGTAACGCTCCTGGCCGCGCTCAAGAAATACGATCTGAAACGCGGTATCGGCACGCTTTGCATTGGAGGCGGCGAGGCCACGGCAGTGGCGATCGAGCGGCTGAACTAGCGCATGATCGAGCTTCCCGCCCGGGCGGGCCGGGCCGTGCGACTGCGCGCCGGGCAAATGGTCAAGCTCGTCAATACGCATGGCACCCAGGTGGTCGATTGCTGGGCGTTTATGGCTGATGATCCCTCGGAGTTCATGTCGATGGAGCACAGCCGCGTCGGAATCGGCCGGGTCAATCCCAGGCGCGGCGACGTTTTGCTCAGCAACCATCGCCGGCCGATCCTGAACTTGGTCGAGGACACCTCGCCCGGCGTCCATGATACGCTGATCGCCGCGTGCGACCGCTATCGCTACGAGCAGCTCGGTGCCAAGGGCCCGCACGCGAATTGCACGGACAATCTGCGCGAGGCGCTGCGTGAGATAGGGTTCGCGCCGTCCGAGACGCCGGCGCCACTCAATCTTTTCATGAACATCCCGATCGGGGCGGACGGCGCGGTCCGCTTCGAACCCACGCTCGCGAAAGCCGGCGACTTCGTCACGCTCCGCGCGGAGCGTGACGTTGTCGTCGCGTTTTCCGCCTGCCCGCAGGACATGGTGCCGATCAACGGGCGCGACATGGTGCCGCGCGAGGCTCACTATCAAGTGCTAGACCAGATCGATCGAGGCCGAGATGAGCGCCGCGGATAACCCGAGCCTGAACCAAGAGCAATTGATGGTGCGCGACATGGCGCGCGAGTTCGCGCGGCACGAGCTCGCGCCAAATGCCGCCGCGTGGGACCGGGAATCGAGCTTCCCGGCGGCGGCGGTGAAGCGGCTCGGCGCGCTGGGCTTGATGGGTATGATGATCCCTGAGGCAGAGGGCGGCGCCGGCGTCGATCATGTCACCTATGCGCTTGCGCTCGAGGAGATCGCCTGGGGCGACGTTTCGACCTCGACCATCATGAGCGTCAACAACTCGCTGGTTTGCGCGATTCTGCACAAATACGGCACACCCGCTCAGAAGACGGACTTTCTGAAGCCGCTCGCGCGTGGCGACAAGCTCGGCTGCTTCTGCTTGACCGAGCCGCAGGCCGGCTCCGACGCCTCCGATCTGCGCTCCCGCGCCATGCTCATTGGCAACCACTATGTGCTGAGCGGCACCAAGCAATTCATTTCGTCGGGCAGCGAGGCCGATGTCGCGATCGTTTTCGCTGTCACCGACCCGGCGGCCGGCAAGAAAGGCATCAGCGCCTTCGTCGTGCCGACCGAGACGCCCGGCTATAAGGTGGCGCGCAAGGAGGAAAAGCTCGGCCAGCGCGCGTCGGATACCTGCCAAATCGTCTTCGAGGACGTGAAGCTGACGCCTGAACACCTGATTGGCGAGCCGGGCGAGGGCTACAGAATCGCGCTCTCGAATCTCGAGGGCGGGCGCATCGGCATCGCGGCGCAATCTCTTGGCGTGGCGCGCGCCGCCTATGACGCGGCCTTGGCCTATGCGAAGGATCGCAAAACCTTCGGCAAGCCGATCATCGAACATCAGGCGGTTGCCTTCCGTCTTGCCGACATGGCAACCGAGATCGAGGCAGCGCGCCAGTTGTTGCACCACGCCGCGCGCCTGCGCGATACCGGCCTGCCCTGCCTCAAAGAGGCCTCGATGGCGAAGTTGTTCGCCTCCGAAATGGCCGAGCGAGTGTGCTCCGCCGCGCTGCAAACCTTCGGCGGCTATGGCTATCTCAACGACTTTCCGGTCGAGCGCTTCTATCGCGACATGCGGGTATGCCAGATCTATGAGGGCACCAGCGACGTGCAGCGCATCGTCATCGCACGCCAGATCGCGGTGGATTGACGAAGCCACGTCAAGGGCTCGACGCGCGCCGCTTGCGCTCCATATGTGAGAATTGGAGTGCGGCGGGGTGGAAGCGGGAGATGCGCTCGACGATTTTGATTTTGGCGGGCCTCGCTTTGGTGGCGGCTTCCGTGCCGCCTGAGCCGGCCAATGCGGCGGGCTCGTTCAACTGCACGCGCGCCGCGACTATCTTCGGCAATTCGCCGGGCGGCCGGGGCCCGCGCGTGCAGCTTGTGTGGCGTGTGGCCGAGCCGGTGAGGCTCGAGGCGTTGCTCCGCCGCCAAGGTTGGGAGAAGCAGATCGGAGAGGCCGACGCGATCGAGATCAGCTACACCATGCCATCGCGCTACTTATTGATGGCGAGCCGGAAGGGCTGCCGCGTCGCCCATGTCTTCCTTGAAGAGGACGACGCCAAGGCCTTGATGGCCGAGTGAAACGCAAGATCGCCATGCAATCATGGGTGTTGTCGCGGTGGGGCGTGCGCTGCATTTTGGTCATCGGGGTTCGAACCGACTGAGGAGAAAAACGACATGGCCGCGCCGATCGACTTCTATTTCGATTTTTCCTCGCCTTATGGCTATCTCGCCAGCGAACGGATCGAGGCGGTCGGGGCGCGGTACGGCCGCGCCGTAACCTGGCGTCCGTTCCTGCTCGGCGCGATCTTCAAGATCGTCGGCACCGCGCCGCTGCTCGACTACCCCATGAAGGGCGATTATTCCAAGCGCGACATGCTGCGCTCGGCGCGGCATCTCGGCATTCCGTTCCGCATGCCGAGCGCGTTCCCGACCGCGTCGCTCTCGGCCGCCAGGATTTTCTATTGGCTCGCCGATACGCGGCCCGAGCTGGCGAAGCCTTTCGCCAGCGCGATCTATCGCCGCTATTTCGTCGACGACCAGCCTATCGAGCCGGCCGAACACGCGATCGAAATCGCCGTCTCGCTTGGCCTTGAGCGAAACGCCATCGCGGCTGCGCTACAGGATCCGGCCGTCAAGGCCAGGCTCAAGACCGAGGTCGATGCCGGTATCGCGCGCGGCGTGTTCGGTTCGCCGTTCGTCTTCGTCGATGGCGAGCCGTTCTGGGGCGCCGACCGGTTCGACCAGATCGAGCGCTGGCTGGAGACGGGAGGCTGGTAGCCATGCCGGACGCCGCTCGGTTGCTCGAACGGCTTGAGCTCAACCACCCGATTGTCCTGGCGCCGATGGCGAACGCCTCGACGCCGTCTCTCGTGGCGGCGGTCTGCAACGAAGGGGGGTTGGGCAGCCTCGGTGCCGCGCGGCTTGCGCCCGATGCCATCACAACCGCCATTCGCGAAGTGCGCGCCAAGACCAACCGGCCCTTCGCGGTCAATCTGTTCGCGCCGCTTCCGGTTGTCGTCGATGGCGCGAAGATCGAGACCGCGCGCCGCCTGCTCGAGCCCTATTACCGAGAGGTCGGGCTTGACGAAGTGCCAGCGCCCCCGGCCAAAGCGCCCTATGGTTTCGATGACCAACTCGCGGCGGTGCTCGACGAAAAACCGCCGGTATTGAGCTTCACCTTCAACAAGCTACCGGCGGACGCCATGCGCCGGGTCCGCGCGAGCGGTGCGATGATCATCGGTACCGCCACGAACACGGCCGAGGCGCGCGCGCTCGAAGACGCCGGCGTCGATGCCATCGTCGCGCAAGGCGGCGAGGCGGGCGGCCATCGCGGGACCTTCATTGGGTCGTTCGAGGATAGTTTGATCGGCTTGGTCGCGCTCGTGCCGGCGATCGCGCGCGCCGTACGCGTGCCGGTCATCTCCGCCGGCGGCATCATGGATGGGCGCGGCGTGCGTGCCGCGCTCGCGCTTGGCGCGGCGGCAGCGCAAATCGGCACGGCCTTTCTCGGCTGTCCCGAGAACAGCGCGGTCAACCCGGTCTACCGCGCAACCGTGCTCGATACCGAAGACAAGGCGACCACGGTCGCGCGCGTCTATACCGGGCGTTATGCGCGTATGGTCCGCAATCGGTATGTCACCGAGATGAGCGCGCACGAGGCGTCGCTGCCGGTCTATCCGATCATGGGGGCGCTTACCATGCCGATGATTCAGGCGGCGATCGCGCAAGGACGCGGCGATCTGGTGCAAATGCTGGTCGGGCAGGGGGTCGCGCGCACCACGAACGAAAGCGCCGGCGCGATCATGCGCCGCATCGTCACGGAGCTCGGCTAGCCGATCGTATCGAGTGCGCGACGGTAGAGGTCGCGGTCGATATTGCCGCCCGAGACGATCAGGCCGACCGCCTTATTTGCCATTAGCCCACGCTCTTGAAGCAGCGCGGCGAGCGGCGCGGCGGCGGCGCCCTCGGCGACATGGTGCGTATCGCTGAACAGGACGCCGATGGCTTCGAGGATGGCGTCGTCGCTGACGGTCACGATACGGCTTGCACCGCGCCGCATCATCGCCAGCGCTTCCGGCGCGGGCACGCGGGTGGCAATGCCATCGGCAATGGTATCGGAGCGGTTGGTCGAGACCGGCTCACCGCGCGCGAAGGAGAGCGCATAGCATGGCGCGCCTTCGCTCACCACGCCGATCACCTCGGTCTTGAGACCGAGCGCATCGCGCGCCGCCATCACGCCGCAAATACCCGAGCCCAGGCCGATCGGCACATAGATCGCGTCGAGCGCGGGCGCGGCGCGGAAGAATTCCAGCGCATAGCTCGCGACGCCCGCGACCAAATCGGGATGAAACGACGGCACGAAGGCGACGTCAGCACCGCCGGCAAGCCGTTTGGCCTCTTCGAGCGCGGCCTCGAAGTCGTGGCCGTGCTCGATCAACGTGGCCCCGAGCGCGCGCATGGCGCGGTTCTTGTCGCGTGAATTGCCGTGCGGTGCGACGATCTTGGCTTCGAGGCCTAGGCGCGCCGCGGCGAAGGCGATGCTCTGGCCGTGATTGCCGCGTGTCGCCGCCACGACACCCTTGAGACCCGGTCGCGCGCGCTTCAATCGCTCGAGGTGAACCAGCCCGCCGCGCACTTTGAAGGAGCCGGTCGGCGCGGCGTTCTCATGCTTGAGCCAGACCGTGCAGCCGGCCCGCGAGGAGAGCAGCGGCCAGGGATATTGCGGAGTCGGCGCGATGACACGGTGCACGATCTCGGCGGTCGTCTCCAAGGCCTCTAGATTCAAGGGCTCCATCGAGAATCTCTTCGCAGGAGAGGGGCCGCCCGCTAAATTAGGCCGGCCATTACATCCAGGCCATTATGCTCCCGATCAAGTCGACGCTCGACACAAAAACCGAGGCCTTCGCCGAGAACGCCAAGGCCATGACCGCGCTCGTAGCCGACCTCGAGGCCAAGCACGCGCTGGTCCGCCAGGGCGGCGATCAGGCGTCGCGCGAGCGCCATAGCGCGCGCGGCAAATTGCTGCCGCGCCAGCGCGTCGAGGCGCTGCTCGACCCGGGCTCGCGCTTTCTCGAGCTGTCGCCGCTTGCCGCGCATGGACTCTATGGCGGCGACGTGCCGGCCGCCGGCATCATTACGGGCGTCGGCCAGGTCGCGGGCCGCCAGTGCGTGATCATCGCCAACGATGCCACGGTTAAGGGCGGAACCTATTTTCCGCTGACCGTGAAGAAGCATTTGCGGGCGCAGGAGATCGCGGCCGAGAATCATCTGCCCTGCGTCTACCTGGTCGATTCGGGCGGCGCCAATCTGCCGTTCCAGGACGAGGTGTTTCCCGATCGCGACCATTTCGGGCGCATCTTCTACAATCAGGCGCGCATGTCGGGCGCCGGTATCGCGCAAGTCGCGGTGGTGATGGGCTCGTGCACGGCGGGCGGCGCCTATGTGCCGGCCATGTCGGACGAGACCATCATCGTCAAGAACCAGGGCACCATCTTTCTCGGCGGACCGCCCTTGGTGAAGGCGGCGACCGGCGAAGTGGTGACGGCCGAGGATTTGGGCGGCGCCGATGTGCACACCCGTGTCTCCGGCGTGGCGGACCACATGGCCGAAAACGATCAGGACGCGATCGAACGCACGCGGCGCATCATCGCCAGGCTCGATGGCGCGCCGCCGCGCGCGCGTCCGGCCACTGGTGCGCCTCCAGCCTATGAGCCGAAGGAGATCTACGGCGTCGTGCCGACCAGCCTGCGCAAGATCTACAATCCGCGCGAGGTGATCGCGCGCATCGTGGATGCCAGCTTGTTCGATGAGTTCAAGGCGCGTTATGGCACGACGCTGGTCACCGGCTTCGCCGAGATCGAGGGGCATCTGGTCGGCATCCTGGCCAACAACGGGATCCTGTTTTCAGAATCCGCGCTGAAGGGCACGCATTTCATCGAGCTCTGTTGCCAGCGCGGCATCCCCCTCGTGTTCCTGCAAAACATCGTCGGCTTCATGGTCGGCAAGCGCTATGAGGCCGGCGGCATCGCCAAGGATGGCGCCAAGCTGGTCATGGCGGTGGCCGCGGCCGAAGTGCCGAAATTCACTGTCATCATCGGCGGCTCGTTCGGCGCCGGCAATTACGGCATGTGCGGTCGGGCCTATGGCCCGCGCTTTCTTTGGACTTGGCCCAATGCCCGCATCTCGGTGATGGGCGGCGAGCAGGCGGCGAGCGTGCTGGCGCGCGTCAAGCGCGACCGGATCGAGGCCGAAGGCGGCGCCTGGCCGGCCGAAGAGGAGGACGCCTTCAGGGCGCCGGTGCGCGCGCAATACGATACCCAAGGTCACCCCTATTATGCCTCGGCCCGATTGTGGGACGATGGCGTGATCGATCCGGCGGCGACCCGGCGCGTGCTCGGCATCGGTCTGGACGCGGCCTCGAGCGCGCCGCTCCGGCGCACGAAATTTGGCGTCTTCAGGATGTAGAGGGGCCCATGCCCGAAGGTTCGATTCTGCTTACCGAATATGGCGAGATCGCCACGATCACGCTCAATCGACCCGAGATCCACAACGCGTTCAACGACGAGCTGATCGAGAAGCTGACGCGCGAGCTCAAGCTCTTGGCCGGCGACAATGACGTGCGCGCGGTGATCCTTTCCGCCACCGGCAAGAGCTTCTGCGCCGGGGCCGATCTCAATTACATGCGTCGCATGGCCGGCTACACCGAGCAACAAAACCTCGCCGATGCCTCGGCGCTGGCCGAAATGCTCTCGCTGCTCGACAATCTGCCGAAGCCGACCGTGGCGTTGGTGCAAGGCGCGGCGATCGCCGGCGGCGTCGGCTTGGTTTCGGCATGCGACATCGCGATCGCGGCGCGCAGCGCGACCTTTTCGATCGCCGAGGTGCGGCTCGGGCTGATCCCCTCGGTGATCAGCCCGTTCGTCATCAACGCGATCGGCGTGCGCCGTGCCAACCGTTATTTCTTGACCGGCGAGCGCTTCGACGCGGTCGAGGCCGAGCGCATCGGCCTGGTGCACGACGTGGTGCCCGACGAGGCGTTGCAAGCCTCGGGCGACGCCTTCGTCAAGCAACTGCTGCAAGGCGGGCCGAAGGCGCAGGCCGAAATCAAGGCCTTGATCGATGCCGTGCGCAGCCGACCGATCGATGCCGGGCTTGCCTCGGAAACCGCGCGTCGCATCGCGCGCGTGCGCGCCTCGGCCGAGGCGCAGGAGGGCATGAGCGCCTTTCTTGAAAAGCGCAAGCCGAGCTGGCAGACCTGAGCAAAGGGGGAGCCTTTTTCGGTGACGGTTCATTTGATCAAGGTGGCGGTCGGCTGCGACAGCGTCGCCGATTTGCGCGGCTGGCAGAAGCAGCGCCTCGCCGAGCTGCGCGCCGCCGGCCAGACACGGCCGAAGCTCCAGCATGTCACCCGTTTTACGCCGAAACAGGCGGCCGACATTGTCAATGGTGGCTCGCTCTACTGGATCATTCGCCATCAGGTGTCGTGCCGCCAACGCATCCGGGCGATCGAGCCCGTGGTCGACGAGGAAGGCGATGCCGCTTGCGCGCTGGTGCTCGACCGCAAGGTGGTCGAGGTGCTGCCGCAATCGCGCCGGCCGCATCAGGGTTGGCGCTATTTCGCGGCGGCCGATGCGCCGCCCGATCTGGCCGAGCGCGCCCGCGCCGAGGGTGGTTCGATGCCGCCCGCTTTGGTCGCGGAGCTTCGCACGCTCGGCCTGCTTTGACGGGGCCCACTCCCCGGGGCGCATCGTGCTAGCATGCGGAACGCAGCCAGAGCGGGGAGGGCAGGGCGATGGCGAAGACCAAATGGGCGCTCAAGGGTGATTATTTCGAGACCTGCAATTGCGATTATCTGTGCCCGTGCATCTTCACGCGCATGGAGGCCAAGCCGACCAAAGGCGAATGCAAGGTCTCGATGGTCTTTCGGATCGGCAAAGGGAGCTACGGCAAGCTCGCGCTCGACGGCCTGGCTTTCGCCGTACTCGGTTACGCCCCGGGACCGATGGGTGCAGGCAATTGGCGGGTCGGCCTGATCATTGACGACGGCGCCACGCCCAAACAGGTCGAGGCGATCGAAACAATCTGC
>CAMDDO010000096.1 GCA_945892755.1 Rhizobium sp. Q54 | reverse complement strand
TCGGGCCAGGCCGGCGCGGTGCGCCACGGCATCTCGAAGGCGCTGGTTCTGCGCGAGCCGGGTTTGCGCAAGCTGCTCCGCGCGCAAGGGTTGCTGACCCGCGACCCGCGCGTGGTCGAGCGCAAGAAATATGGCAAGGCCAAGGCGCGCCGGAGCTTCCAGTTCTCCAAACGCTAGTTCGGCACGGAACGCGACACCGATCGAAGGGCGTTTCGCCGAAATGGCGAAGCGCCCTTCTGCTATTCTGGTCCAGGCCTCGAGCGACGGGGTGAAAGTCGATGAACACGAAGACAACCGCGAACGCACTCAGGATCGGCGTGCTCGGCGCGAGCGGCTATACCGGCGCCGAGCTTCTGCGCCTGCTCGCGCTTCATCCGGGTAGCGAAATCCGCATGCTCTCGGCCGAGCGGCGCGCCGGCCAGAGCCTGGCCGCGGTCTTCCCGCATCTCGCCGGGCTCAAACTGCCTGATCTGATCAAGCTCGACGACGCGGACTATGGCGCGCTCGATCTGGTGTTCTGTTGTCTGCCGCACGGCACGACGCAGGAGGTCATCGCCAGACTGCCGAGGCATTTAAAGATCATCGATCTGTCGGCCGATTTTCGGCTGAGCGATCCGGCGAGCTATGCGACCTGGTATGGCCATGAGCATCGCGCGCTCGAACTCCAACGGGAAGCCGTCTATGGCCTGACTGAACTCAAGCGCGAGGCGGTCATTAAAGCGCGGCTGGTCGCCAATCCGGGTTGTTATCCGACCTCGGCGCAATTGCCGTTGGTACCGCTGATCGAGGCGAATGCGATCGAGACCGATCGGATCATCATCGACGCCAAATCGGGCGTCAGCGGCGCGGGTCGCGAAGCGAAGGAGGGCTCCTTGTTCGCCGAGGTAAGCGAAGGCATCCACGCTTACGGCATTGCGAGCCACCGCCACGCGCCCGAGATCGAGCAGGGCCTGAGCGAGGCCTCGGGCCGGCCGATCCTCGTCAATTTCACGCCACATTTGATGCCGATGAACCGCGGCATTCTCTCGTCGATCTATGTTCGGCTCAAGGGCGGCGCGAGCGCCGATGATCTGCGCGCGACACTCGCCAAACGCTATGAGGGCGAGCCGTTCGTGCGCGTGCTGCACAGGGGAGCGGCGCCCGCGACACGCCACGTTCGGGGCTCGAATCTTTGCCTGATCGGTGTCTTTGCGGATCGGCTGCCGGGCCATGCCATCGTGCTTTCGGCGATCGACAATCTGGTCAAGGGCGCGTCCGGCCAGGCGATCCAGAACATGAACGCGATGGCCGGCAGGCCCGAGACCACCGGCCTCGAGCAAATCGCGCTGTTCCCATGAACGGTCCAATCCTGTTGCCTTATCGCGGGATCATGCCGCGTGTCGCGGCAAGCGCCTTCGTTGCGCCCGGCGTCGCGCTGATCGGCGATGTCGAAATCGGCGAGGACGCCAGCATCTGGTTCAATTGCGCGCTGCGCGGCGACGTGGCCGCGATCCGCGTCGGCGCGCGCAGCAACATTCAAGACGGCACGATCGTGCACACCTCGACCGGCGGCCCGACCATCATCGGCGCCGGCGTCACTGTCGGGCACCAATGCCTGATCCACGCCTGCACGCTCGATGACGATTGTCTGGTCGGCATGGGCGCCATCGTGATGGACCATGCGCATGTCGAGACCGCCGGTTGGGTCGGCGCCGGCGCGATGGTGACCGAGAACAAACGCGTCAAGGCGGGCGAGCTTTGGCTCGGCCGCCCCGCCAAATTCGCACGCGCGGTCAGCGACGAAGAACGCGCGCGGATCGCCGGGCTGGCCGCACGCTATGTTGGGCGGGCCAAGGAATATCGCGCCGAGTTAGGCTATGACCCTGAGCGCACCTTGGCGTAGGAGCCTGGCGCATCCTCGATCGGTTTGAGTTTTCCGTCGCCTGGATGGCGCGCCGGCACTTTTTCGCCGCCGTGTTTCGACGCGAAATCATTCCAATCGGGCCACCATGAACCCTCGTGCGGTTTCGCCTTCTCGAGCCATTCCTCGGCGGATTGGCCGGATTTCACCGGCCCGGTCCAATGGCCGTATTTCTTCGCCTCGGGTGGGTTGACGATGCCGGCGATATGGCCCGAGCCCGCGAGCACGAAGCGCACCGGCCCCTTATAGAGCTTGGTCGCCTCGAAGGTCGAGGCCCAGGGCGCGATGTGGTCTTCCTTGGTGGCGAGGATATAGACCGGCGTGGTGATCTTGCGGAGATCGATCGGCACATCGCAGAGCGTGATGCCGCCGGGCTCCACGAGCTTATTCTCCTGATACATCTTGCGCAGATAGAACTTGTGCATCTCGGCCGGCATGCGCGTCGAATCCGCGTTCCAATAGAGCAAGTCGAACGGGAAGGGATCCTTGCCGAGCAGATAGTTGTTGACCACGAACGACCAGATCAGATCGTTGGCTCGCAGCATGTTGAAAGTGGTCGCCATGTCGCGGCCTTCGAGATAACCCTTCTTGTCCATGCGCGCTTCGAGCGATTGCAACTGCTCCTCGTCGATAAAGATGCCGAGCTCGCCCGGGTTCTTGAAGTCAACCAGCGTGGCAAAGAAGGTGGCGGCCTTGATGCGGTCGTCGCCGGTTTCGGCCATGTAGGCGAGGGTCGAGGCCAGCAGCGTGCCGCCCAGGCAATAGCCGATGGCGAGCGTCTCCCTGACGCCGGTGGCCTTTTCCATGGCGCCGAGCGCATCAAGCAAGCCTTCGCGCAAATAGTCTTCGAAGCTTTTGTGTGAGAGCCGCTCATCCGGGTTGACCCATGACACGACGAAGGTCGTGTAACCCTCGGTCACCGCATAGCGCACGAGCGAGTTCTTCGGTTGCAGATCGAGGACGTAATATTTGTTGATCCAGGGCGGAATGATCAGAAGCGGGCGCTGGTGCACCGTCTTCGTAGTCGGTTCATATTGGATGAGCTGGATCAGGTCGTTCTGATAGATCACCTTGCCAGGCGTGACTGCGACGTTCTTGCCGAGCTCGAACGCGCTATGATCGGTCATGCTGATGGCCAGCTTGCCGTTGCCGCGTTCGATGTCGGCGAGCAGATTCTTTAGTCCGCGCAGCAGATTCTCGCCATGGCTCTCGATGGTCTCGCGCAGAACCGTCGGATTGGTCAGCGCGAAATTGGTCGGCGCCAGCGCGTCGACGAATTGGCGCGTATAGAAATCCACTTTCTTCGCGGTTTTTTCGTCGAGCCCCTCGACCTTTCTCACGGTCGATTGCATCCAGCGCGCGGTCAGCAGATAGGACTGTTTGATGAAATCGAAGACCGCGCTTTCGCTCCACATTGGATCTCGGAAGCGCCGGTCGTCGGCGCTTGGCGCGTGCAGAGCTGCCGGCGGTTCGCCGCCGATCATGCGCTGGGCTGCGCTTTGCCAGAGTTCCATGTAGCCCTGCCACAAGGAGATCTGCGCTTCGATTAGCGCCGCCGGGTCGGCCAGCATCTTTGTCGTCATCTCGAAGAATGCGTGGCCGACATTCATCGGATCGGCCGTGCCGAGATGGCCTTCGGCCGCTTGGCGCGATAGGAATTCCGCTACCATGCGCTGGCTCTGTGCCGCGACGCGCACGAACTCCTCGGCGGTGGCCGGGGCAGGCGTCTCGGAAGCCTCCGTCGCGCGATCGGGCGATTTCATCGGCATGTTGTCCTAGGATTGGTAGTGTTATACCAAGGCGCTGATTTTACATCGCTCTTAACAGCCCTCGCGAGTTAAGATTCTTCAACCCCAATTGCCATAGCCGCGCCGAGTCGGACCCCATGCAACGGCCTCGCCCCTTGATCCTGATCTCCCCGAAGCTGCCGAACGGTGTGCTTGGACGCTGTTCAGGCCGGGCCGTGTTTACTTTTACGGGCCTGCTGGTGGCCCTGACGCTTGGCGCCTGTACCGAAGTGGTAGAAAGCCTCAACCCGGGGCGCCTGTTCGGCGATGGCACCGTGGAACCGCCGCCGCCCGGAGCCGAGCAGGACTTTCCGAATCTCGCCACGGTCCCCGAAAAGCCGCGCAAAAGCTCGACGATGGCGGAGATCAAGGAAATCAGGGAGGGCCTCGTCGCCGATCGCGAGCGGGCGCGTTACACCGACCAAGAACTGCGCGCCAGTTCGACCGATGACGTCGACTTTGCCGCCGCGACCGAGGCCGCGAAAGCGCGCGCTGCGGCGAGCGCCGAGTCGAAGGCGTCTCGGGCGCCGGCGGAAGGCGGTGAAGCAGCCTCGGCGGAACCGGCCAAGCAGGGCGCAATCGATGGGCCGTCGAACGCGATCCTGCGCTTCGAGCCAGGCTCGTCGGAGCTTTCGAACGAGGCGATCGAGCAACTTGGCCGGGTGATCCTGCGCCTGGGCGAAGTCGGCGGAGCGCTCCGCGTCGTCGGCCACGCGCCACCGGCCAAGCAAGGTACCGGTGGCAAGGCGTTGGCGATCGACCGGGCGGTGGCCGTCGCGACGGAGCTCGAACGCCTCGGCGTTCCAGCCGAGCGGATGCAGGTTAGCGCGGGCGAGGCCGGCAAGGGCGTCGATGTCGACCGGGTCGACGTCGTCATCGTGCCATAGGCTGGCCCGACCGGCCCGATCAGGCAACACAATGACCCAGCATCTCGTCAGGATCGGCATAGCGGGCCTCGGCACGGTCGGCGGCGGAGTCATCAAACTTCTGGCCGCGCACGGCGCGCTGATCGAGCAGCGCTGCGGTGCGCGTCTTCGCGTCGATGCGGTCGCCGCGCGCGACCGGGCCAAGGCGCGCGATTTTTCGCTCGATGGCGTGCGCTGGCACGACAGCACGCAGGGCTTGGCGCGCGATCCCGCGCTCGACGTCGTGGTCGAGTTGATCGGCGGCGCTGAGGGCGCGGCGCGCGAACTGTGCCAAGGCGCACTCGATGCCGGCAAGCACGTCGTCACCGCGAACAAGGCGCTGCTCGCGCATCATGGCACGGCTCTCGCGCGCCTGGCCGAGAGCAAGGGTGCCTCGCTGCGCTTCGAGGCTGCGGTGGCCGGCGGCATTCCGATCATCAAGGCGCTGCGCGAAGGCCTTGCCGGCAATCGGATCAGCGCGATCCACGGCATTCTGAACGGCACCTGCAATTACATTCTGAGCGCGATGCAGGAAGGCGTGCGCGCCGGTAAGCCGCGCGAGTTCGCCAGCGTGCTCGCCGAAGCGCAAGCGCTCGGCTATGCCGAGGCCGACCCGAGCATGGATGTCGACGGTCATGACGCGGCGCACAAGCTCGCGATCCTGACCAGCGTCGCCTTCGGCTGCCCGGTCGATCTCGCATCGGTGCATGTCGAAGGCATTCGCCAAATCAGCGCCATGGACATCGATTACGCGCTGACCCTCGGCTATCGCATCAAGCTGCTCTGCATCAGCCGCTGCGGCACGGAGGGCGTGCTGCAACGCGTCCACCCGTGCATGGTGCCGGAAAGCTCGCCGATCGCGCATGTCGATGGCGTGTTCAACGCGGTGATCACGCAAGGCGATTTCGTCGGGCCATCGGTCTTCGAGGGGCGCGGCGCGGGCGAGGGCCCGACCGCCTCCGCCGTGGTCGCCGATCTGATCGATATCGCGCGCGGCCTCAATGTGCCGGCCTTCGGCCTGCCCGCTGGTCAACTCGTGGCGCGGCCGACCATTCCGATGGCCCGTCACGCCGGTCCCTATTACATTCGGCTGATGGTGGTGGACCGCCCGGGGGTGATCGCCGACGTTGCGGCCTGCCTGCGCGACGAGCAGGTCTCGGTCGAATCGATGCTGCAGCGCTCGCGCAACCCGGACGAGGCGGTGCCGGTCGTGCTGACCACGCACGAAGCCTCGGAAGCCTCGCTGGGCCGTGCGCTCGCCAGCATCGAACGGCTTGGCACCGTGCTCGAGCCGCCGCACATGATCCGCATCGAGAATCTGTAGCGTCAAGAAAGAGAGACGGGGCAAGTCATGGCCGAGGCGCTCAAGCTGGATCGCAATCTCGCGCTCGACGCGGTGCGCGTCACCGAAGCGGCGGCGCTCGCCGCCTCGCGCTGGATGGGGCGGGGCGATGAAAGGGCGGCCGACCAGGCCGCGGTCGACGCCATGCGCAGCGCGCTCAACATTCTGGACATGCGCGGCACGGTGGTGATCGGCGAAGGCGAGCGCGACGAGGCGCCGATGCTGTTCATCGGCGAGAAGGTCGGCACGGGCACGGGCCCTGAAATCGATATCGCGCTCGACCCGCTCGAGGGCACGACGATTTGCGCGACCGGCGCGCCCAACGCGCTCGCCGTGATCGCCATGGCGGAGAAGGGCGGGTTCTTGAACGCGCCCGACGTCTATATGGACAAGATCGCGGTTGGCGACGGCCTGCCCGAGGATATCGTCGACATCGATGAACCGCCGGCGGTCAATCTGAAGAATCTCGCCAAGGCCAAACGCTGCGAGGTCGGCGATTTACTGGTGCTCATTCTCGATCGGCCGCGCCATAAGGAGATGATCGCCAAGGTGCGCGACACCGGCGCTCGGATCGAATTGATCCGCGACGGCGACGTCGCCGGCGTGATCGCGACGACGCGCCTCAACCGAACCGTCGATATTTACATGGGCACGGGTGGCGCGCCCGAAGGGGTCTTGGCCGCCGCCGCGCTGCGCTCGATCGGCGGTCAGATGCAGGGGCGTCTCTCGTTTCGCAATGACGAAGAGAAAGCCCGCGCCCGCGCCATGGGCATTCTCGACCTCAATCGCAAATACAAGTTGAACGAGCTGGCCAAGGGCGACGTCATGTTCGCCGCGACCGGCGTGACCGATGGCGCCCTCCTGCATGGCGTGCATCGCTTCGCCGGCGGCGCGCGCACGCATTCGGTCGTGATGCGCTCACTTACCGGCACTGTTCGACTGATCGAGGCCGAGCACGACTTTCGCCGCAAGGTGCCGCCGCGCGGCACGATTGCCTGACAGTGGGCGCGCCCGCTACGCTTCAGACGCCGGATTCATCGCCTCCCGCGCTGGGCGTTGAGCGTTCGATCACCGGACGGCGCTGGAACGTGCGGCCGGCCGCCGAGCGCGAGGTCAGGGCGCTGGCCAGCGCGCATGAACTGCCCGAACTGGTGAGCCGGGTCCTGGTCGGGCGCGGCATCGTCGGGGAAGCGGCCGAGAGCTTCCTCAACCCGACCTTGCGCGCGCTGCTGCCCGACCCCTCGCATCTGCGCGACATGGAGCGCGCGGCCGAGCGCCTGGCGGGCGCGGTGAAGGCCGGTGAGACGATCGGGATTTTTGGCGATTATGACGTCGATGGAGCAACTTCGGCGGCGTTGTTGATCCGCTTCTTCCGCTCAGTCGGCGCTGCCACCGAGCTTCACATTCCCGATCGCGCGCGCGAGGGCTATGGCCCCAATTTGCCGGCGCTGCTTGGCCTGAAGTCACACGGCGCGCGCTGCGTGATCACGGTCGATTGCGGCACCACCGCGTTCGAGGTGCTGGAGCAGGCCAAAGCCGCGGGCCTCGACGTGGTGGTGGTCGATCACCACATCGCGGAGCCGAAACTGCCGGCCGCGTTCGCGCTGATCAATCCGAACCGCATCGATGAGGGTTCGCCGCATCGCCAGCTCGCCGCGGTCGGCGTCGCCTATCTGTTGGTCGTCGCGCTCAATCGCGCGCTGCGCGCCAAGGGCTGGTATGGCACGCGACCCGAGCCCGATCTGCTCGCCTGGCTCGATCTGGTCGCGCTCGGCACGGTCGCTGATGTCGTGCCTCTGACCGGGCTCAACCGCGCGCTGGTCACACAGGGGCTCAAGGTTATGGCGCGGCGCGGCAATCTTGGCCTTGCCACGCTGGCCGACATCGCCCGGATCGATAGCCGGCCGAGCGCCTACCACCTCGGCTTCGTGTTCGGTCCGCGTATCAACGCCGGCGGGCGGGTCGGTCAGTCGGATCTTGGGGCGAGGCTGCTCAGCACGGAGGATGCCGACGAAGCCAGCGCACTGGCGCTTAGGCTCGATGCACTGAACCTTGAGCGTCAGGTGATCGAGGCCGCCGTGCTGGACGCCGCGATCGAGCAGGTCGAGACGCGCGGCATCGGCAACGCGCCGCTTGTGGTCGCGGCCGCCGAAGGCTGGCATCAGGGCGTCATCGGCATCGTCGCGAGCCGGCTCAAGGAGCGCTTTGGCCGACCCGCCGCGGTGGTCGCGATCGAGGGGGCGATCGGCAAGGGTTCGTGCCGTTCGATCGGCGGCATCGACATCGGCGCCGCGATCACCGCCGCGCGCCAAGCCGGGCTCCTGATCAATGGCGGCGGTCATGCCATGGCGGCCGGCTTCACGGTCGAGGCCGAGCGCCTGGTCGAACTCGCCGGCTTCCTGATGGAGCGCTGTGCGCCGAATGCGGCGCGGGCGATGGAATCGGCCTCGGGCTTGTCGCTCGATGGCATCTTCGCGCCCGAAGGCGCGACGCTCGAGCTGGTTCGCGCGCTCGATCGACTGGCACCGTTCGGCACCGGCAATGCCGAACCGCGTTTCGCTTTGGCCAATGCGCGCCTGGTGCGCGTGGACATCGTCGGCAAGGGTCATGTGCGGTGCTTGGTGACGGGCGCCGGCACGGCCCGGCTCAAAGCCATCGCGTTCAGAAGCGGCGGTGAGCCACTCGGCGCGGCGCTGCTCGCGCGCCAAGGCGGCTCGTTCCATTTGGCCGGGCGGCTCCGGCTCAACCGCTGGCAAGAGCGCGACGAGGTCGAGTTCCATATCGACGACGCCGCGCCCGCCAGCGCGGGCCCATGACGGGGCGATCCACTTGGGCTTGATTTCACGCCGACGGGCCGTATAGATAGCCGTTGGTCATGCGTCCCCTTCGTCTAAAGGTTAGGACACCACTCTTTCAAGGTGGAGATACGGGTTCAATTCCCGTAGGGGACGCCAA
>CAMDDO010000095.1 GCA_945892755.1 Rhizobium sp. Q54 | reverse complement strand
CGAAGCCGGAGGCCGGCGTGATCGCAACCAGGCCCGCGACCGCCCCCGACAGCGCGCCGAGCACGCTCGGCTTGCCTTGGCGTGCCCACTCGGCCACCAACCAACCGATCGCGCCCGTCGCAGCGGCAATCTGGGTGACCAGCATAGCGAGACCGGCAATCGCATTCGAGCCGATAGCGGAACCCGCGTTGAAACCAAACCAGCCAACCCACAAAAGACTCGCGCCGATCAGCGAGAGCGCCAGATTGTGCGGCGGCATGGGCTCGCGGCCGTACCCGATCCGCCGCCCGACGACAATGGCCGCGACCAGCCCGGCGACGCCTGAGTTGATGTGGACGACGGTGCCGCCCGCGAAGTCGAGCACGCCAGCCGCACCGAGCAAGCCACCGCCCCAGACCATATGGGCGACCGGCACATAGACCGCGAGCAGCCAGACCGCCGAGAAGATCAGCAAGGCGCCGAATTTCATGCGCTCAGCGACTGCGCCGGTGATCAGAGCGACGGTGATGACAGCGAATGTTAGTTGGAAGCAGATAAATACCGTCTCGGGAACCCTACCGACCAGTGCGTCAAGGTGGACGCCGAGAAGAAAAGCCTTGTTCACGCCGCCATAGATCGCACCGCCGGGCGTAAACACTAGCGAGTAGCCGATCACGAACCAGAGCACGGTCACAACGCATGTGAGGACGAAGGTCTGCATCGTGATCGAGAGAGCATTTTTCTTCTGTACCATCCCCGCATAGAACAGTGCGACGCCCGGGATGCTCATGAGCAGCACGAGCGCCGTGGCGACGATCATCCACGCCGTATCACCACTATCGGGCGTCGCAGGAACGGCATCCTGGGCTTCCACCGATGTCGCGCCAAGGCCGGCGACAGAGACAGAGGCAGAGACAAGGCCAAGAAGAACTCGAATCTGTGGGAACGAAACGGCGCGAGCCCACCACCGCATTCCAGCATCCCCCATACGCTTTGCCGCTTCTCAGAACGCCGAAAGACCAGCAGCGCGGGAGCTTTGCGTGCGGGCCTAGCGCAGTCAAGCGGCGATCTGCGCGCGCCTCGCGTCGAACAATTATCGAGGTCAGTCGGCAATTTGCCGGAGACCCGCGACTTCAACCAGACGGCCCACGACTTCGGCGAGCGGCTCATGGCTCGCGGCGGCTGTCCCTGTCGGGAATCTCGTCCGGGCGGGCAGGGAGCCGTTGTTTCGGTCATCTCGCCCGAATTGTGACCTCGACGAATTGGTATGGCGCGGTCACTACAGTTTGGGCGGGCCATGGGGAACCGCGCGGAAAGACCAGGGACTTCGTACCAGGCGGGCGACGGCGTCTCGGCGAATTCCGCGGCAGAAGCAATATTTCGGTAGAGCCCGGCTCTCCAATACGTACACTGCTACTTCACAGCGGACCCAGGCTTCCCGGTTGTCCGGACAATCGCTATCATCCACCCAGGGATTTGACTTCATCCGGGGGTCTTTGTTGAGGAGGACTGATTTGCCGATGCGCTACGAAGCTCCCGAGACCATAGACGCCGCGGTCGCCCTGCTCGGCAGCGTCGGCCGTGCTCGCCCGCTGGCGGGCGGAACCGACCTGCTGGTCCAATTGCGTGCCGGCATAGTCGAGCCAGACCTGATCGTCGACCTCAAAAAACTGCCCGGCCTGCGCACCATCGCCAAGGAGAAAGGCGGCTTTCGTATCGGCGCCGCCGTAACGGGCGCGGAACTTCGCGAACACCCCGACCTGCGAAAGGTGTGGCCCGGTGTCGTCGAGGCCGCCAATCTGATCGGCTCGACCCAGATCCAAGGCCGCGCCAGCCTGGGCGGTAATTTGTGCAACGCCTCGCCGGCCGCCGATAGCGTGCCGGCGCTGATTGCCGCCGGCGCAACGGTGACGATCATCGGCCCCGGCGGCCAGCGCGAGCTGGCGGTGGAGGCGGTGGCTTCTGGCCCCGGCAAGACCATCTTGGCCAAAGGCGAGTTCGTCACGTCGATCTTTCTGCCTGCTCGGCCGCCGCGCTCGGCCGATGCCTATCTTCGCTTCATCCCGCGCACCGAGATGGATATCGCGGTGGTCGGCTGCGGCGTCAGCCTCACGCTCGATCAAAGCGGAACCTGCACCGCCGCGCGCGTGGCGTTGGGCGCGGTCGCCGAGCGCGCCTTGCTGGTGGCAGAGGCCGGCGCTGCTTTGATCGGCAGCAAGCTCGATGCAGCGGCGTTCGAAAAACTGATCGCCGCGGCGCGCAAGGCCTGCCGGCCGATCGATGATAAACGCGGCACCAAAGTGTTTCGCATCGATATCGCCGGCGTGTTGGCACAGCGCACCGCGACCATCGCGGCCGAACGCGCACGGGGGCAAAAATGAGCAAGCGTCATGTCTCCGCCGTGGTGAACGGCGATCCGGTCGAGTTTCTTTGCACGCCTGAGCAAACTTTACTCGACGTGCTGCGCGACGATCTGGATCTGACCGGCAGCAAGGAATGCTGCTCGTCGGGCGACTGCGGGGCGTGCAGCGTGATCCTTGACGGCCGGTTGGTGTGCTCATGCCTTGTGCTTAGCGCCGAGGCCGAGGGCAAGCGCATCGAAACCATCGAAGGCATGGCCAAGGGCGAAGAGCTGCACCCGCTGCAACGTCGGTTCCTTGAGCACGCCGCGCTACAATGCGGCATCTGCACCCCGGGCATTCTGATCGCCGCCAAGGCCCTGCTTGAGCGCGAGCCCGACCCGAGCGAGACCGAGGTTCGGTTTTGGCTTGCGGGAAACCTTTGCCGGTGCACCGGTTATGACAAGATCGTGCGCGCGGTGCTCGACACCGCCGCCGAAATGCGGAGGAGCTGATCATGAACGATATCCCCCTTGCCGGAACCGCGCCCAAAGCCGAATTGAAATGGGTCGGCACACGCGGACCACGGCCAGATGGCCTGGATAAAGTAACCGGCCGGGCCCGCTATGGTGCCGATTTTCGCCTGCCAGGCATGTTGGTCGGTCGCGTGCTGCGCAGCCCGCACGCCCATGCGCGCATCCGCGGCATCGACATTTCGAAAGCGGCCGCGCTGCCAGGCGTGAAGGCGATCGTCACGCGCGACGATTTTCGCGACATGCCCTCGGAGTTCGTGCCGGCCGGCGAGATGATGGTCAATTACCGCGACATCGTGCGCAATGTCATGGCGCGCGAGAAGGCGCTGTATGAAGGCCACCCGGTCGCGGCCGTGGCGGCGACCAGTGCCTCGATCGCGCGCGAGGCTCTGAGCCTGATCAAGGTCGATTACGAGGTGCTGCCGCACGTGATCGACGCCGCCGAGGCGATGCGCGCTGATGCACCCTTGCTCGATGAGACCATGATCACCGCGGGTGTCGATCCGGCGCCGACCAAGCCGTCGAACGTCGCCAAGCGCATGGAGTTCTCGACTGGCGACCTCAAGGCGGGATTCGCCCAAGCCGATTTCGTGATCGAACGCAGCTTCGCCACCAAGCCCGTGCATCAAGGTTATCTGGAACCGCATGCCTGCCTGGCGAGCGTCAATGAGGCGGGTCAGGCCGAGTTGTGGTGCACCACCCAGGGCCATTTCGTGGTGCGTACGCACTGCGCCAAGCTCCTCGACATGGAGATGTCGCAGATCCGCGTTATCGCAACTGAAATTGGCGGCGGATTTGGCGGCAAAACCGTGGTCTATCTCGAGCCGCTCGCTCTCGCGCTTTCAAGCAAGTCAAAGCGGCCGGTCAAGATGGTGATGACACGCGAGGAAGTGTTCCTTTCCACCGGGCCCACCTCGGGCGCGCACATGAAGGTCAAGATTGGCGTGCGCAAGGACGGCAAGATCACGGCGGCCGAGGCCGAGTTGATCTATGAGGCGGGGGCGTTTCAAGGCTCGCCGGTTGGGCCCGGCTGCATGTGTGCCTTCGCGCCCTATGAGATCGAGAACGCACGCGTTATTGGCTATGACGTGATTTCCAATCGGCCAAAAGTCGCAGCCTATCGGGCGCCCGGCGCGCCGATCTCCGAATACGCGGTCGAATGCGTCATCGATGAGCTGGCGCAAAAGCTTGGCCTCGATCCGGTCGAGTTCCGTTTGAAGAACGGCGCCAAGGCAGGCACGCGCGCGCTCTATGGACCGAAGTTCGGACCGATCGGGCTGGTCGCCACGCTCGAAGCCGCCAAGAACCACCCGCATTACAGCGCGCCGCTCGGACCCAATCAGGGCCGAGGCGTCGCTTCGGGCTTCTGGTTCAATATCGGCGGCGAGAGTTGCGCCTCGCTCCATATCAACGAGGATGGCTCGGTCACGCTCATGATCGGCACGCCTGATATCGGCGGCTCGCGCGCCTCGATGGCCTTGATGGCGGCCGAGACTTTGGGCATCGATGTCGCCCATGTGCGTACCTTGATCGCTGATACGGATTCGATTGGCTATACCTTCCTCACGGGCGGCAGCCGGGCCACCTTCGCGACCGGCATGGCCACCGTCGACGCGGCCAAGGCGGCGATCCGTCAACTCTGTGCCCGCGCCGCCAAGATCTGGGAAATCTCCGAGGACGCGGTGGTGTGGGAGGACGGCCATGCCAAGCCGGCTGGCCAGAATGCCGCGACCTTTCCGCCGATGTCCTTGGCCGAGCTTGCCGGCAAGGCCGGCAAAACCGGCGGGCCGATCTCCGGCCATGCCGAGATCAACGCGCAAGGCGCCGGCCCGTCTTTTGGGACCCACATCGTCGACGTCGAAGTCGACAAGGAAACCGGGCGCGTGGATATCAAGCGCTATACGGTGATCCAGGACGCCGGCAAGGCGGTGCATCCGGGCTATGTCGAAGGCCAATTCCAAGGCGGCGCGGCGCAGGGCGTGGGCTGGGCGCTCAACGAAGAATATGTCTATGGCGCCGACGGCAAATTGCAGAATGCGGGCTTCCTCGACTATCGCATGCCGGTGACCTCCGACCTGCCGATGATCGACACCGTGATCGTCGAAATCCCCAACCCGGCGCATCCCTTCGGTGTACGCGGCGTCGGCGAAACGCCGATCGTGCCGCCGATGGCGGCGATCGCGAACGCCATATCGCGTGCGATCGGTACGCGATTGTGTGAGCTGCCGATGTCGCCACCCAAAGTGCTGAAGGCGATGCAGGCGCACAAGGCGAACGGCGGATGACGAAGCTCGCGTTGGGCCGCCGGCTCAGCGCAGAGCGCGCGACAGACGAGTGGCGGCGTGGGTCATGGCCAGAGTGGTATTAGGCCCAAACCTGCGCCGTTTCACCGATGGGGTCGATGAGCTGGAAATCGATGCCGCGACAATCCAGCAGCTTCTAGCGAAGCTCGGGGCCCTGTATCCGAAGCTCGGCCCCCATCTGGAGCGCGGCCTCGCGGTCGCCATCAACGGCACGATTTATCAGGGCACGGTGCTCGCGCCGATCCCGCCCGACGCCGAGGTGTTTCTGCTGCCGCCGATCGAAGGCGGGTGACGCCAGAAGCATAAGCCGAGCGGACGCCTTGACATCGGGGTGGCGGAGGAACCGAAGACCGGTTTCCGATTTTTTCGAGGTGTCGGCGAAACCGGGCCGGTCGGCGGGAATGGCGGGCGGAGTTGCACCGCCGATGCAATTGCGACAGCATCGGCCACGCCAATGCTCATGGAGGGTTCCGCAATGTCTTCGAAACGCGTCGTGCTGACCGGCTACGAGCCATGGGGCCATGCGAGCGAGAATCCAACGCTCGACCTCTTGGATCGCGCCGCGGAGCGGAATTATCCCGATATCGAGCTGATCACGCTGCGGGTTCCCGTCGAAGCCGGCAAGATCACGGCGCTGGTCGAGGACGCGCTTGAGGAATACCGTCCGGACGTCTGGATCAGCCTGGGGCTTTATCCGGGCCTTTCCGTCATCGGCATCGAACGCACGGCGGCAAACGTCAAGGACTTTCCCGTCGCCGACAATGTTGGCGCTCGGCCGCATGACGAAACCGTGTTCCCCGATGGTCCCTTCGCCTATCAGGCCACCATACCGATCAAGGCGATCGCCGAAGCGCTGCGCGAACGAGGTATCCCGGCCAAGGTGTCGAACTCGGCCTCGACCTATCTCTGCAATCAGATCATGTACAGCGCGCTTCATCTGTCTCGCGTGAAAAACCTTGGAACGCGCGCCGGTTTTCTGCACGTGCCCTGTTCGCCCAAATACGTGGCGAATGCGCCCTATCCGGAACACGAATTCCCCTCGATGAGCCTCGATCTGATGTCCGACGCGGTCGACGCCGCCATCAGAACATCGACAGAGCGGGATACCGATATCAAGGCGCCGCCCAGGGGCTATTGACGCTCGGCGAGCGAGGGAGGCTCGCGAGGCGTGGACGAAGCCGAACACACGACTCCGGATTTTGCGCTTTCGGGCGAGCAAGTTCGGCGCTTCGAAGAAGACGGTTTTGTCGTCGTGCCGCGCATCATCGATTTGGGCGTGGCCCTAGCGGTGCGTGGCCGCTTCGAGCCGCTGTTCGAAGGCGCATTCGAAACCGGCATGCAGCCCGACGAGTGGAACTGGCGCGCGGGGCGAGACGCCGCGGATGTGACCCGGCAGATCTGCAACGCCTGGAAGTCCGATCTCACGGTCGCGCGAGCGGTGCTCGCCACGGATATTGGCGAGGCCTGTGCGCGCCTGTCCGGCTGGCCTGGCGCGAGGCTCGCCCAGGATAACGTCTTGTGGAAACCGCCCTCGGGTCGCGCGCTCGGCTTTCACCAAGATGCCAGCTATCTCAATTGGATTGATCCGCCGGAAATGACCAGTTGCTGGATCGCGCTCGATGAGACGACGCGGGATCGTGGCACCATTCAATATGCGCGTGGCTCTCATCGTTGGGGCCTATTCCCGCCGATCTCGCGCTTTCACGCGCCGGAAAACCCGACCGCGGAACTCGACGCGGCCGCGTCTGGCATGACGCCGGATCTCGTGCGGGTCGAGGTCTCGGCCGGCGGTGGCGCCTTTCATCACGGGCGTACATGGCACGGCTCGAAGCAAGAGCGTTCCGGCATCGGGCGACGCAGCCTAGTGATCCATTGCATTTCCAGCGAGGCGCGCTTCAATCCTCGAAATGTCGGCGCGATTTATGGTCGATACAAACGCGCCGGCGAAACCACCATGGACGAAACCTTCTTTCCGATTCTGTGGACGAAGACCGGCGAGCGTTCGCGCTTCATCGAGACGTATCTCGAAAAAGGTTGGCACGGTGTCTAGAGGCTCACCGATGAATCGAACGTCGGGAACCAGGCCTCAATGCAGGAAGCAGGCCACCTGATGGCCATCGCCCATGTCCTTGAGCGGCGGCTCTTGTTCCGAGCAGATCGGCATTTTGTGGGGACAACGCGTGTGGAAGCGGCAGCCCGTTGGCGGATTGACCGGGCTTGGCACGTCACCTTCGAGCCCACTGAGAGAGCTGGCGCGCGGGCCATCCACTTTGACCTCGGGAATGGCGCGGATCAGGGCCTGCGAGTACGGGTGCAGAGGCTCGCGGTAGAGCGTCTCGCTCTCGGCGATCTCGACGATCTTGCCCAGATAGAGCACGGCGATGCGGTCGCAGAACCGCTTCACCACCGAGAGATCGTGCGAGATGAAAACATAGGTGAGTTGGAACTGGCCCTGCAGGTCGCTCAAAAGCCGCAGGATTTGGGCTCGGATGGAAACGTCGAGCGCCGACACCGGTTCATCCAGTATCAGTAGCTTCGGCTGGAGAATCAGCGCACGCGCGACCGCGACGCGCTGATTTTGTCCGCCGGAGAATTCGTGGGGCAGGCGGTCGTAATAATCGGCGCTGAGGCCGACCACTTCGAGATACTCGCGCGCCCGGTCGAACCGCTCGACCTGGTCCGCCAGGCCATGAAAGCGCAGGGGTTCGCCGATCGATGTGCCGACCGACATGCGCGGATTGAGCGAGGATAACGGATCCTGAAATACGATCTGCATTTCGCGCCGAAGCGCCATCAGCTCCTTCTTGGAGCAAGCCAGCACATCGACACCATCGAGCGCGACCGAGCCCGATGTCGGCTCGATCAGACGCAAGATCAGCCGAGCCGTGGTGGATTTGCCGCAGCCCGATTCGCCGACCAGGCCGAGGGTCTCGCCACGCTTGACGCTGAAGCTGATGCCATCGACCGCTCGAAGCAGCGGCGGGGCCTCGAACAACCCTCTGGGCTCCAGCCTGAAATGCTTGACGAGCGCGTCGACGATGAGAAGCGGCTGGGTCATGCCGGCACCGGCATGCGCGCGCCAATGTCTGCCTCGACGGCATGGCAGGCGACGATCGAGCCGGTTGGGGTTTTGATCGGCGGCGGATCGCGCTCGCCGCAGATCGGCAAGGCCCTGATACAGCGCGCCTTGAAGGCGCAGCCGGGCGGCGGGTTGATCGGAATCTGCGGCAGACCGGGTATCGAGCGAAGCTCCGAATTCTTCGGTTCATCGAGGCGAATGATCGAACTCAGGAGCCCGATCGTATAAGGGTGTTGCGGACGATGAAAAATCGTCGCGACGTCGCCGAGCTCGACCATGCGCCCGGAATACATCACGAGCACGTCGTCGGCCATCAGCGACACCACGCCGAGGTCGTGGGTGATCAGGATCATCGCGCTTCCGAGCTTCTTCTGCAGATCGGCCAGCAGGCGGAGAATCTGCGCTTGAATGGTGACGTCAAGCGCGGTCGTCGGCTCGTCCGCAATCAAGATTTCAGGCTCGCAGGCGATCGCAATGGCAATTAGCGCTCGCTGACGCATGCCGCCCGAGAACTGGTGCGGATAATCGTCGAGCCGTTTCTCGGGTTCAGGAATTCCGACCAGCCGCAAGAGCTCCACGGCACGCTTGCGGGCGACATTCTTTGTTACACCTTGATGGGCGACAACGGTTTCGCCGATCTGATCGCCAATCGTGAAGACCGGGTTCAGCGACGTCATCGGGTCTTGAAAAATCATGCCGATGCGATCGCCACGGAGTTTCTCCATCTCGGTCTCGCTGAGCGCCAAGAGGTCTCTGTCGCGATAGAGAATGCGGCCTTCGACGACCCGCCCCGGCGGCTCGATGAGCCGCATGATGGACTGTGCCGTGACGCTCTTGCCGGAACCCGATTCGCCGACGATGCCGAGCACGCGCCCGGGGTACAGATCGAACGAGATGCCGTCGACGGCCTTCAGTATTCCGACCCGAAGCTTGAATTGGGTTTTCAGGTTCTCGACACGGAGAATGGGCTCTTTCATCACCGACCCCCTCAGCGTACCCGCGCGCGCGGGTCGAGCGCATCGCGAAGCCCATCGCCGATGAACGAAAATGAGAGCGAGACGACGACAATGACGATGCCCGGAAACGCCGTGGCATGCGGCGCCTTTTTGAGGACCGAACGACCCTCGGACACCATGGTGCCCCAATCGGCGTCAGGCGGCTGAATGCCGAGCCCAAGAAAGGAAAGTCCCGAGCCCACCACCATCATCAAGCCGATCAAGGTGGTCGCATAGACGATCACCGGCGCCACGATGTTGGGCAGCACATAACGCGTGAGAATGGCCGCCGTGCTTGCTCCGCCCGCCCGTGCCGCCTCGATATAGGGCTGCTGCTTGACCGAGATCGCGGTGGTTCTGACCAGTCGC
>CAMDDO010000094.1 GCA_945892755.1 Rhizobium sp. Q54 | reverse complement strand
CTCTCGATCGGCACGCCGAGCACGGGCAACGTGGTCATCGAGGCGGCCATGCCAGGCAGATGCGCGGCCCCGCCGGCGCCCGCGATGATCACCTTGAGACCGCGCGCGCGCGCGCCGCTGGCATAGTCATAGAGCCGCTTTGGCGTGCGGTGCGCCGAGACGATACGCCGCTCGAATTTGACGCCAAGCGCCGCCAGCGTTTCGGCGGCGAAACGCATGGTCGCCCAGTCCGATTGGCTGCCCATGATGATGCCGACATCGCAAATTGCGCCGTTCATGCCGTCCATCCTCTCAATCGCGACCTGATCGTAGGAGCTAAGCACCCGGTCCACCAGAGCTTTTCGCCGTTGCGCGGCAAGACGCGGCGCACCGCGTCGGGCGCGCGCTACCCAGTCTGTTAACAATTTCTATACGACGTTTGGCCACAATTGTCGGCTCTACTAGCGCGATGGGTCAACAGACGGGCGACGGGCGATGAAGATCGAGCGGTCGAATGGGCCGGCGGGCGGTGTCGGCGCGACGCGACGCGCAAGTACCACGGAGCGCGCCGGCGTCAGCAATGGCAGCGCGGCGCACAGCTTCAGCGACACCTCCGAAATCCTCGGCATCCCCGAAACCGAACTGACGCCGAAGGTTCGCGCCGCGATCATGTCGCTGATGGCCGAAGTGGCGCGGCTGCGTGAGGAGCTCAGCCGCAATCGTGGCCGCATCGACCATCTCGAAAAGCTGGCCGACCAGGATTCTCTGCTACCGATCTACAATCGCCGCGCCTTCGTGCGCGAGCTAACGCGCGCGATCTCGATGACCGAACGCTATGGCCAGCCATCCTCCATCGCCTATTTCGACGTCAACGGCATGAAGCGGATCAACGACCGGTTCGGCCACGGCGCGGGCGATGTGGCCCTGCGCCGCGTCGCCGACCGGTTGCTCGCCCATGTGCGCGAGTCCGACATCGTCGGCCGCCTCGGCGGCGACGAATTCGGTGTGATTCTGCTCAACGCCGACGTCACGATGGCACAGACCAAGGCCGCGTCGCTCGCCGCCGCCGTATCGGACGAGCCGATCGTCTATGACAACGAAACCCTCGAGCTCGCCGTGACCCACGGCACCTATACCTTCAGCGGCAAGGAAGATCCGGTGCAGGCAATCGCGGCGGCCGACGAAGCGATGTACGCGCGCCGGCGCGCCAACGGCCCCACCGACGGCTGAGCCGCCGGCCAATCAACGCCCTGCCCTCAAACGCGCAAAGGGCGCCTTGCGGCGCCCCCGTCATTCACGCGATCAAATTGGGGACCAGCGCGCTCTCCAGCCTGGCGATTTGGTCCTTGAGTGCCAATTTGCGCTTTTTCAATCGTCGGAGCTGAATCTCGTTGAGGTCGACCGTCTCAGCCAGACGGGTAATCACTTCATCCAGGTCACGATGCTCGATACGAAGCTCGACAAGCTTTTGCTCGGCGTCGGTACGTTCCATCGATTAGCCTCTCCGTGCCGCCCCAAGATGACAGAAAAAATATAGCACTCTTGGCGCCCCTCCCCAATCGGAATTGGCACGCGGGGAGGCGCGAATTGGCCGCCTTCCGAACCCCGCCGACTCTTGGTTAACATCACTATAACAATAACTTGGCTTGACTCGCGGCGGTTCTGCCGTGGGCCATCGGGCGGCGCCTCGTCGGTTGTCAGCCCTCGGCCTTTCCGGCCGGCTTCAGGCGGCGCACACGCGGGCCCTCGGCGTGCCCTTCGCGCCAGCGGTGGGCCAGGCCGGAATCGAGCCCGAACAGGTCGAGCAGGCGGCCGACTCCGTGGTCGATAATGTCCTCGATCGATTCGGGGCGGGGATAGAGCGCTGGCATGGCCGGCGCGATGATGGCGCCAAACTCGGCGAGCTGGGTCATGGTCCTGAGGTGGCCGAGATGGAGCGGCGTCTCGCGCACCATCAGCACCAGCCGGCGGCGTTCCTTGAGGCAGACATCGGCGGCGCGGGTCAGCAGCGTCGAGGTCACGCCGGTCGCGATTTCCGACATTGAGCGAATCGAGCACGGCGCCACCACCATGCCCATGGTTTGGAACGAGCCGCTGGCCAATGGCGCGGCCAAATCGCCGGGCGGATAATTAACCATGGCGAGCGCCTTAACCTCTTGCGCCGTCAGGTCTGTTTCGTGCGCGAGCGTGAGCTCGGCGGCGCGCGACATGACGAGATGGCTCTCGACCTCGAGCGTCCGCAGCGCGCGCAACAGGCGGATTCCATAGGCGACGCCGGAGGCCCCGCTGATGCCCACGATGAGCCGCATCTTTGTGGTCAAAACCAGCGCTCCATGACATGATCTTGACGAACTTGCGAAGGACCGCGGATGGCCCTGAAACCCAACGTCACGGGACGACAATGATCGGATCAGGCGACCTCGTCAATTCGGTGGAGCCGTTCGGTGTCGACGACTACCGGGCCTGCTTGGCGGCGCGCCACGCCAACATAGAGCGCGACATCCAGGAGGAATGGGGCCGCCCGGCGCCCAACCAGCTTTCGCTGACCGCGCTCAAGCGGCGCCGGCTCAAGGTCAAGGAAGAGATCGTCCGCCTGCGCATGATCGCCTGGCCTGAGCGCGTCGCCTCGCACGCTTGAGTCACCGACCTAACGCCGGAGCCGCTCGATCGTTCGGGTGGTCGAGAAGCCGGGCTCGAGCGAGGCCAGCACGATGCGCCCGCCATAGGCGCGCACAAAGTCGCCGCCGACTACTTGGTCGATCGAATAGTCGGCCCCTTTGACCAGCACGTCCGGCTTCAGCGCCTGAATCAAGCCGAGCGGCGTATCCTCCTCGAAAACGACGACGAGATCGACCAGCTCGAGCGAGGCGAGCACCTGGGCGCGCGCCGCCTCGTGTTGCACCGGACGCTCGGCTCCCTTCAGGCGGCGCACCGACGCGTCGCTGTTGAGCCCAACCACCAGCCGGTCGCAAGCCGCGCGCGCTTGGCGGAGCAGCGATAGATGGCCCGGGTGCAATAGATCGAAACAGCCATTGGTGAAGCCGACCTTCAAGCCCTCGGAGCGCCACGCGGCGACCGTTGCCTTGGCTTCGTCGAGCGCCATGACCTTGGCATCCTGGGCGCTCTGGTCACCGGCCCGAATGACGCGCGCCAGTTCCGCGGCCAGCACGATCGCGGTGCCTGCTTTGCCGACCACCACGCCGGCCGCGGCGTTGGCAAGCGCCGCCGATTCGACCGGGTCCATGCCTTGACCGAGCGCGGCGGCGAAGGTCGCGACCGCGGTATCGCCGGCGCCCGACACGTCGAACACCTCGCGCGCCCGCGCCGGAAGGTGCACGACGCGCCCGTCGCGCGCGATATAGCTCATGCCTTCGTGGCTGCGCGTCACCAGCGCGGCCTGAATCTCGAGACGCTCGATCAAGCGGCGCGCGCCGCCCACGATCGCCTCGTCGCCCTCAAGCTTCTCGCCAACCGCGTTCGATAGCTCGCCGCGATTGGGCGTGATCACGGTTGCGCCGCGATAGCGCCGATAATCATTGCCCTTCGGATCGACCACGACGATGCGCCCGAGCGCACGGGCCTTGACGATGATCGCCTGGATCACCTCCTCGGTCAGCACGCCCTTGGCGTAGTCCGACAGCACCACGGCGGAAGCCTGTTGGATCAGTTCCTCGGCTAGTCCGATCAGCTTCGCCGCAGTACGCGCGGCGATCGCCGCCGTGGTCTCGGCATCGGCGCGCAGCAATTGTTGGCTACCGGCGACAAAGCGCGTCTTGACCGTCGATGGTCGGCCCGGCTCGACCAGGAGATAGGGCTCGAGCTGCGGCTCGCGCCCGACCATGGTGGTGAGTTGGCGGCCGGTTTCGTCATCGCCGATCACCGCGACCAACCAGGCATGTGCGCCCAGCGCGGTGACGTTCCTGACCACGTTGCCGGCGCCGCCCAACATGGCGCGCTCGCGCTCGATGCGGAGCACCGCCACCGGCGCCTCGGGCGAGGTGCGCTCGACTTGGCCATAGATATAACGGTCGAGCATCAAGTCGCCGATGCATAGCACTTGGGAAAGCGCCAGGCGCTCGACTTGGTTGGAGAGGGAAGACGGCTCGATCATCGGTCTATCATAGCGCATGGCGTTGACGATGGGTTAACGCGCCGGGCTTGACGCGCACCGGCCTCCGCGCCAAACAGGCGGCCGGAGAGGGACCGAAAATGGCGTGGCAAGACGACTACCGGCGGCTTTTGACCAGCCCCGACGAGGCGGTGGCACGCCTCAAGCCCGGCTGGCGCGTCGTGCTCCCGACATTGGCCGGCGCGCCGCCGGCGCTGGTTCGCGCGCTTGGCCGGGCCGCCGAGGCCGGCACGCTGAAAGACATGACCCTCGGCTCGATCCTGCCCGGCCGCGACCTCGCCAAACACCTGGTCCGACCCGATCTGATCGGCCGCTTCCATTGGGACACGTTCTTCTGCGGCGGTAGCGACCGCCAGGGCGTTCACCAGGGCCATTACGACATGTCGCCCATGCACTTTGGCCAAATGCCGCGTTTGCTTCGCGAGCGGCCGTCGCACGCGATCATGACGCTGGCCTCGCCCCCCGATGAAGACGGCAAGGTCAGTATCGGCATCAGCGTCGATTACACGCACTCGATGTTCGCCTACGCGCCGCTTCGCGTGGTCGAGATCAACCCGAACGTGCCCAGGGTGCGCGGGCCGTGCCGCATTCCCTTGAGCCAGATCGACGCCATCGTCGAGAGCGACGATCCGTTGATCGAGCTGCCGACGCCACCATCCGGCGAAGCCGACCGGACAATCGCGCGCTTCATCGCCGAACGCATTCCCGATGGCGCGACGGTTCAGATCGGCTTTGGCGCGATGCCAAGCCTGGTCGCGCTTGGTCTCTTGAATCACAAGCATCTTGGCATCCACACCGAGATGTTCGTCGACCCGATGCGCGTGTTGATCGAAAAGGGCGTGGTCGACAATTCGCGGAAGACCTTCAATCCCGGCAAGACGCTCTACACCTTCACCGCCGGCAGCGCGGAGACCTACAAATTCCTTGACGACAACCCGACCATCGAAGGCCATCCGGTCGAATACACCAACGACCCCTCGATCATCGCGCGCCATAAGGGCATGGTCTCGGTCAACGCCACGCTCGCGGTCGATTTGACCGGCCAAGCCTGTTCTGAATCGATCGGCGGCCTGCAATATAGCGGCACCGGCGGTCAGGTCGATTTCATTCGCGGCGCGACGCTGGCCGAGGGCGGGCGGTCATTCCTCGCCACCGCCTCGACCGCCAAGGATGGCGCGATTTCATGCATCGTCGATTCCCTGCCGCCGAGCGCGGTAGTGACCTGCGCGCGCACCGACATCGATACCGTGGTGACCGAATATGGCGTCGCCGAATTGCGCGGCCGGTCACTGCGCGAGCGCGCGCAATCGCTGATCGCCATCGCGCATCCGAAGTTTCGCGACGCGCTCGAAATTGCCGCCCGCGCGCGTGGCTTGGGACGGCGGTGACAAGCGGTCACGATCCCTTGCATACAGCAATCGAGATTTCGTATGTGAACGATGCCCTGCTTCGCCGTCCATACAAGAAGCCGGATGCACGGTACACCTCTCCCCTTGTGGGAGAGGTCGCCGCGCAGCGGCGGGTGAGGGGTACTCGAGAAACTTTTCTTCGATCGCACAAGAACCCGTACTGCCGCCCCTCACCCTCCCATCGCTGCGCGATGGGTCCCTCCCTCTCCCGCAAGGGGAGAGGGAGCCGTGATTCGACCTCGCATACCCCACCGACCCCTCGCTTGGGTGGAGACGTGGGAGTGCCGCTCGAAGTCCTGTTCCTGCATTTCGATGAGAGCTCCCATGCAAAGCCGTTATGACGAAGTCTATGCCCGCTCGCTCGCCCAGCCCGAGCAATTCTGGGCCGAAGCCGCGGAGGCGGTGAATTGGACCAAAAGTTGGAACCGCGTGCTCGATTTCGACCGCGCGCCGTTCGCGCGCTGGTTCGTCGGCGCCGAGCTCAACACCTGCCATAACGTGCTCGACCGTCATGTCGAAGGCGGCCGGGGCGATCAGATCGCGCTGATCCACGACAGCCCGGTCACTGGCAACAAAATCCGTAAACTCACCTATCGCGAAATGCGCGATCTCGCGGCGCGCTTCGCCGGCGCGCTGGCGCGCCATGGTGTCACGCGCGGCGATCGCGTCTTGATCTATATGCCGATGGTGCCCGAAGCGGTCATCGCGATGCTTGGCTGCGCGCGCATCGGCGCGGTTCATTCCGTCGTGTTCGGCGGCTTCGCGGCGCCCGAGCTCGCCGCGCGGATCGACGACGCGACGCCCAAGCTTATCGTCTGGGCCTCTTGCGGCATCGAGGTCAATCGCGTCATCCCCTATAAGCCGATGATCGACGAGGCGATCCGCCTGGCCGCGCACAAGCCGGGCGCCTGCCTTCTCGTGCAGCGCCTCGAACAACGCGCCGAGCCGGTCAAAGGCCGCGATCATGACTGGGACGAGGAAATCGCGCGCGCGACGCCGCATGAGTGCGTGCCGGTGGCGGCCACCGACCCGCTCTATGTCCTCTACACCTCGGGCACCACGGGCAAACCCAAGGGCATTGTGCGCGACAATGGCGGGCATATGGTCGCGCTCAATTGGAGCATGCGGAACGTTTACGACATGCGCCCGGGCGAAACCTTCTGGGCCGCCTCCGACATCGGTTGGGTGGTCGGCCATTCCTTCATCGTCTATGGGCCGTTGAGCTATGGCTGCACCAGCATCCTCTATGAGGGCAAGCCGGTCGGCACACCTGACGCGGGCGCCTATTGGCGGCTGATCGCCGAGCACGGCGTCAAGACCATGTTCACGGCGCCGACCGCGTTTCGCGCGATCCGTCGCGAGGATCCGAACGCCACGCACTTGGCGAAGCATGATCTCAGTCGCTTCGAGGTGCTGTTCCTCGCCGGCGAGCGCACCGATCCCGATACGCTGGTTTGGGCGCAGCAAACGTTGCAGCGCCCGGTCTATGATCATTGGTGGCAAACCGAATCGGGTTGGCCGATGGGCGCCAATTGCGCCGGCCTTGGGCCGCTGCCCGTGAAGCCCGGCTCGCCGACCAAGGCGGTGCCCGGCTATCGCATCGAGGTGCTGGGCGAAGACGGCAAGCCGACAACGCCCGAGACCATCGGGCCGATCGTGGTCAAGCTGCCGCTGCCGCCCGGCTGCCTGCCGACGCTCTGGAACAATGACGAAGGCTGCCGGCGCGCCTATTTCGAACAATATCCCGGTTATTACTCCACCGGCGATGCCGGCTATATCGATCGCGACGGTTATCTCTACGTCATGAGCCGCACGGATGACGTGATCAACGTCGCGGGGCACCGGCTCTCGACCGGCGCGATGGAGGAAGTGCTCGCCAAGCACCGCGACGTCGCCGAGGCCGCCGTGATCGGGGTCGCGGATTCGCTCAAGGGTCAGGTGCCGCTCGGCTTCGTCGTGTTGAAGGCCGGCGCCAACCGGCCGCACGAGGAAATCGTGCGCGAGCTCGTGCAGCTCGTGCGCGAGCAGATCGGCCCGGTCGCCGCGTTCAAGCAGGCGACCGTCGTGGAACGCCTGCCCAAGACCCGCTCGGGCAAAATCCTGCGCGGCATCATGCGCAAGATCGCCGACGCCGTGCCCTATGCCGCGCCTGCTACCATCGACGATCCCGCCATCCTCGGCGAGATCGCCACCGCGTTGAAAGCGATCGGCTACGCCGGCGCGCGGTCATAGCCGAGCCCGCCCGCGCCTCAAAGCCCTTCGGCGCTATGGCCGATCGGGCCCGAAATAACACATTGGTAACCATGAACGGCCAGGATGCGCCCTAGGTTACTGGCGCCTAAATGAAACATGACAGGGGCGGAATGGTGAAGACAGTCAATTTGGAAGACGTCAACGTCCTTCTGATTGAGAAGAACTCCGAAATCCGGGCCGTGCTGCGCGATGGCCTGAGGCAACGCGGCATCGTCAAAGTCACCGCCGTGCCGACGATCGAGGCGGCTGAAAAGCTCCTCGATGAAATCCTATTCGATATCATCATCTTCGAGGATGTCGCGCTGGCGCCCGAGACGCGCTCGCTGGCGCACGCCATCCGTTACGGCGTCGTCGGCAACAACCCGTTTCAGGTGCTCGTCACCACGATGTTCAGCGCCGAAATACCCGCGGTCAAGCGCGCGATCAACGACGGCATCGACAACATCCTGGCGAAACCGTTCAGCGCGCTCGCGCTGATCGACCGGGTCACTGCGTTGATTCATTCGCGCAAGTCGTTCGCCGTGACTGCGTCCTATATCGGGCCGGACCGCCGCCTGGTGCCGCGCGCGGAAGTTAATTTGCCGTTGATCGAGGTGCCCAATACGCTCCGCGACAAGGCCTTCGATCGGTTCGACGAAACGCGCGCCCGGTCCCAAATCGCCACCGCCAGATCGACCGTCAACACCCAGAAGCTGATCCATGGGGCTCAGCTGATCGCGTCCGTCACCGAGCAGGTCGCGATCCATTATGAGAGCGGAATCCAGGATGAGACGGTGCGCGTCCACCTCGATCTTCTGCTCGAGAACACCCGCGAGATCGAGAGCCGCCTGGCCAATACGCCGGACGCGCACGTCGCCGAGCTGTGCGGCAGTTTCCTGAAAGTCCTCGGCGATATTCGGCAAAACTATCTGAGCCCGACCAAGACCGAGGTTTCACTGATGCGAAACCTCGGCCAAGCCATCTCTGCGTCGCTCAAGCCCGACGATAAGATCGCTGGTCTGTCGAAGGACATCGCGGGCTCGGTGGTCGAAGTTCGCCAGCGCCTGGCCCGCGACCATTAGCGTTTGTGCGGCGAGCAGGCCGGTTTGCCCCTGGATTTCTCAGGCGCCGGCCGGCTCACCTCCGGCCGCGCCCGTGCTCGGCTCGCCGCCGCTCGGCTGAGCGCCGGCCGCTGCATCGTCGGGCACCTCGGCCGCCGGCTTGGCCGCTTTCTTGGGGCGGCTGGCCTTTTCGGCACGCTCCGCGACGCGGGCCGCGCGACGCTTCGCGATGTTGATCTGCTCGAGCAATTCGGCCTCGCTGCACAGGCCGAGCAGGATCGGGTCCTGCGGCGAGATGTTCTGCGCGTTCCAGTGGGTCCGGCCGCGCACCTGCGCGATGGTCGAGGGCGTCGTGCCCAAAAGGCGACCGACCTGCGAGTCGCTCAGCATGGCGTAGTTGCGCAACAACCAGGCGATCGCGTTCGGTCGCTCATGGCGCTTGCTGACCGGCGTGTAGCGGCCGCGCTTCGGCTTGGCCGGCCCCTTGACCACGCCACTGGTCTGATTGAGCCGCGCGCTCGGGTCGGCCTCGCAGCGTTCGATCTCCTCCTTGGTCAGCTGGCCGGCCATGATCGGATCGAAACCGCGAATGCCGATCGCGACTTCGCCATCCGCGATGCCCTGCACCTCCAAGGGGTGCAGCCCGCAGAACTCGGCGATTTGCTCGAAGCTGAGCGCGGTATTCTCGACCAGCCAGACGGCGGTCGCCTTGGGCATTAGGGGCTGGCTCATGATGGGCCTCTCAAGCGGTTCGGGCGTAGCGGTTCGACGGGGCACCGGCCGGTACCCGACACCGCCCGGCCGACGATGTGGTGATCGATAAATCTATAGCCCGAAGCCGATGCGGGTAAAGCAACATCCGCTGGTTTCTGACGCCGGATGCGCTCGGCGCTAGTGGTCCG
>CAMDDO010000093.1 GCA_945892755.1 Rhizobium sp. Q54 | reverse complement strand
GCATAAAGTTCCACTGTGAACATCCTTCCAGCCCCTCCATGCCCTTCAAGACATAAAGATGGCCTAGCAGGACCGGTACACTTTGCCGCCGCCTTCAGCAGCCACATCAATGCCGGTTCAGTGGTACACTTTGCTCCCGCGATTTATACCCATGTCATCTGGACGCATTTTCCGACTACCTGGTTAAGGCTTGCCCCACATCCGCTTCTCGGCGGCAGGGCCGTCACCGGCCGGTAAACAGCCGGCGGCCTATGCTATCGAGTGACTCCCGCAGGGGTAAACCCCGAAGACGGCGCCTCTCATCCTGAATGGTTTAGCACCGGCCCCGAATCACGCAAAGCGATTTTTGCCGATCATGGTTAAGCGGATCACAGGTGTGGTATTCCCGCAACATAAGCCGACCAGAAGATCCGCGCTCTCTATTGGTTTCGGAATTGGTTTGCCTGAGCGAGGACCTGGATCGGAACGGCTATTCTTCGATAGAACGTGCGAACACATGAGGCTTTCAGTCGGACTCCCGAAAAGATCTTGGAATGATGCGGGGGCCGGCACCCGAGGCTCGCATTGACAGGGTAATCGGCCGCTGTATAGTGCGCGCGCATCGCGCGGACCGCGCCTATGGGCTGCGGCGCGAATTTCCATTGTTTGCATCGAGTTGGAAAGAAACGCCATGTACGCTGTGATCAAGACCGGCGGCAAGCAGTACCGCGTCGAGCGAAATGACGTGATCGTGGTCGAAAAACTCACGGCGGCGGCAGGCGACTTGGTTCGGATCGCCGAGGTCCTGGCGCTTGGCGGTGAGACCACGCAAATCGGTTCGCCGCTGGTCAAGGGTGCGAGCGTCGCGGCGACCGTGGTCGAGCATAAGCGCGGCGACAAGGTGATCATCTTCAAGAAGCGGCGCCGCAAGAACTATCGGCGGCGCAACGGCCATCGCCAGGATTTGACCGTGCTCCGTATTGACGAGATCAGCGCCGGCTAAGAAATAGGGTGCGCGGCGCAGGCTCGAGGGCCGCGCCCGGCTTTGAGGATAGGACGTCATGGCACACAAGAAAGCAGGCGGCAGCTCGCGCAACGGGCGCGATACCGCGGGTCGGCGGCTTGGTATCAAGCACTTCGGCGGCGAGGCCGTGGCGCCGGGCAACATCATCGCGCGCCAGCGAGGCACCAAGTGGCACCCCGGGTCGAATGTCGGCATGGGCAAGGACCACACGCTCTTTGCGTTGACCGAAGGCCGGGTCTCGTTCGCGCGCAAGGCGCGCGGCCGTGTCTATGTCTCGGTCGAGCCGACAAGCTGAAGCGGCGCCCGTCGTCGCCCGTTTCGACACGGGGGAGCGGCGGGCCGCTCCCCTTTTTCATTGAAACGGCTGTGCCCCATCGAGGGCCAAGAACACGGCGATGAATTTTCTCGACGAGGCCAAGGTCTATGTGCGGAGCGGTGACGGCGGCAATGGCTGCCTGAGCTTTCGGCGCGAAAAATTCGTGCCGCGCGGCGGCCCCGATGGCGGCAATGGCGGGCGCGGCGGCGATGTCGTGGCGCTCGCCGAGCCCGGTCTCAACACTCTGATCGATTTCCGCTACCGCCAGCACTTCAAGGCCAAGAAGGGCGGCAATGGCGCGGGCGCCAACCGCACCGGGGCGGATGCCGCGACACTCGTGCTCAGACTGCCGGTCGGCACGCAGATCATCGACGACGACCGCGAGACGGTGCTCGCCGACATCGACGAGATCGGTGCCCGCGTGGTGCTAGCCAAAGGCGGCGACGGCGGTTTCGGCAACGCGCACTTCAAGTCTTCGACCAATCGCGCGCCCAGGCGTGCCGATCCCGGCCACCCGGGCGAAGAGCGCTGGGTTTGGCTGCGCCTCAAGCTCTTGGCCGATGCCGGGCTGGTCGGCCTGCCGAATGCCGGCAAGTCGACACTGCTGAGCCGGCTCAGCGCGGCGCGGCCCAAAATAGCCGCCTATCCGTTCACGACCTTGAAGCCGCAACTCGGCGTCGCGCGGCTCGGCGACGATGAGTTCGTCGTTGCCGACATCCCCGGGTTGATCGAGGGCGCGCATGAGGGAGCGGGGCTGGGCACGCGCTTTCTCGGCCATGTCGAGCGCTGCGCCGTGCTGGTCCACCTGGTGGACGGCACGGCGGCCGACCCGGCGGCCGACTATCGCGTGGTTCGTGCTGAGCTTGAGCAATACGGCCACGGTCTGAGCGATAAACCCGAAGTGGTCTGCCTCAACAAGATCGACGCGCTCGACGAGGCGATGATCGCTCAGGCGCGGAGCGCGCTGGAGCAAGAAGCCGGCGCCGCCGTGTTTGCGATCTCGGCCGCGGCGGGCGAAGGCATCCCGCCGATGCTGAGCGCGATCCATGCCCATGTCCGCGCCAAACGCGCGGATCGGCTTGCCGCCTTGACCGAACGCAAGACCTTGGCCGAGCCGGTCGAGGTTTCGGCGTCATGACCGATCCAACACTCGAGACCGCTCAACGGGTCGTCGTCAAAATCGGCTCGGCGCTCTTGGTCGAGCAGGAGGCCGGCGAACTCCGACGCGCCTGGCTCGATGGCCTGATCGCCGATGTCGCCGGGCTCAAGGCACGCGGCAAGGACATATTGATCGTCTCGTCGGGCGCGGTGGCAGTCGGTCGGCGGCGTCTCGGCTTTAGCGGCCGCGTCCTTCGGCTCGAGGAGAAGCAGGCCGCGGCGGCGTGCGGCCAAGTCGAACTCGCGCACGCCTATCAGGACGCGCTCAGTCGCCACAAGATCACCGCCGCGCAAATCCTGCTGACCTTCGATGACACCGAATCGCGCCGGCGCTATTTGAATGCGCGCAATACCATCGCCACGCTGCTCACCGCGGGTGCCGTTCCCGTCATCAACGAGAACGATACGGTCGCGACGCAGGAAATCCGCTTCGGCGATAATGATCGACTGGCCGCGCGCGTCGCGGGCATGATGTCGGCCGACGTGCTGGTACTGCTCTCCGACGTCGACGGCCTCTATAGCGCGGACCCGCGTCTCGATCCCAAGGCCGAGTGGTTGCCGCGTGTCGAGGCGCTGACACCCGCGATCGATGCCATGGCCGGCAAGAGCCGATCGAGCGACGCCTCGGGCGGCATGATCACCAAACTCGCGGCGGCGCGCATCGCGCTCGGCGCGGGCTGCCACATGGTGATCGCCAAGGGCGCGATCGAGCGCCCCTTGAGCGCGATCGAAACAGGCGCGCGTTGCACCTGGTTCATCGCCGGCGCCTCGCCGCTCGCGGCGCGGAAGCAATGGATCGTGAACAGCTTGAAGCCGAGCGGCGCGCTTGTGATCGACGAAGGCGCGGTGGCGGCGCTCAAGCGCGGCCGAAGTCTGCTTCCCGCTGGCGTCAAGGGCGTCGAGGGCGAATTTCAGCGCGGCGACGCGGTTTCGGTCAAGACGCCCGACGGCGCCGAGGCGGCACGCGGCCTGGTCGCCTATTCGGCCAAGGATGCACGCCGGATCGTCGGTCACAAGACGGGTGAAATCGAGCTGGTTCTTGGCTACCGTGGCCGCGACGAACTGATTCACCGCGACGATCTGGTGTTGTTCGAATGAACGCCCTCGGCGCCTCCGGCGAAACCAAACCGAGCGCCGAGCTCGTGGCGCTCATGGCGGCGGTAGGCCAGCGCGCGCGTGCGGCCGCCCACGTCCTGGCGCGCACGCCAAGCGAAACCAAGCGCGCCGCGCTCAAGGCCGCCGCGCGCGCGCTCCGCGCCGGAGCACCCACGATCCTCGAGGCCAATCGGCGCGACATGGCATCGGCCGAGGCGGCCAAACTGGGCGCCGCCTTGCTCGATCGCCTGATGCTCGATCCGAAGCGGCTCGAGGCCGCGATCGTCGGCATCGAGGAAGTCGCGGCGCTGCCCGACCCGGTCGGGCGCGTGCTTGCGTCATGGACACGGCCCAATGGCTTGCGCATCGAGCGCGTCACGGTGCCGATCGGCGTCATCGGTATCATCTACGAAGCACGCCCCAATGTGACGGCCGATGCCGGCTCGCTTTGCGTGATGGCGGGCAATGCCGCGATCCTGCGCGGTGGCTCGGACAGTTTCGAATCCTCGAAGGCGATCGTGGCGGCGCTCGGCGACGGGCTGGCCGAAGCCGGCCTGCCGCGCGCGGCGGTGCAGCTCGTGCCGACTGTCGAGCGTGCGGCAGTCGGGCTCCTTTTGCGCATGGAAAAAGAGGTCGACCTGATCGTGCCGCGCGGCGGTCGCTCGCTGATCGAACGGGTGCAGGCCGAGAGCCGCATTCCGGTGCTCGCTCATCTCGACGGCCTCTGCCATGTCTATGTCCATCAGGCGGCACAGCTCGAGATGGCGCGGGCGATCCTGCTCAACTCCAAGATGCGCCGTACCGGCGTGTGCAACGCCGCCGAAACACTGCTCGTCGACAAGGCCATGCTGCCGGCGTTGGGCGATCTGCTCGCGCCCTTGTTCGAGGCGGGCTGCGAGATCCGCGGCGACCAGGGCACGCAATCGGTCGATCGTCGAGTCAAGCCGGCGACCGCGGCGGATTGGGATACCGAATTCCTCGATGCGATTATCGCGGTCAAGCTGGTCTCGGGGCTCGACGAAGCGATCGCGCATATCAACCTGCACGGCTCGCATCACACCGACACCATCGTGACGGAGGATCAAGGCGCCGCCATGCGCTTCCTCGACGAGGTGGATTCAGGCGTCGTGCTGCACAACGCTTCGACCCAATTCAATGACGGCGGCCAGTTTGGCATGGGGGCCGAGATCGGCATTTCGACCAGCAAGCTGCACGCGCGCGGGCCAGTCGGAATCGAACAGCTGACGACCTATAAGTACAAGGTCCATGGCAGCGGGCAGCTGAGGCCGTGAACCCTTGAAGCCAAGGCAGCGGCCCCGCTACCGGCCGATCCGGCTCTCCGCGGCGCCGATCGATGAGTCGGACGCCCCCTGCCGCCGCCGCGCCCGTCGCATCGGCCTGTTCGGCGGCTCGTTCAACCCGGCGCACGAAGGCCATTTGCATATCAGCCTGACCGCGCTCAAAGCCCTGAAGCTCGACGAGCTGTGGTGGCTGGTCTCGCCGCAGAACCCGTTGAAGCCGCGCGTCGACATGGCGCCGTTCGAAGATCGCGTCGCGGGCGCGCGTCTTCTGGCCCGGGACCGGCGTATCACGGTGAGCCGGTTCGAGGCCGAATTTGGTCTCCGCTACACCGCCGACACGGTACGTGCCCTCAAGCGCCGCCACCCGCGCAGCCGGTTCGTTTGGCTGATGGGCGCCGACAATCTGCCTGGCTTCACGCGCTGGCGGCGCTGGGCTGAAATATACCGGGCGGTGCCGGTTGCGGTCTTCGACCGGCATCCTTATTCTTCTCTGGTGCATGCCACCGCCCCGAGCCTTCGCTTTGCCCGCCATTTCCTGCCTGAGCGCCTGTCACGGCGCCTCGCCGATTTGAAGCCTCCGGCCTGGATTTTCCTGCACAGCCGGCGGCACGCCGCTTCGGCCAGCGCCATCCGCGCGGCACGGCGTGCCGCCCCGTGGCCTTGAGCATGGCGAAACCGGTTCTTCGGAAGGGCCAGACCACCAGTGGAAAAGCCGCGGCGCTTGCGCCCGACGAACTCAAGCGCCTGATCGAACGTGCGCTCGACGACGCCAAGGCCGAAGACATCGTCGCGCTAAGCCTCGCGGGCAAATCGACGGTGGCCGATTACATGATCGTCGCCTCAGGCCAGAGCCAGCGACAGATCGCGGGGTTTGCCGAACGCGTCTGCGAGGCCTTGCGTCAGGCCGGCCAGCCGGCGCTCTCGGTCGAAGGCTTGAAGGCGTCCGATTGGGTGCTGGTCGATGCCGGCGACGTCATTGTGCACCTGTTCCGGCCCGAGGTACGCGCGCTCTACGCGCTGGAAAAAATGTGGTCGGTCGATCTCACCGCCCGGCGCGCCAAGCGCGAACCCGGCGCTTAGCCCTATAGTGCGCATCGTTATCGCCGCGATCGGCATCGCGCGCGGCACGCCCTATCAGGCGCTCTATGACGACTACGCCGGGCGCCTGAGCTGGCCGGTCGAGCTCAAGGAAATCAAGCCGAAGAGCGGACTGCCGCCGGTCTCGGCACGGAAGGAAGAGGGCCGCGCCATTCTCCGCGCCCTGCCGAAGGAGACCCAGTTGGTCGCACTCGATCGCCTGGGCGAGGCCTTGGGCAGCGAGGCGTTCGCCTCGCGCCTGAGGACCTGGCAGGACGGCGGCATAAGAACGCTCGGCTTCGCGATCGGCGGCGCGGAGGGGCTCGACGAGGCGGTGCTGTTGGCGGCGCGGCTCAAATTCTCGCTCGGCGCCATGACCTGGCCGCATCTGTTGGCCCGCGTCATGCTGATCGAGCAGCTCTATCGCGCCGACTCGATCATCGCCGGGCACCCCTATCACCGGGGTTAAATTGGCCGCTCCGATTGGCAATTTCCGGTCCATCCATTAGATAGAACAGCATGAACAGCCCGAGTCGCCCGCGCCCCGTCGTGCTCTGCGTGCTCGACGGTTGGGGCGAGGCCGCGCCCGCAGAGGACAACGCCATCGCGCTGGCGCGCACGCCCAATTTCAACGCGATGCGCGCTGCCTTCCCGCATGCGCTGCTGGAGACTTCGGGTCTCGAGGTCGGCCTGCCCAACGGGCAAATGGGCAATTCCGAAGTCGGCCATATGAACCTCGGTGCGGGTCGCGTCGTGCTCCAAGACCTGCCGCGCATCGACGAGGCCGCGGCCAATGGCTCGCTCGCGCGGCATCCGCTTCTGCTCCAATTCATCGAAGCAATGAAACGGAGCGGCGGCGCCTGCCATTTGATTGGGCTGATCTCGCCGGGTGGCGTGCATTCGCACCAGAGCCACATTGCCGCCCTGGCGCGTGCGGTGGCCGGCGCCGGCGTCCCGGTGATCGTGCATGGCTTGCTCGATGGCCGCGATACCCCGCCGCGCTCCGCGCTCGACCATGTCGCGATCTTCGAGCGCGACGTCGCGGGCGCCGGGCCGATCTCGATCGGCACGATCGGCGGTCGCTATTACGGCATGGACCGCGACAAGCGCTGGGAGCGCGTCGCGCGCGCCTATGACGCGCTGGTCGAGGCCAAGGCGCCGCGTGCCGCGAGCGCGCGCGCGGCGATCGAGGCGAGCTATGGCGCCGACATCGGCGATGAATTCGTCGAGCCGCGCGTGGTCGGGAATTACACCGGCATGACCGACGGCGACGGCCTGATCATGGCGAATTTCCGGGCCGACCGAGTGCGCCAGATTTTGTCGGCCTTGCTCGAGCCGAGCTTCGACGGATTCGCGCGCGGCCGCACGGTTCGCTTTATCGCGGCGCTCGGCCTGAGCGACTATTCCGAGTCGTTGTCGCGCCGTATGGCGACGTTGTTTCCCGCCGGAGCGATCGAGCACACGCTTGGCGAGTTGATCGCCGCCCAAGGATTGAAACAGCTGCGCATCGCCGAGACCGAGAAATACGCTCACGTCACTTTTTTCTTCAATGGCGGCAAGGAGCGTGTCCTTCCCGGCGAGGAACGCATCATGGTGCCCTCGCCCAAGGTCGCGACGTACGACCTCAAGCCTGAGATGTCGGCCCCTCTGGTCACCGATCGTCTGGTCGAGGCGATCGATGCCGGCCACTTCGACTTCATCGTGGTCAACTACGCCAACACCGACATGGTCGGCCATACGGGCGATCTGAACGCCGCGATCGCCGCGGTCGAGGCGGTCGATGCGTGCCTCGGGCGTTTGCGTCGCGCCATCGAGGCTGCGGGCGGCGTGCTCCTGGTCACGGCCGATCACGGCAATGCCGAGCGCATGAAGGATGGCGAAACCAACGAGCCGCACACGGCGCATACCTCGAATCTGGTACCGGTGCTCCTGGTCGGCGCGCGAGCCGCTTCGCTCAGGCTGCGCAATGGCCGGCTCGCCGATGTCGCGCCGACCCTGCTCGAATTGATCGGGCTCGATGTGCCGCCCGAGATGACCGGGCGTAGCTTGATTGTGCCCCATGCTACCGGGGTCGACCGGCGCTCGCCGGAATCCATTGGCGCCTGACCGCCAAATCACGCGCCACGTCGCCGCTGCCTTGGCGCTGGTGGCGAGCCTGGCCGTTGCGGCGCCCTTGGCCGCGCTCGAAGATGACAGCGGCGATCTCGAAGCCGCCGCGCGGGCGCTCAAGGAGCGCGAGGTCGAAATCGACCGCGGGCGCGACGAAGCTGCGGCGCTCGGGGCCAAGGTCGAGACTTATGGAACCCAAGTCGACGCGCTGCGCATCAAGTCGATCGATGTGGCGGCAACCATGCGCGGGCTCGAGCGCCGGCTCGACGAGATCGAGGCGCGCGTCGCCACGCTTTCGGCCGAAACCAAGGCGCAAGAGGCCGCGCTTGTTGCAGGCCGGCCAGCGCGCGCCAACACCATCGGCGCGATGCTCCGCTTGAGCCGCCGGCCGCCCCAAGCGTTGATGCTGGCGCCGAACTCGGCGGTCGAGGCAACCCGCAGCGCGCTCTTGCTCGCCGCGCTCTCGCGCGGATTGGAGACGAGCGCGCGTACACTCAAGGCAAGCCTTCACGACTTGGCTGTGTCGAAGGCGGCGCTCGCGTCCGAGCGTGCCTCGCTCGATGAAACCACGCGCGAACTCGCCGGCCAACGCACGGCGCTCGAAGGCTTGATGATGGAGAAGGCGGCGCTGGAGCGAAGCGCCGAGGTCGAGCTCACGGCGAATGACGCGCGGATCGCCGGGCTGGTGCGGCAGGCACGCGATCTCGAAGAATTGATCGCGCGACTCGAAGCGAGTGCGAGCGCCGAACCGGTCGCGAGCGGGCTTCCCTTGCCGCCCCCGCCCCGGCCAAACCCCTCCGCCCGTCTCGCGAGTCTGGGCGAGCAACCGCTGGACGAGGGCGTCGCACGGGCGGCTGGAACGCCAGACAGTGCGCTCGATCAGGAAGCCATGCGTGCGTCCGAAACGCCGCGTCAGGGCGGCTTCGCGCTGCCCGCCGAAGGCGCGATCGTGCGCAATTTCGGGACACCAACCGCGCCGGGCGTCACCGCCCGGGGTCTATCGATCTCGGTCCGGCCAGGTGGGCCGGTGGTGGCGCCGTTCGCCGGCAAGGTGGTTTTCGCCGGGCCGTTTCGCCACTATGGCCAACTCTTGATCATCGCGCACGGCGAGGGGTATCATAGTCTCCTGGCAGGATTGGGCCGGATCGACGCTGCGATTGGCCGTTGGGTCATGGCCGGCGAGCCTGTTGGCACGATGAGCTCCTCCCCCGAGACACGACCGCAGCTCTATCTTGAGCTGCGCCACAAAGGACGGCCGGTCAATCCGTCGCCTTGGCTGGCGACGGGCCCCTCCAAATCGAGTGGATCATGATGCGCAAGCGGTTTCTTGCTGGTGTGGTAGGCCTCGTGTGCCTGCTCGCGCCGGCTCTTGGATTTGCGGCGAGCGCCGAGACCTATCGTCAACTCAATTTGTTCGGCGATGTCTTCGAGCGGGTCCGCACCGACTACGTCGAAGAGGTCGAGGATGCCGACCTGATAGAGAACGCGATCAATGGCATGTTGACCGCGCTCGACCCGCATTCCCGGTACATGAACCCGAAAAGCTTCCAGGAGATGCAGGTCCAGACCAAGGGCGAGTTCGGCGGCCTCGGCATCGAGGTCACGATGGAGAACGGCCTGGTCAAGGTAATCTCGCCGATCGACGACACGCCGGCCCAGCGCGCGGGCGTGCAGGCCGGCGATCTGATCACCCACATCGACGGCGAGGCGGTGCAGGGGCTCAACCTCGAACAAGCGGTCGAGCGCATGCGCGGCCCGGTCGATTCGAGCATTACGATCACCGTGCAACGTGTCGGCACCGAACAGCCGATCGAGTACAAGATCACGCGCGCGGTGATCAAGGTGCGCTCGGTGCGCACCCGCATGGAGGGTGAAGACATCGTCTATGTGCGCATCACCTCGTTCACCGAGCGCACCTCGGAAGAGCTCGAAAAGGGCGTCAAGGATCTGATCGAAAAAGAGGGCGACAAGGTCAAAGGCGTCGTGCTCGATCTGCGCAACAATCCCGGCGGT
>CAMDDO010000092.1 GCA_945892755.1 Rhizobium sp. Q54 | reverse complement strand
GCGTCGAGCGCCGCCAAGATGCGATGGCCTGTGCGTTCCGACCTCGGCACCGCGGCGACCAATGCCTCCAGCGTCGTGACGCCGACAAGCGGCCGTGCCGCCGCGAGCGCGAGCCCGCGCGCGGCGGCAAGCCCGACCCGCACGCCGGTGAACGAGCCCGGGCCAACACTCGCGACAATCGCGCTGAGCGCGCGATAATCGAGCCCTGCTTCGGCCATGACCGCCTCGACCATTGGCATGAGGCGCTCGGCATGGCCGCGATGCAATCGCTCGAAACGGCTGGCCACGACGTGGTCGCCGACCACGACCGCCGCCGAGCAGGCTTCGGTCGCCGTGTCGAGCGCAAGCAGAGCCGATCGCGTGTCGGGATTGCTCATGCATTTTCGTCTAGCATCGACGGGCGACCCTGGACAAGTCGAACCGGCGAAAGCCTTTGCTCCCTGCCTCGCGGCGCGGCACAGTCGGGAGCTATTTTTCGCGCCGCGCGGTGGAAACCCCGTCTATTGCACCATGCTGCTAATTGAGATCACCCCGCCCGCCTTCGATGTCGAGCTCGCGCTCGCCTATGCGAGCGAGCGCAACCTCACGTGCCAACCGGTCTATCGACGCGCTGCGTGCTTTCTCCATCCGGATGCCGCCGCGGCGCTTCGACGCGCCGTCGACCTTGCCGCCGCGCTCGGACTGAGGCTCAAGATCTTCGACGGCTTCCGGCCGACCGAGGCACAGTGGGTATTCTGGCGCTTTCGACCCGACCCCAATTACTTCGCCGACCCGCGCCGGGGTTCGCCTCATTCGCGCGGCGTCGCGGTTGATCTGACGCTGGTGCGACTGGCCGATGGCGTCGAACTCGACATGGGTACCGGCTTCGACGCCCTGACGCCACGATCGCACCATGGCAGCTTCGAAATCTCGGTCGACGCGCAGCGCAACCGGCTTCTCCTGCTCGGCCTGATGTCGGCGGCTGGTTTCGATTTCTACGGCAACGAATGGTGGCACTATCAGTTGTTCAACGCGCGGCGCTATCCGCTGCTATCCGATTCGGCGGCTGGCACGCGGCTGATGGGTTCTGCCGCGCAATGACGCTGCGGATCGGCCGCCGGTTTCTAACGCTCGCCCTGTCGGTCATCGCATTGATCGGCGGACTTTCGTCGATCGAAGCGGCCGATTCCGCCGTCGTCCTGGTTTATCAACGCGTCGGCGAGACCGAGCGCCATCCCCTCGAAAGCGCAACGCGCGCCCAATTCGATGCCCATCTCGCCCAACTCAAGCGGGGTGGTTTTCGGGTCATGGCGCTGCGCGAGATCGTGACGGCACTGGCGACCGGCCGGACTCTGCCTGAGCGTTCCGTCGCGATTACCTTCGACAACGCATTCAAATCGGCCCATCGCGTGGCGTGGCCGAAGCTCGACGCCGCAGGCTTCCCGTTCAGTGTCTTCGTGGCGACCGATGCGGTCGATGCCAGGCAGCCCGATGTCATGAGCTGGGACGAATTGCGCGCCCTTGCTTCGACGGGCGCCGCGATCGAAAGCCGGGGCGCGAGCAATCGGCCGCTTTGGCGCCTGGACCAGGCCGCCCAACGCGCCGACATCGCACGCGGGCGCTCGCGCATCGAGGCCGAGATCGGCCGCGCGCCGGAACTGTTCGCCTACCCTTCGGGCGAAGCGAGCGAAGCGCTGCGCACGACGGTTCGCGAACTTGGCTTTGATGCGGCATTCGGCTTGCGCTCGGGCCCGCTCCACGCGGGCGAGAACCGATACGCCTTGCCCCGTTTCGAGCTTAACGAGACCTATGGCGAGCTCGAGCGCTTTACCTTGATCGCGGCGGCCTTGCCGTTGCCAATCCGTGATCTCGCGCCCAAGGAAGCGATTCTCGACAGAGCCGATCCTCGCATCAGCTTCATGGTCGATGTTAGCGTGGGGCCGCTCGACGCGCTCGCCTGCTACGTTACGCGACAGGGCCGAGCCAAGCTTAGCGTGACACCCGGGCGCGACGTCATGATCGAGCTAGCGCGCGCCTTCGAGCCGGGCCATGACAACCGAATCAATTGCACATTGCCCGGCCGCGATGGCCGCACCCATTGGCTCGGGCTGCAATATGTTGTGCCGTGAAGTGCCGTGAAGACTACGACGAACGCCTGGGGTGCCAACCGTCCTTGAGCGTGATGGTTTGCTCGCCCAGGCGAACATCGTCGAAATGCCCGAGCGCGTTTTCACGCATGATGGTTCGGAGCGTCTTGACATAGTCTTCGCCGCGCTCGGAGTAACGGAGCAGCGTGCCGGCGAGCCGATGCCCATCGAGCTCGCCAGCGCTGGCGCGTTGCTCCGCACGCAGCTCGCGAAAGGTCTCATAGGCTTTGTGATGGTTTAGATTGAGTGCGTAGGAGCGCACCGTTTCATACAACGTGTCGTAACTGCGAATGCGGAACTTGCCGACCGCGTCGCCGGATTGCGGCGCAATGCCTTCGCCGTCAGGATCGGTATATTGGCCGAAAAGCGCATTACCTTCGCGCGCGAAGCGCGACGTACCCCAGCCCGATTCTTCCGCCGCCTGAGCCAGCGCGAGCGATGGCGGAATGATATCGACCCGACGGAGCAATTCCTTGAAGTCGCCACTCTTGACCTCGTACCGCGCGTATTGCTCGTCGAGCCAGGCCGCATCGACCAGGGTCGGCGTATTGCCACGGGCCTGCCGCTTGGCGAGGCCCGTGAGTCGCCGGCGGTCGTCCGCGATATCTTCGTTGACCCGGAGAACCACGGGCAGCACCGCCTTGATGAAAAGCTGCTTCCGCTCGTCCGTCGATTCGAGCGAGTCGAGGTCGGGCGGCAGGCTCGCGACATAACGACGGGGCACGACCTCCTCGCCCTTTCGAATGTCTTCAAGATCGAAATTGACCGCGTCGAAAAAGAGCTCGAGCGCTTCCGCGGAACTCAGCCGGGCGTACAGCTCGCCATGGGCGCCAAGCTCGAACACAGGCGCGTCACTGAAGGCGAGGCCCTGCGTCGCGCCGGAGCGAACCGAATCGGCGAAGGCCTCGATCAAAAAGCCATCGAAATGCGGCCGCCGCGAAAACCAAGATCCGGCCAGCGGGCGGCTCGGCACCGGCGCCAGGTTCGGCGCCCCTGCCCCTGGAGCAATCGACGCCAGATCGGCATAGGGCATCGCCTCGGTGTACTGCTCCGGAATATCTCCCCCAGCACCGAACCAGGGTGCTGCGTCAGCATTGGCCACCGTCGGCCAGATCTGAATCACCGTGCCATCGCTACCGGAATACTCCGCCCACGGCCCGGCTCCGAACGGCGCCACGGCTGCATCAATCGCGTCGGCATCGAGCGCCACCAGGTTGGGCGCCCGGTCGCGACCCAAGCCGCGCGTCGCGTGGGGATCGCTCAACACCACGCCATACAGCGCCGCGATCATGAGACCGAGAAGAAAGATCGCCGAGCCTTGGCCAAGACGCGCGATCGAACGCGCGCGGCCAGCGCCATCCGCCCCGATGATGCGGAAGGAAAGCTCGAGACCGCCATTCCTCGTGGACGCGCCTGCCACCCCGCGCGCAAGCCAAGCGCGCGACATGGCGGCAATGTTGCCGCCTATCATGACCCGATCTCCCTCCCGGCTGGACCCCGGGGGCCGCGCTTTAGACCGCGCGGACCTCGACGACTTCCGGGATGTAGTGTTTGAGCATGTTTTCGATGCCCATCTTCAGCGTCGCGGTCGAGCTGGGACAGCCCGCACACGACCCCTGCAGATGAAGCAACACCACACCGCTCTCAAACCCCCTGAAAATGATATCGCCGCCGTCTTGGGCCACCGCAGGGCGTACGCGGGTATCAAGGAGTTCCTTGATCTGACTGACGATCTCAACGTCCTCCGCAGCCACCTCGGACTCCTCTCCGAGATCGCCCGACGGTGCCGGACCGAGGATGATGGGCTGGTTCGCGACGAAGTGCTCCATGATGACGCCGAGAATGACTGGCTTGATCAACTGCCAGTCCGCATCGTCGGCCTTGGTCACCGTGATGAAGTCTCCGCCGAAGAAGACACCCTTGACTTCCTCGATCCGAAACAATCGGTCGGCGAGCGGCGAACGCTGGGCCTCCGTGCCGTCACGGAAATCGGCCGTCCCCTCAGCCATGACCGTCCGTCCCGGAAGGAACTTCAGGGTCGATGGATTGGGGGTGCGCTCAGTCTGAATGAACATTCCGATATTCCCTATGTGGCGCTGTGCCCTTCTTAATGGGGCATTTAAAAATCTGGTGACTATCGGCGGGGGTTTCAACCGAGAAATACTAAGGCATTGATTCAGTTGAGGCGAAATTAGACGAGTCCAAGCCTTGGATGTCTTCGAACAAAATTAATAAGTCAATTTCCAGGCCCCTCGTTGAACTTGAATCCGCGGAGTCGGAAGCCGACTATGTTTGAACCCTCACGCACGATGGAGGGTGAATCGCGGCGGTGAAGATGTCTCGCCCAGAAGACGTGGCGTCCGCTCTGGCGGATCGAATCGGCGGGCCAGAACGCCAACGACCGCTTGCTGATTGGTTCTTGGTCGCGGCGGGAGAGGCGTGCGCGGCGCCCGACGATCGCGCCGCCATGGATCAGCTTCTTCAGGACCTCTGTGAGCGCCTGGTCGACCGTGGCGTTTTGCTTCACCGCGTGGCCGTCGGGGTTCGCGCGCTGCATCCCCTGTTGTTTGCTCGCCAGACGATTTGGCAGCGTGGTTGCAACTGCATATCGACCGTCGACCGCGAATTCGGCGTCGAAAGCTCGCCGGTCTATCTGCACAGCCCGGTCCACCGGATTCGCGAAACCGGCCTGCCGTTGCGCCGGCGCCTGGTCGGCCCGGACGCGGAGCTCGATTTTCCCGTCCTCGACGAGCTTAAGGCCGAGGGCGCGACCGACTATGTGATCCATCCGCTGCCGCGGGGCGACGAGCGCGCCGGCTACATCTCGCTCACCACTGACGCCCCAGGCGGCTTCGATCCGGCGGCATTGGCACTGATCGAAACCTTGGTGCCGATCCTCGCTCTGGTCGTGAAGCTGTTTTCGACCAAGCGCATGGCCGCCGACCTGCTCGCCGTCTATCTGGGCGAGGATGCCGCGCGCCGCGTGTTGAGCGGCGAGATCAGACGGGGCACCGGCCAGCTCATACGCGCCGTGCTATGGCATTGTGATCTCAAGGATTTCACTGCCTTGTCCGACGTCACGCCCGCGCCCGTGCTGATCGCGCTGCTCGACTCCTATTTCGAGGCGATGGCCCGTCCGATCGCCGCCCAGGGAGGCGAGGTGTTGAAATTCATCGGCGACGGCATCCTCGCGATCTTTCGCACCGATCAGGGCGGCGAGGCGCTCGCGGTCGCCCACGCGCTCGAGGCCACGATCGCCGCGCTCTCGAGCCTTGATCGTCTGAATCAAGCGCGGGTCACCGAAGGGCGGGCGCCGCTTGTCACCAAGATCGCGCTTCACGTTGGCGAAATGATGTACGGCAATGTCGGGGCGGCTGATCGCCTCGACTTCACCGTGATCGGCCCTGCGGTCAACACCGTGGCGCGCGTCCAGGCGCTTTGCGGTGACTTGGCTGAACCGGTGCTGGCGACCCGCGATTTCGCCCGGCTCGCGCCGACCCAGATGGTTTCCCGAGGCTTGCACCGCCTGCGCGGCATGGTCGCGCCGACCGAGCTATTCGCGCTCGAGAAGTCCGCCGGCGCGGAAAGGCTTCAGGTCAGCTCCTGAAGCTCGGATTCGGAGAGCGTGCCGGGCACGATGACAAGCGGTATCCGGAGCTGACCCGCGAGCTGTCCGGCAAGCCAGGAGATCAGCGAGCCGCGCCGTGCCTCGGGCGGCGCCGCGCCGACCACTAGGATATTGATCGATGGATCATCGGCGAGATGGCGCAGGATTTCCTCGCCAATCTGGCCCTCGCGCAGTCTCAATGTCGGCTTGACCCCGGTGAACGCCTCGACCTCGGCGCCGACGCGTTCAAGCAACGTTTGACCTTGGGCTTCGGTTTCCGCCCGCATCAGCTCGCCGACCGCAGCCCAATGCTGGAATTCGGGCGGCTGGACAACGTGCAGGAGCTCGAAGCGGCCGGCCGTGTTGCGCGCGCGCAGTGCGGCGAAGCGCGCCGCGGTGCGGGAATGCGCGTCATCAGCGACGCAGGCCACGAAGGTGAGCTGGCCAGCGACATGGCTTCGCATCGGCGCCGTCTGGCTCATCCGCGCCTCCGGGTTCAGATCTTTCGGAACACGATATAGCCGAGCCATCCTGCCAAGAGCGCCGCGGCAATGGCAATCGCCGCGTAGGCCGCGGATTGACGATGAGCGAAATCAAAGAGTTGAGCCGCAGCGCCGATCTTGGTGACAACCAGGGGCGTGGTGCGTTCGGCAACAATCCGCCCCTGATCGACCAGCAGAACGTCGACTTGGTAGGGGCCGGTCGGGATGCTGGCGGGAAAAACCAAACTGACGCGGAACAGATTGGCATCGATGAACGTGATGACGCCGGCTTGCTCGGCATAGAGCGCGTGGCGCACGCGCTCGCGCACGAGCGCGGCACGCGAGGCGCCGATGGTCTCTTCGCGTTCAGCGCTTCTTGGCGCCAGCTTGAGGTAGTCGACGCCGATCTGCCGCTCCGCCCGTAGGGCTTCGGGCAGGATGCGCTCGACGGGCGCCGAGGCCGCATAAGTATAATAGAGCGGCACGTCGCCGAACTCGACGCTGTCTTCATTGAACCAGAAGCCGGCCGAGCGCTCCTTGCGCCGCACCGCGAGGGAGCCGTTCGGGCCACGCACCACGACGATGACATCGCCCGCCGATTTGGTTGCGCCGAACATGATCACTTCTTTTCCGGTGAAGCGCGAATCGATCTCGATCTTATGGGTGGAGAGATCGACCACTAGCTTCTCCTCGGCGGCGCCCAGGGGGCGCGCCGCGGCAAGGCCGATGAGCAGAAGGGCGAGGCCGAGCCCGCGCCTCATGGCACGCCCAGAAGTTCGATCGAGAACGGATCGTCAGGCGTGGCGACCAGCTCGACCACCAGCCGGCCGCACACGCTAAGCACCATGAGCGCCAGCAGCACGCGAAGGTGTTCCGAGCGCAGCTTTGTGCCGATCTTGCTGCCATATTGGGCGCCGATCACCGCACCGACCGCGAGCAGGAGCGCAAGCGTGATATCGACCGTTTGACTCGCCATGGCGTGGGCGAAACACGAAGCGATGCTGACCGCCAGAATGCCGAGCAGCGACGTTCCGATCACCAGGCCGGTCGGCATCCCGACGATATAGATCAGCGCTGGAACCATGACGAAGCCGCCGCCGACTCCCATGATGGTCGCGAGAATGCCGGTGAAGAAGCCAACCGCCGCCGGTGGAATCGCGCTGACATAAAGTTTGGAGCGACGAAAGCGCAGCTTGAACGGCAGACCGTGAACCCAGTTGTGGCTGTGGGCTCGGGTCGGCGTGCTGCGATGGCGCCGTCGCACCAGTTTGGTGACACTCTCGATGCCCATCAGGGCGCCGATCACGCCGAGAAACACGACGTAAAGCAGCGCGACGACCTCATCGACCAGGCCGGCGCCGCGCAGCAGGTCGAAGAGCCAAATGCCAAGGCCGGCGCCGGCGACGCCGCCCGAGAGAATAAGGGCGGCCATCTTGAAATCGACATTGCGGCGGCGCCAATGCGCCATCAAACCCGAGACCGAGGAGGCGACCACCAGATTAGTGCCGGTGCCGACCGCGACCGCGGGCGCGACGCCCAGAAATATCAAGAGCGGCGTCATCAGAAAGCCGCCGCCGACCCCGAACAGGCCGGACAAAAAGCCGACGGCACCGCCAAGCCCGAGCAGGATCAGGGCGTTGATCGAAATTTCGGCGATCGGAAGATAAACGTCCATTGGACCCAAACCACGGCGACAAGCGGACGGCCACGGCGCCGCGCCTCACCCTGTGGTTGGGGCTGTCTTGTGCGCCTGCGCCTGCGGGGGAGCAAGCACAATCCGAAGCGGCGGGGAAAAATCTACCGAGTCTTGGTTAACGTAGAAAATGCGTTTCGAACGCTGGCAAACCGCTCTGAGTCGAGTTTCTTTCTGGCGGAACCCCCATTGAGTCATCACTCCCCCTCCCGACTGAGGCGAATGACCGTCGGTTTCACCCAGTCAGCTTTTGGTCACAGCTCACCTTTGGGTGCGCCACCCGCCGCGACGAACATAGCCCAGTGACAAAGATGAAAGTTAACGGTGATTTCTATCTCTATCCCCCCGCCAGCACCTTCGCCTCGTCGAGCGCCGCGCGGGCTCCGTCGCCTTCGGCGCCTTGCGCAACCAACTCGGCCGCCAAGGCCCGCGCCTTGGCCGTTTCGCCCGCCAAGCGCGCGGCCGTCATGGCGCCGGCCAGGGCGCGAAACCGGTTGGGCTCCTTGGCGAGCACCGCTTCGTATTCGGCCAGCGCTTCGGCCGGGCGGTCGAGGCGCAGCAGCGCGTCCGCCAGTAGTTCGCGCGCCGGCACCAGCGGGCCGGGGGTCACCGCGTGCTTCTCGGTCGCGTCCTCGCGCATCGCCGCCTCGGCCAGCGCGTCGAGGCAAGCGGCATCGGCGCCCTCCGCGCACAGCGCGAGCGCGCCGACGATCGCCGCCTGGATGTCGACCTGCTCGATCCAATAGGCGAGCTTCAGCGCCTGGGTTGCATCGCGCAACGCGATCAGCCTGGCGTGCTGGTCGCGCGCCGCCGCGCCGTCGCCGGTCAGCGCCGCACCGATGCCGCGCGCCAACGCGTTGATCGCCTCGGCATGGGGATACTTGGACCACGGATACGCCTCGGCCGAGGGTCGCAGCGGCAACGCCGCCGCCGCCGCCCAATCGCCGCGCTCCAGCGCGAGCCGCGCCGGCATCGCGGCATAGGCGAACGCGGCGCCGAACCCGTCGATCGGCGTCATGGCCAGCGACGCCGCCATGGCATCCTCGGCCGCCACGTCATGGGCCAATTGCAGGTAGGCGTAGACCATGTAGTCCGAGGCGTGATGCCCGTCGAACGTGGCGTCGCCCGCGATGCGTGCCGATGTTCGGTTGGCCGCGATCGAGTCGCGCCACAGCCCGAGCCGGGTGAAGATGTGCGACGGCATGTGCTGGGCGTGTGGCGCGTCCGGCGCGATCGCGGCATAAGCATTGGCCGCCTCGAGGCCATGCTCGGCGATCGGCGGATAGTCGTAGCTGTGGATCAGGTAGTGGGCGACGCCAGGATGATCCGGCAGGGTCTTGAAGATCGGCTCGAGGACCGCCGCCGCCGCGAGTTGGTTGGCGTACCCCTTGTCGGCGGGGTCGAAATTGGCCGAGGTCACCAGCGCCGACAGGATCGAGGCCTCGACATCGCCCGTGTGGCGCGCGGCCAGGGCCGCCATGGCGTCGTCGTACGCCTGCATCCGCTGGCCCTGGCTGACCGTTGCGTGGTCCCGCACGAACGCCGCGACGGCCGCGACATAACCCTGCTCGCGCTCGCTCTCCAGCCCCGCGGTCCGCGCCGCGTCGAGCATTCCCTTCACGGCGTCGAGCTTTTCCGCCGACAGCCCCGTCGGCCATACGAACGGGTTGCCCAGCGTGGTCATGGCGCGGCCCCAATGGGCCATGCCGCACGCCGGGTCGGCATTGACCACGGCGTCGAACGCCTCGGCCGCGGGACCCCACGCGAACGAATGATAGAGCGCCATGGCGTGGTCGAACGCGGCTTGCGCCCCATCGTTGCACGCGACCTCGAAGCTTACGGTGCCGAGCCGCGCCTCGTCGGCGCGCGCCGCGCCTGACCCCAGCGCGCCGACGACCAGCGCGACGATCAGCCACGAACGAAAACCGCCTCGGGGGATAGCCATCGTTCCCCTCCCTGTTGCCATGATGCGATACAGCCAAGTATCAAAAACCAACCTTGTCATGCCCGGGCCGGCCGTAGGCCGGAACCGGGCATCCAGGATTTCGGCCAAGGACCGCGAAGCATGGATTCCCGGTTCGCCGCTGCACGGCGCCCGGGAATGACAGCAAAAAAGTTCTTCAACCGGCATCCACCCGATGATCGGCTTGTTCCTCTGAGCCGACATTCCCCAAGTGGCCTGTCGTTTGATTGCAAGGTCGGCTGATTTTGCCGCCAGATCAAGTGATCTGCACTCCAAGCCTGGTCTGCGGTCACCGGAACGCTCGAATGTGGGTGGGATTGGGCCGCAAAGCCGCGTCATCCTTGC
>CAMDDO010000091.1 GCA_945892755.1 Rhizobium sp. Q54 | reverse complement strand
ACCTCGCCCGAATTCGCCATGAAGAAGCTCCTGGTGGCGGGCGAGGAGCGCGTGTTCCAGCTTGCCCGTTGTTTTCGCAACGGCGAGCGCTCGGCGACCCACCATCCCGAATTCACCATGCTTGAATGGTACCGCACGGGCGAGGGCGTCGAGGCGTTGTGGCGCGACTGCGAGGCGCTGTTGCGCGCCGCGCTCGCCGCCGTTCCCGCGCGCCACGGCCTCAATTTCGAGGGGCGCGCGGCCGATCCGTCACCGCCGTTCGAGCGCATGAGCGTCGCCGAAGCGTTCACGCATCATGCCGGAATCGACCTGCTCGCGACGGCGCCCGAGCCGTCGGCGCCCGATGCCGCGCGGCTTGCCCATGAGGCCGCGCGCATCGGCATCGCCTGCCAGGCGGCAGACACGTGGGAGGACATCTTCTTCCGCGTCTTTTTGGCGAAGATCGAGCCCAAGCTTGGCGTCGGCGTTCCGACCATCCTCCATGACTATCCGGCCTCGATGGCCGCGCTGGCGCGCTTGAAGCCCGGCGATCCGCGCGTGGCCGAGCGCTTCGAGCTTTATGTCGCGGGGCTGGAGCTCGCCAACGGTTTCGCCGAGCTGACCGACGCGCGAGAGCAGCGCCGCCGCTTCGAGCGGGATATGGAAAAGAAACACGCGCTCTATGGCGTGCGCTATCCGATCGACGAGGATTTCCTGGCCGCGCTGGAACACGGCATGCCGGAGGCTTCGGGCATCGCGCTCGGCTTCGATCGCCTGGTCATGCTGGCGACCGGCGCGCCGACCATCGATGACGTGCTCTGGGCGCCGGTCGCGGCACGCTGAAACTATTACTCTTGCGTGCGCCCGATTGCGTCGTTGAAGGCCTTGACGGCCGCCGCCGGCCCGTTTCCGTGCTCCCAGACCGCCGAGATCACGGCCAGAAAATCGGCGCCGGCCTTGACCAGCGGGCCGCAATTCTCCGGCGTGATGCCGCCGATCGCGACGCTGGGCACGACCATGATCTCGCTCCACCATTCGAGCAGGTCGATCTCGGCACGGGCCTTCGGTTCCTTGGTCGCGGTCGGGAAGAACGCCCCGAACGCGACATAATCGGCGCCGGCCTCCGCCGCCTCGATCGCGCGGTGGTGCGAATCATAGCAACTCACGCCGATGATCTTGTCCCTGCCGATCGTGGCACGCGCCGTGTCGTAATCGCCATCGTCCGAGCCGATATGGACGCCGTCGGCCGCCGCACGTTTGGCGAGATCGGCCCGGTCATTGACGATGAACGCGACACCGCGCTCAACGCAAATCGGCATCAGCGCCTCCGCCGCGCGCAGCACGTCATCGTCGGCCACGCCTTTGAGACGGAGCTGGAAACAGGCCACGTCGCCGCCGTCGAAGGCAAGGTTCAGCGCCTTCGCGAAGCCTTTGGCATCGAGCGCGGGAGGCGAGATCAAATAGAGCCGGCAGGGTTCGCTCATGGCGCCAACCTATAGACCGGCGAGCCTTGTTTCAAACCCCCGCGCTGCCTACTTTGTGGTCCAGACAGGAGGCCCACGCATGGCAACCATGGTGCAGCAACGCGGGCGCAGCGATGCGTTGGCCCGTGCCGAGCTCAAACAATGGATCGTGGAGCAAGGGCTCGCCGGAACCAAGAGCGAAAGCGTTTTCGAGGCGTTCTCCGAGCGCCTGAGCGTCGCGGGGCTTCCGATCAATCGGGCCTATTCGGCGATGCGCCTCTTGCATCCCCTCTATGCCGGCTTCGGCCTGATCTGGCGGCGCGGCGAGCCCGGCGTGAAAGAGGAGCTCTATGGCGCGAGCCCGGTGCGCTCCGAGGCGTGGCTCAAGAGCCCGCTGAAGGTTCTCATCGAAGACAATGTGCCCGAGGTGCGGCGTCGGATCACCGGGCCCGAGGCGGCGCTCGAGTTCCCCGTGCTCGAGGATTTCCGCAAGCAGGGCGCCACCGACTATTTCGCGACCCGGTGCGGCTTCGGCATTGACGGCAATAACACCAGCAACGCGGGCATCGTTTTTTCGTGGACGTCCGATCTACCCAACGGCTTCAGTGACGACGATCTCGCGTTTCTGCGCGACGTCGTGCCGTCATTCGCATTGACCATGCGGGTAAGCGCCAATCGCCGGCTCGCCGACGGCCTCGCCACCGCCTATCTCGGCAAAGATGCCGGCCGACGTGTGCTCAATGGCGACATTCGGCGCGGCATGGCCAATACCATTTCCGCGGTTCTGCTCTATGGCGATCTGCGCGGCTTCACGCGGCTTTCCGACGCGGTGCCGAAGGACGAATTGATCGCCATGCTCGATGACTACCTGGAATGCATGGCGCTGCCGGTCGAGGCCCATGGCGGTCAGGTCCTGAAATTCATGGGCGATGGCATGCTCGGTACGTTCGAGGTCAAACAGGGCGAGGGTGCCAAGGAGCGTGGCGAGGAATGCGTGGCCGCGCTCAATGCCGCGCTTGAGGCGCTCGGCCGTATCGAGGCGCTCAACCGCACGCGCCTAGGGGCCGGCAAGCCGATCTTGACGCTCGACCTCGCGCTTCATTTGGGCGACGTGCTCTATGGCAATGTCGGCAGTTCGACCCGGCTTGATTTCACCGTGGTCGGGCCGGCGGTCAATGAAGTGAGCCGGCTTGAGGCGATGTGCCAGGCGCTCGATCGCGGGCTGATCATCAGCCACACGTTCAAAGAAGCCATGCCGGCCCACGCACCGGTTCTTTTGCCGCTCGGCCGCTACGGCGTCAGGAGCGTGCGCGATGCGGTCGAGCTCTATACCGTCGAGCGCATTCCGCATTGGGCACCGCCTGCGCCGGTGGCTCATGTGCCGTAAGTTGATTGCCCCGTCGTTCGACAGGCTCGGGATGGGGGAAATGGGCGCGCACTAGAATGGTCCTCGTGCTGAGCTTGTCGAAGCATGAGGGCGCTCAGTGGGCAATGTGCGAGGCTTTCACGCTTTACCTTTGTAAATATCGATGATGGTGTCGAGCATCTTCAGCGCCTCGTCGCGCGGGCGGGTGAAGGTGTTGCGCCCGATGATCGAGCCATTCGCGCCGCCATCGCGGATTTCGCGGATTTCCTTGTAAACGCCATCGAGATCCTTGGCCGCGCCGCCCGAGAGCACGACGATACGCTTGCCGGCGAAGCAGGCGTCCATCAAGTGCTTGACCCGCGCGGTCAGTGTCGAAATATCGACCTTGGCCTTCTCATAGGCGCCCTTGGCTTCAGGCTGTTCGATAAAGGCGGTCGGCGGCTTGACCTTGATGATGTGCGCGCCCAAGAGTGCCGCCATGTGCGCCGCATAGGCGGTGATGTCAATCGCGGTTTCGCCGTCCTTCGAGAGCTTGCCGCCGCGCGGATAGGACCAGATGACGACCGCGAGGCCATGTGACTTTGCCTCTTCGGCCAGCGCGCGCACTTCCTCCATCATCTCGAACTGGTCATCCGACGCAGGATAGATCGTAAAGCCGACGGCGGCGCAGCCAAGCCGGAGCGCGTCGCGCACGCTCGCGGTGACCGCCTGGTCCTTGGCGGTCGCGAGCGAATTCGCGCTGTTCATTTTGAGGATGGTCGGAATTTCGCCGGCGAAACGGTCGGCGCCGTGTTCGAGCATGCCGAGCACGCTCGCATAGGCGGACAAGCCCGCATCGATCGCGAGCTGCCAATGATAATGCGGGTCATAGGCGGCCGGGTTCGAGGCGAAGCTCCGCGCCGGACCATGCTCGAAGCCCTGATCGACCGGAAGGATCACGAGCCTTCCGGTGCCGCCCAGCCGCCCGTTCATGAGAATGCGGGCGAGATTGGCCTTAGTGCCCGGGTTGTCGGTGCCATACCAGGAGAGAATCTCGCGGACGCGCTTCGACAATTTCATGGCTGAGTTCCGGCGTGGCGGTGGGGTGGTTTTCTGCCGCCCTGCTTAGCCGGGCGTGCCGGGCTTGGCAAGACGCCGCGCGCGGGTGCGACCAGGCGCCAGGTGAGCGAGCGCGATCGCTTCGGCGCGTTCCGGGTCATCGAGCACGCAGGCGCCGCGAGGTACGCCGCCTCGAAGCAGCGTCGCGCCAAGCTGAGCCGCGACCGATTCGAGGCGGCGTCGGGCCGCGGGATGACCGCGGAACGCTACCAAGCGCTGCCCAAGCGCGAGCGCCCGATGGGCGCACGCCGCGTCGTCGTCGCAATCGATCACCGAATCGTGCGGGGCGTTGGGCTCGGCGCGCCGAGCCTCATCGAGCAGCGCGAGCAGAAAGCCGAGCCCGTGGGCGTGGATCGCACCGGGCGGCGAGCGCAGCACGACGCGACGCCCGGCCTCGCGCGCGGCGTGCAGGGCTGTTCGCGCGCAGGTGAAATCATGCACGATGAAAATCGGCGGCGCGGCGTTCGGCGCTAGGGGCCGAGCGCGGCGACGCCGGGCAGCGTCTTGCCTTCGAGCCATTCGAGGAACGCGCCGCCGGCGGTGGAGACATAGGAGAATTGCTCGACAACGCCAGCATGGGCGAGCGCGGCCACCGTATCGCCGCCGCCCGCGACCGAGAGCAATTGCTTGGCTTGGGTGAGCGCCGCGGCGGCGCGGGCGGCTGCGACCGTACCCGCGTCGAACGGGGCGATCTCGAAGGCGCCGAGCGGGCCGTTCCATACCAGCGTGCGCGACTGCTCGAGCACGCCGACAATTTCCTTCACCGTGCGCGGCCCGATGTCGAGGATCATGGCATCGGGCGGCACCGCGGTGGCAGCGACCGTCTCGGTCGCTGCGCCGGCCTTGAATTCGTGCGCGATCACCACGTCGCTCGGCAACAGGATGCGGCAGCGCTCGTGCTTGGCGCGCTCCAGAATCGCGCAGGCGGTATCGACCAGCTCGCGCTCGCACAGCGAGCGGCCGACCTCGATGCCCATGGCATTGAGGAAGGTGTTGGCCATGCCGCCGCCGACCGCCAACGTATCGACCTTGCCGATCAGATTGCCAAGCAGCGTGAGCTTGGTCGAAACCTTGGCGCCGCCGACCACGGCGGTGACCGGGTGCGCGGGTTTGCCGAGCGCGCGGTGCAGCGCATCCAGTTCCGCCTGCATCAAGCGACCGGCATAGGACGGCAAATAGCGCGCGATGCCGGCGGTCGAGGCATGGGCGCGATGCGCCGCCGAGAACGCGTCGTTGACATAAAGATCGCCGAGCGCCGCGATTTGTTTGGCCAGCGCCGCGTCGTTCTTCTCCTCGCCCGCGTGATAGCGAACATTCTCAAGGAGCGCGATTTGGCCGTCAGCGAGGGCCGCGACGGTCCGCTCCGCTTCCGGGCCGACGCAATCGTCGGAAAACGCGACGCTCCGACCTTTCAGCGCGGCGGCGAGCGGCGCGACCAGCGGCTTGAGCGACATCGCCGGCACGCGCTCGCCCTTGGGCCGGCCGAAATGCGACAGTACAATGACCTTGGCGCCGCGCTCGGCCAGTTCAGCGATGGTCGGTGCGACCCGCTCGATCCGCGTCGCGTCGGTGACCCGGCCGTCCTGCACTGGCACGTTGAGATCGACCCGGATCAGAACGCGCTTGCCGGCGACGTCGACGCCGTCGATCGTGCGATAGCCGGTCATCGATCGCTCAGAGCCGTCCGAGCAGCGCCGCGACGTCGCCCATGCGGTTCGAGAAGCCCCATTCGTTGTCGTACCAGGCGAGGATGCGGCAGAGCGTGCCGTCGACCACCGCGGTCTCGTCGGCGTCGACCGTCGAGCTATGCGCATCGTGATTGAAGTCGATCGAGACCAGCGGCTCGTCGCAATAGCCGAGGATGCCGGCGAGCGGCCCGCTGGATGCCGCGTCCTTCATGATCTTGTTGATTTCTTCCTTGGTCGTCGGCCGCTTCGCGATGAAGGTGAGATCGATCATCGACACATTCGCAGTCGGCACGCGCACCGCCGTGCCGTCGAGCTTGCCCTTGAGCTCGGGCAGCACGAGGCCGACCGCGCGGGCCGCGCCGGTCGAGGTCGGGATCATGGATAGGCCGGCGGCGCGCGCACGCCGCAGGTCTTTGTGGAGCGTATCGAGTACCGGCTGATCGAGCGTCGAGGCATGAACCGTTGTCATGAACCCGCGTTCGAGCCCGACCGTGCGGCACAGCACCGCCGCGACCGGTGCCAGGCAATTCGTGGTGCACGAGGCGTTCGAGACCACTTGATGCGCCTGGGTCAGTTTGTCGTGGTTGACGCCATAGACGACGGTCAAGTCCACGCCTTCGCCTGGCGCCGAAATCAGGACCTTGCGCGCGCCGGCTTCGAGATGCTTGGCGGCCGCTTCGCGTTTGGTGAAAAGGCCCGTGCACTCGAGCGCGACGTCGACCTCGAGGTCGCGCCACGGCAATTTGGCCGGGTCGCGCTCGGCCAACACCTTGATCGGGCCGGCGCCGATGTCGATCGAGCCGTCGATCACGCTGACCTTCCCGGGGAACGGGCCGTGCACGCTGTCATGCCTGAAGAGGTGAGCATTGGAGGCGACCGAACCAAGATCGTTGATCGCGACGACGTGAAGGTCGGAGCGGCGCGCCTCGTGGATCGCGCGCAGCACGTTCCGCCCGATCCGTCCAAATCCGTTGATGGCCACCCTGACGCTCATTGGTCCTCCTCCGGCACAGCCGCTAGGGCATTTTCGTTCAATGGGTTCGTAGCCTTGGCGCTGGGCGCGGTCAACTAGGCGAAACGGCGCGGTTCACGGCGATTCTCGGTTGCGGCTGGTTGCCGCCGGTCCATGGTGCTCTAATTAAGAGGAATTCGATGCCAGGCAGAGGGGCAGGGATGTCGGCTAAGGCACGATCCGAGGCCCGCACAGGCCCAAGAGCTGACCGGCGGGCTGAGCTGGCCACGCGCTATCAAGCCACCCGAGCCGCGACCGAGGCGCTCTGCGCGGCGCTTGAACCCGAGGATCACGTCGTGCAGTCGATCGCCGACGTGAGCCCGACCAAGTGGCACCTCGCCCATGTCAGCTGGTTCTTCGAGTGCTTCGTGCTCGCGCGCTTTCTTTCCAGCTATCAGATTTACCACCCGGGCTTCGCCTATCTGTTCAATTCCTATTACGACGCCGTCGGCGCCCGCCATCCGCGCGCCAAGCGCGGGCTGTTGAGCCGCCCGACCGTGGCCGAGACCTACGCCTATCGCGCCCATGTCGACCGCGCGATGCTGGATTTGATCGCGGAAGCGCCCGATTCCGGGTTGGGCGATGCCCTGACGCTGATCGAACTTGGCCTAAATCATGAGGAACAACATCAAGAACTGATCCTCACCGACATCAAACACGTATTTGGTTGCAACCCCTTACGCCCGGCGTTTGCGAAACCAGAGAAAGTCGTGGCCGGCCGAATGGGCAGCCTCGGCTTTGTCGGCATGGCGGGCGGCATTGTGGGTCTTGGCCATGGCGGCGAAGGCTTTGCCTTCGACAATGAGACGCCGCGCCATCGCGTCTTGCTCGGCGCCTATCGGCTCGCCGACCGGCTCGTGACCAATGGCGAATATCTCGAGTTTATCGTCGCGGATGGCTACAAGCGGCCCGAGCTTTGGCTTTCGGACGGCTGGGATACGGTGCGCGCGCGCGGCTGGGCCGCGCCGCTCTATTGGGAGCAGCAGAGCAGCGGCTGGTCGGAGTTCACACTCACAGGCCTCTTGCCACTCGACCCTGGGGCGCCGGTCTGCCATGTCAGCTATTACGAGGCCGACGCCTATGCGCGCTTCAAAGCGAAGCGGCTGCCGACCGAGGCCGAGTGGGAGGTCGCGGCGGCGGGACTGCCGGTCGCCGGGAACTTCGTCGAGAGCCGGACGTTCCACCCAAGACCGGCCGACGCGGAGGACGGGTTACGCCAGGTCTATGGCGACGTCTGGGAGTGGACCGCGAGCGCTTATCTTGCCTATCCAGGCTACAAGCCGTGGCCCGGCGCGGTTGGCGAGTACAACGGCAAGTTTATGGCGAACCAGTTCGTGCTGCGCGGCGGCTCTTGCGCGACGCCGGCGCGCCACATCCGGGCGAGCTACCGCAATTTCTTTCCACCCGATGCGCGTTGGCAATTCTCGGGCGTCAGGCTGGCGGAGGACGCATGATGGAGCTCAAGCGCGAAGCGATTTCGTTTATCGACTTCGAGCCGGAAGCGGCTGATTTTCTTTCTGAAGTACTCGATGGTCTGACGCGCCCGCAAAAGTCCCTACCGTGCAAATTCTTCTATGATTCACGCGGCGCCGCGCTGTTCGACGAAATCTGCCGCCTGCCCGAGTACTATCCGACGCGGGCCGAGCATTCGATCATCGTGGAGAACGGGGCTGAGATCGCGGCGCTCGCCGGCCCCAGCGCGGCGGTGATCGAGTTCGGCAGCGGCAGCGGCCTCAAGACTCGCGCTCTCTTGGAGGCGCTCGAAACCCCATCGGCCTATATCGCGATCGATATCGCGCGCGACGCGCTCCTGGCTTCGACGCGCGCGTTGGCGCGGGAGCGCCCGGATCTGGAGGTCATTGCCGTGTGCGCCGATTATGGCGCCGGGCTTGATCGGCTGCCCGAGATCAAAGGTGCCGCCGTCCGACGCCTCGGTCTCTTCCTCGGTTCGACCATCGGCAATTTCGAGCCAGACGAGGCGATCGGTTTTTTGCGCACGGCCCGGGCGTTGCTCGGGCCCGGCGGCGCATTATTGATCGGCGCCGACCTCTGGAAGCAGCGCGAGGTGCTGCAAGCCGCCTATGATGATTCGCGTGGTGTTACAGCTGCATTCAACATGAATCTCTTGCGCCGCATCAACCGCGAGCTCGGTGGCAATTTCAACCTGGGCGCCTTCCGCCATGAGGCGCGCTGCGTCGAGGATACCCGCCGGATCGAAATGCATTTAGTGAGCGCCGTCCGCCAACAGGCTGTCATTGCTGGCCATCGCTTCTTCTTCGGTATCGGCGAAACGATCCACACCGAGAACTCGCACAAATATACCGTCGAAGGGTTCCACGCGATGGCGCGCATGGCCGGCTTCGCGCCGCGCCAGACTTGGCTCGACCGCGCCGAGCGCTTCAGTTTGCATTATCTCGATGCGGCCTGATCTCGCCGACTCAGTCCGCCGGCAAACCGGCCTTGCGCAGACCGTCGAGGATTCGCTCGACATCCTCGGGCCTCATCGCCATCCGACTCATATGTTCCGCGGCCGAATAGCTCGGATTGATGACTTTGAGCTCGCGCCAGACTTCGCGAGCCGGCTCGAGTTCGCCCAGATGGCCAAGTGTCGAGGCGAGATAGCCGCGCGTCAAATCCGTCCCCGGATTTAGTGCGATGCGCTCGCGAAAAAGCGCCGCCGCCTTTTCGTATTGTTGGGCCAAAAAATATGCGATGCCGAGAAAATGCAAATATTGCCAACGGAAGGCCGGGTCTGCCCTCATGGCTTGCTCGATGAAGGAAACCGCCTTAAGCGGTTGACCGTCGAAGAAATGAAAGGTGCCTCGCAAATTGAGCGCTTCGGCGAAATTGGGATTGAGCGCGAGTGCCGCATCCGTCTCGCGCCGCCAACGTTCGAAATCCTTTAGGAACATAGCGGTGATGGCGCTGACGAAATGAAGATAGGGGTCGTTCTGATCGCGCGCGAGCCCTTCATCGGCAAAATGGCGCGCGGCCTTTAGCGCTTCCTTTGGATCGGAACCCCAATTGTTTTGGTGCTCGATTACCTGGGTGATGGCTAGACCGCCATGCCCGGCCGCATAGTCCGGATCGATTTCGGTGGCACGCCGAAACCAGCTCGCCGCCTCCCTCGTGCCTTCCTTGCTCATTTTGGTGGTATGAAGCCGCTCGCGGCCGCGCAAATAACAGTCATGGGCCTCGACATTCTTGGTGCCGGCGCCGGGCAGTTTGGTTTGCTGGGCCTTGCTCAGATTGATTTTCAGCGCGGCGACGATCTCGCGCGTGACTTCGTCTTGTAGGTCGAAAATATCGATCAATTGCCGGTCATAGCGCTCGGCCCATAAATGGCCGCCATTCGTGCCGTCGATCAGCTGCGCCGTGATGCGAACCCGCTGACCGGCTTTTCGTACGCTGCCTTCGAGCGCGCATTTGACGCGGAATTGTTTGCAAATGTCCGCGACGTTGATCGCCTTGCCCTTGAACGCGAAGGAAGAGTTGCGCGCGATCACGAGGAGGCCCGGAATCTTGCTGAGATCGGTGATGATGTCTTCGCTGATGCCGTCCGCGAAATATTCCTGTTCGGGATCGCCGCTCATATTGGTGAACGGCAACACCACGATCGAAGGGCCTTCGAGCGCGGCGGGAGCGGGCGCGACCGTCCCCGATATCGATGACTGATCGGCGATTCGAAACACCCTGATCGGCCGGGCGATGTTCTTGACCTCGCGCTCGCCCATGTCCTCGAAGGTGAAACTGAGCTTGTCGCGCACCTGCTCGCGAACCCCCCGGCTGACCCAGATTTCGCCGGGCTCCGCCAGCGTCTCGAGGCGCGCCGCGATGTTCACGCCGTCACCAAAAATATCATCGCCATCGATGATGATGTCGCCGACATTGATGCCGATGCGGAACTCGATGCGCCGTTCGCGCGGTACGTCGGT
>CAMDDO010000090.1 GCA_945892755.1 Rhizobium sp. Q54 | reverse complement strand
TTGGAGACGGCGATGCCGCGGTCGCTGAGTAAGGCGAGCGCGGCCAGCTCACCGCGAAGCTCCGCCGCGTCCGCGCCCATGATCGAGGCGCCGTCGCCGGCAAAATAAAGGTTGGGTTGCGTCGCCCGGCCGTCAGCATCGGTTTCGGGGAGCCAGAGGCGCGCCGCCAAGTCAAAACGAAATGACGCGCCGGCGAGATCGGCGAGCTGGGTTTCCGGCTTGAGGCCGAAGCCATAGCCGACCGCGTCGCAATCAAAGTGGCGCAATTTGCCGCGCGCGGTACGGACGCGCACCGCCTCAACCCGCGTTGTGCCATCGAAGCCGAGCGGGGTCATGCCGTTTAGTATCGCGATGCCGCGCAGGCGAAGCCATGTTGCGTAGTAGAGGCCCTTGAGGATCGTCGTGCCGCCGGCGACGAGGCCGCCGATCAGGTCGAGCCCGGTCGCGAGCCGCGACGTATCGAGCACGGCGACAACCTCGGCACCCGCCTTCGCATATTGGTAGGCGACCAGGTAGAGCAGGGGGCCCGTGCCGCAAAACACAACGCGCCGGCCGATCGCGCAGCCCTGGTATTTCAGCGCGACCTGCGCGCCGCCCATGCTGTAGACACCGGGCAATGTCCAACCCGGGACCGGGATGGTGCGATCCATCGCGCCGGTCGCGAGCAGGAGCGCATCATAGGGAATCTCGGCCATGCCGGTTGGGCCGATGCTGTGCGCAACGCCGCGCCAAAGATTCCACACCAGCGTCTCGGGACGGTAATCGATCCGTTCTCGCATCTCGTCGAAGCTGCGGTGCAGGTGCATGGCCTTTTTTGCTTCGAAGCCGTAGAGCGTCTTGGCCGGCCGCGTGAAGCCATCCGGCTGGCGGCGATAAATTTGCCCGCCGGATTTCACCGCCTCGTCGACCACGATTGGGCGTACGCCATGTTCGAGCAGGGCCTTCGCGGCACGGCTGCCGGCCGGTCCGGCACCGACCACGAGGACGCGGAGCGTGTCGCCTTGCGTCATGCCGCCGGGCCGTCGATCGAAAGCCGGAGGCCATCGCGCGCGGGCGTGGTGCAGGCGCGAATGCGCCCGCCTTCCTCCAGGAAAACCCAGCAATCCTGGCACGCGCCCATCAGGCAGAAGCCGGCGCGCGGCCCGTCGCCAAACTCGGAACGGCGCACGATGTGGCCATGGGCGAGCAAGGCCGTGAGCACGGTATCGCCCGCGAGCGCCCGCACTTTGGCGCCGTCGAGGAAAAGCGTAAGCGGTGCGCGGTCCTGCTCGGCGAGCCGGACGAATTGGCCATCGGACATCGGCTGGGGCTCTCCGGAAGCCCCGCCCTTCTAGACCGGCCCGCAGCCCGAGGCAACAGGCACCTATTCGCCGCTCGCGCGCATGTGCCGGTCGTAAACGCGGCCCTTCCACGCCGTTCGGCGGCCACGCCAATAGTCGATCGCCGAACTCCAGGTCATCGCAAGATAGAGCGTGCCGATCAGTGGCAGCGCCACCGCCCAGAAAGGCGAGCGCCCATAATAGCGAAGCGTCGGCACATAGCTCGCCGCCATGGCGAGTAGGGCCAATCCACCGATCAGCTTGGCGCCAAGCGCCGGGAACGAGACAAGCGCGACCAGCGGCATCCAGAAGCCGAGCGCCAGCATTAGACTGGCGAGCGCCAAGAGGATCGGCGAGTAATGGAGTTGGGTATAGGCGCTGCGTGCGACCATGCACCAGACCGTGCCGAGTGTTTGATAGCCGCGGATGCTTTTCGCCGCGTGGCTCAGGCCGATCCAGGTGCGCCGGCCGCTACGCTTGACCGTGCGGGCAAGCGCGCAATCATCGATGATCGCGCCCTTGAGTGCGCCGAAGCCGCCGATCTCGTCCAGCGCCGCGCGCTCGATCAGGATACAGCCGCCGGCCGCCGCGGCAACCAGGCACGTTGGTCCGTTCGAGAGCGCGAACGGGTAGACCAGCTTGAAGAAATAGACGAAGGCCGGCATCAGCAGCCGCTCGACCGGGCGCGCCATGCTGAGTTCCGCCATCAGCGATACGAGCGCGGCGCCGGTCTCGCGCTTCTTCTCGAGCAACGCGGCGATGGCACCCGGCTCGAGCGCGATATCGGCGTCGAGGAGCAGGACAAGCGGCCGGTCGGCTCTCTTGCGTCCCTGTTCGAGCGCGAACATCTTGCCGGCCCAACCAGATTCGAGCGCGCTGCCGCTGACGATCTCAAGCGCGAGGTTTGTGCCCGCGGCTGCCCGCGCCGCATCAGCGGTGCCGTCGCTCGACCGATCGTCGATCAGGATCGCCTTGAGATTGCAGCCCTGGCGGGCAAGAGCGGCGAGCGTTTGGCCGATCGTCGCCGCTTCATTGCGAGCGGGGATCAGGACAACGACTGAACTCAGATCGGCTTCGGGCGTCGCGCCCCTCGTCTCCAACCGCTCGCGCGTGCCCCAGGGTCGCCACGGCAAAGCGAGGAGTCCGAGCCAGAGCACGGCCGCGGCGGTTGCCGCATAGGTAAAGCCGGGATCGTGCAGAATCATGATCGGGCAGCCCGGAGCGGCCCCTAGAAGCGATCGACCTCAAAGCCGGTGAGTTCAATCTCCGGCTTTCGGCCCGACACGATGTCGGCGATGGCGCGGCCCGAGCCGCAGGCGAGTGTCCAGCCGAGGCTGCCATGGCCAGTGTCGAGATAGAGGTTCTTCAGTCGCGTCGGGCCGATCAGCGGCGCGCAATCGGGCGTCATCGGACGAAGTCCGGTCCAGCGCTCGACGCGCGAAGCGTCGCCGCCATTCGGAAATACCTGCATCACCGCCGCCAGCACGGTGTCGACGCGGCTCTGCGTGATGGTGCGATCGTAGCCGACGAGCTCGGCCGTGCCGGCCGCGCGCAGGCGACCCTTATAGGTCGACGTGACGACGCGAACTTCCTCATCGTGGATGCCCATCGTCGGCGTGCCGTTATAACCATCGGTCGGCAGGGTGACCGAATAACCTTTCACCGGGTAGATCGGCACCTCGACGCCAACCCGACGCAGGTGGAGTGCGCCCTCGGCACCGAGGCTGACGACCACGGCGTCGGCGTCGAGCCGGCCTTTGTCGGTTTCGACCGCGACGACACGGTCGCCCTCGCGCAGCAACGCGCGCACGGTCGTGCCGTAGCGAAAATCCACCCCGCGCTTCGCGGCCGCGGTCGCGAGCGCCATCGAAAATTTGTGCGCGTCGCCGGTCTCGTCATGCCGGAAGTAGAGCGCGCCTTGGTAGAAATGGCGTGATTGATCGAGCGCGGGCTCCAGCGAAACGGCTCGCGCGGTATCGACGATCTCGGGCCGACCGCGTGGATCCTCGGTCTGAAGTTCGGTACGCGCCGCATCGTCAAGCGATTTCTGCGTACGATAGAGGTGGAGGACGCCCTTGGCGGCCTGATCGTAGTCGAGCTGCTCGACCTCACGCACATCCGTCAGCGCGTCATGGGAATACATTGAAAGCCGTACCATGTGCCGCGCGGTTTCGGCGTGCCGCGCGTTGGTGCAGTTACGCAAGAAGCGAACGCCCCAGAGCCATTGACGGAGCTCAGGACGCAGCCGCACCAAATAGGGTGCGTCCTCGCGACCGAAATATTGGACGAGCATGCGCGGCACGGTCGGGCTTGCCCACGGACGCGCGCTGAAGGCGCTGACGTGCCCGCCATTGGCAAAGCTGGTTTCCCTGCCGGCGGCGCTTTGCCGCTCGACCACGCTGACCTCGTGACCGGCGCGATTGAGATAATAGGCGGCGGCCGTTCCGACCACGCCAGCACCGAGCACCAGGACCTTCACGTGCGGCTCCCATGTCTTGTCGATTGGCTCGACTTTTCGCACGAAGCCATGGGCGCATCAACCGTCGGACAGTCTCGAACCGGCTTGCCGGACACGTTGATCCGGGGCACGGTGCCACGGCAATCGGGCCGGCCCGCCGCGCCTGCCAAGCCAAGGGAGAGGTACCATGAAGTTCTATACAGCGGGCACCACGCCGTTTGGCCGCAAGGTCGCGGCCGTCGCGCTGGAGCACGAGATCAAGCTCGACGCCCAGGTCATCAACGTCTATGAGGCCGGCTTTCTCGATGCGATCAACCCACTGCGACAAATTCCGACACTCGTGCTCGATGACGGCACGGTGCTCTATGACAGCGACGTGATCTGCCTCTATCTCGATAGTATCGCCAAGAAACCGACACTGTTTCCTGACAAGGACCGCTGGTCATGGCTCACGCGCTGCTCGCTCGCCAAAGGCTTGACCGAGGCCTCGGTCGCGTTCCAGGGCCAGAAGACCTTGCCCGAAAATGAGCGCTCGCGAACACTCCATGACCGCCATTGGACTCGCATCAATCGGGCGATCGATGCGCTCGAAAAAGAGGCAGACGCGCTCGCAGCCGCGACCCTTCGGATTGATCAGATCGCGGTCGCGTGTGGGCTCGGTCATGTCGAGTTTCGGCATACCAAGGACTGGCGCGGCCGATGCCCGAAGCTCGCGACATGGTATGAGGCTTTTACCAAGCGCCCGTCGATGGTCGCAACGATGCCAAAGGCCTGATCGCTAGACGGGTGCCGTGCCGCATCGCGGCAGCGGACGGCCGCCATCGGCGAGCGCGATCACCACCATGATTTCGTCGGGGCGCGGTGCGTCGGCGAGCGAGACGGTCATCGTGTCGAAGTGATCGAACGACCAGACGTCATCTTTGTGCCCGAGCGGCACGTCGAGCGTGGTCCCGGCCGTGCCAAGTTTGGCGTTCGAAGGGATCACCGCCTTGCCGCCGCCAATAGCGCCGCGCATGGGTTTGCCGAGCATCGGGTGGATGCAGGCACCACCATGTTCCATCTCGCCGGCAACTCCAACGAGTGCGGCCTTGCCATAGGAAACCGCTGGGCCACCGAGCAGCGCGATCAGCTCTGGCATGAGCCGTTCGCCGATCGCGCGGCCGAGCGGAAACAGCGGCGAAAGATCGGCGACATAGCGCCCGGCGAATGGATTCCGGATGACGGCCAGGCCCGCGACCCGAATGATCGGCCTCGGTAGGGCAAGACCCATTTCGGCGCTGACCGCTTCGCGGCAAACCATGACCTTACGCGTCTCGATCATTGACAGTCTCCCGAAGGCATCGCATCGATCTGGTTGCGTGTCCGGCCGTCAGGCCTCAGCATAGCGGATCATGAACGGCGATTTCGGCTTTTCATGGCTGGCGCGGCAAGGTTGGACCGGGCCGACCTAAGATTAAGAGTAGTGAGAGAAACGGGCAAACCGCCGAAACGGCATGGGGGGAATTGTCATGGCCGCTTCCGATCTCGAGCTCTGCTACATGACGGGCACCGAGGCGATCGCTCTCTTCAAGGCGAAGAAGCTTTCGCCGGTCGAGCTGATGAAGGCGGTAATCGCGCGCTGCGAGTCGGCCAATCCCAAGCTCAACGCGATCACCTACAACTTCTACGATCGTGCGCTCGCTCAGGCGAAGAAGGCCGAGAAGTCGTACATGAAAAAGAAGGGCGGCCGGTCACGTCCGCTTGAGGGGCTCCCGATCGCGATCAAGGATTTTCACCCGGTCAAGGGCGAGATCACCACTTTCGGCTCGAAAATCTTCGAGAACTTCAAGCCTGACTACACTGCGGCGACGGTCGATCGCTTGCTCAAGGCGGGCGCTATCATGCATGTGCGCTCGACCTCGCCGGAGTTCGCCTATTCCGGCAATACCAAAAGCCCGCTCTGGGGTCAGACGTACAATCCATGGAACCGGGATTACAGCCCAGGGGGCTCGTCGGGCGGCGCAGGCGCGATCATCGCGGCTGGCATGTCAACCCTCGCGGACGGGACGGATGGCGGCGGCTCGATCCGGATTCCGGCATCGGCCTGCGGAATCGTCGGCTACAAGCCGCCCTTCGGTCGCAACCCGCTCGACCGCGATCATCCGCTCGAATCGATCCTGCATTACGGCCCGATGACGCGGAGCGTGGCGGACGCCGCGCTGATGCAGAACGTCATGTCGGGCCCGCATGCGGACGATCTCTGCTCGCTGCCCGACAACGTGACTATTCCGGACACCGTGGAGAACCTTAAGGGCTTCAAGGTCGCACTCTCGGTCAACCTTGGCTATGTCGAGGTCGACCCCGAGGTGGAGCACAATTTGCGTGCCGCCGCCGATGTCTTCCGCGGCCTCGGCTGCAAGGTCGAAGAGGTCGATCTCGGTTGGGATTGGGGCGTGCTCGATTGCTGGCTGACCTGGTGGGAGGGCCTGTTCGCCGGCATTGCCGCGCACTATTTGCCGCGCTGGCGCTATGAGATGGATCCGTTCGTGGTAAACCTCTTGGAAAAGGGCTTGGGCCACGATGCCAGCCGGCTCTATCAGTGCTTTTCGAAACGCGGCGAGATGTGGCGCAAATTGCAGCCGGTCGTTTCGAAGTACGACGTGATGCTGTGCCCGACGCTTGCGGTTCCATCGGTCAAGATCGGCCATGACGAGTTCAGCAAGAGTTTCACGATCAACGGCAAAGTGGTGAACGCTTATGTCGGCTGGATCATGACTCACGGCTTCAATTTGATGAGCCAGTGCCCCTCGATGAGCGTGCCAACCGGTCTATCAAAGTCGGGCGTGCCGACCGGCATGCAAATCGTGGCCCGCCCGTTCGACGATCTGCGCGTCTTTCGGGCCGCGATGGCCTATGAAATGGCGCGTCCCTGGCGGGGCAAGCGGCCGAAGCTCTGAGTCATGCGACGCCTGGCCGCTGGGCTGCGTTCGCTTCGGCGTAGCTGGGCGAGGAATCAGGGGCCGCCCGATGGCGTTTGGCCAAGCGATTGGGGCGGTTGATACAGGTCAATGCGGCGCCGGCGGCAAGACGCTCTCGTTCCGCGATGAACGAGCCTCTGCTGCACCGATATGGCGGCTCCGTGCCGCGTTACACCAGCTACCCGACCGCGCCGCACTTTCACGCCGGCGTCGGCGCCGCCGATTACCGTGCGTGGCTCGGCCAGCTGCGCGGCGACGATCGGCTTTCGCTTTATCTCCATGTGCCGTTCTGCACCAGCATGTGTTGGTATTGCGGCTGCCACACCAAGGTGGTGCGCCAATATCAGCCGATCGCCGATTACGTCGCGCTGCTGCGGGCGGAGCTCGATCTGACGGCGGCGGCGATCGGCGCGCGGCCTCGGCTCAGCCATGTGCATTTCGGCGGCGGCACGCCGAACCTGATAGAAGCGAAAGATTTTCTCGCCCTGATGGATGCGATCGGCAGGCCTTTCAGCCTGAGCGATGACGCGGAGGTCGCGGTCGAGATCGACCCCCGCTCGCTCGACGAGTCAATGGCCCGGGCGCTCGCGCGCGGCGGGGTGACGCGGGCGAGCCTCGGCGTGCAAGACTTCGCGCCCGAGGTTCAGGCCGCGATCAACCGCGTCCAGCCGCTCGAGACCACCGCACGCGTGGTCGATTGGCTGCGCGCCGCCGGCATCGCGGCAATCAATTTCGACCTGATGTACGGCCTGCCGGGACAGACCCTCGACGGCATCGTCGCGACGGTCGATCGCGCGGTCGGCCTCGCCCCCGATCGACTCGCGCTGTTCGGCTATGCCCATGTGCCCTGGATGAAGACGCATCAGAGGATGATCGACGAGGCCGCGCTGCCCGATCGAACCCAGCGCTACGCGCAGGCCGATGCGGCGGCGCGGCGGCTGGTCGAGCACGGCTATCGGATGATCGGGCTCGATCACTTTGCTCGGGCGACGGATTCGATGGCGCGGGCGCTCGACGAGGGTCGCTTGCGGCGAAATTTTCAAGGCTATACCACCGATCAGGCGAACGTGCTCATCGGGCTCGGCGCCTCTGCGATCGGCATGTTGCCCGACGGCTATGTGCAGAACGCGGTGCCTTTCAAGAGCTATGGGACGGCGATCACGCAGGGTGTATTCGCGGTCAATCGCGGCATCCGGCTGAGTGCGGAAGACCGCGCCCGCCGCGCCGTGATCGAGCGTCTGATGTGTCTGCTCGAGGCGGATGTTGTGGGCGTCGAACGCGAGTTTGGGCTCCCCGCCGGCAGTCTGACGGAGCAGGCGTCTCACGCGCTCGAGCCCATGGTGCGCGATGGGCTTGCCAGCGTGAGCGAGGGGCGGGTTCGCATCACCGCGCTTGGTCGCCCGTTCATGCGCAGCGTGTGCGCCGCCTTCGACCGCTATCTCGGACAAGGCGGCGTGCGCCATTCGCAAGCGGTTTAGTGGGGCCTAGGACCGCGTCGCCAAGCTCGCTCGGAACCGTCCCCGCCGTTTCGCGCTTTCCACCGGGCGCCGAGCCAGGACGTGTTGCTGCGCCGATGAGTCCGCGAGTTCCGGGCTGTCACCCATGTCTTGGGTACGTTCCGTTACCCATGTCTCCGGGCCGGACACGGGCCGGACACGGGCCGGACACGGGCCGGACACGGGCCGGACACGGAAAAACTGGCGTCCCCGGCGGGATTTGAACCCACGACCCCAGGATTAGGAATCCTGTGCTCTATCCTGCTGAGCTACGGGGACGCGCGCGTCTGACGACGCCTTCTAGCAGGAATCCGTCGTACGGAAAACGCGTCATGGCCATGCCGGCAGGCTCGGTTTCAGAACAGCCCGCCGGTGTAGAGCCGTGACGCGCATGTGATCGCTCGCGCAGCGGCGCCGGGACGGGGACAATTGAGTTTACGGGTGCTAGGGGGTTGACGACGAGGCCGACCTCACCGCGGCCCGCCGAAGCGATAGACGACCTTGCCACAGGTGCGAAATTCGAGCACATCCGCGAGGTCAGGCGGGCTAGGCTGACGCTATGTTGGCGTGGCGTGTCCTCCTTTTTGTCCTCCTGCTGCTCGCCGGCGCCAACCCGGCGCGTGCGCTCGACCCCGCCTTGGAGGCACTCGAGCCGGGCGAGCGCGGTCGTGTGATCGAGGTCGTCGATGGCGATACCGTGGTGCTGGAGAGGGGGCTCCAGGTGCGGCTGGTCGGCCTGCAGGCACCCAAATTGCCGCTCGGCCGCGCCGGCTTTCGTGCTTGGCCGCTCGCTGACCAAGCCAAGGCCGCGCTCGAGGCGATCGCGCTCGGCCACGACGCCGAACTCCGTTATGGCGGTCGCCGACGCGATCGGCATGGTCGCGCGCTCGCCCATCTTGTCCTCGACGGCGGGCTCTGGGCGCAAGGCGCCATGATCGACGCGGGCTTGGCCCGGGTCTATTCCTTTCCGGACAATCGGGCGCTGGTGACCATGCTCTTGGCGCGCGAGGTCGAAGCACGCGCGGCGCGACGGGGAATCTGGTCCAATCCGTTCTACGCAATACGTAAATCCGACGAAGCCGCCGACCACCTCGATGAGTTCGCGCTGGTCGAGGGGCGGGTACTCAAGGTCGCGCGCGCGCGCGGCCGGACCTATTTGAACTTCGGAGCGGACTATCGGAGCGACTTCACGGTTTCGATCGCGGCACAAGCGGCCCGCCTGTTCGAGACGGCGGGTATTGAGTTGAGGCGCTATGAGGGCCAAATCATTCGGGTGCGCGGTTGGGTCGATTCCCTCAATGGCGCCATGATCGAGGCAACCCATCCCGAACAAATCGAGCTGGTACCATGATGCAAGCGGGCTTTTCCCAAAGATTGCGGCGCGGTCTCTCCGGGGCTTTGCTGCATATCGCCGTAGTCGTTATCTCCGTCGGTGCCGTCGGCTGCGCGGCAAACCAAGCGACCGGAGAGGATGCCTTTGCGCCCTTCATGTCGGAGGCCGAGGAGGATCGCATTGGCAAAGAGGAACACCCCAAGATTCTCGAGGCCTTTGGTGGAGCTTATCCCGACCCGGCACTCCAAAAATACGTCACGAGCCTTGGCGAATTGCTCAAAGCGACCACGCCGCAGGCCAACAAGGCCTATACCTTCACGATCCTCGATTCAGATGTGGTGAATGCCTTCGCGCTGCCCGGAGGCTATGTCTATGTCTCGCGCGGGCTGATGGCGCTCGCCAATGACGAGGCCGAGCTGGCCGGCGTGGTCGGCCATGAGATCGGCCACGTGGTGGCCCGCCATTCCGCCCAGCGCTACAGCCAGAGCGTGATCGCCGGCATCGGCGCGGCGATTCTCGGCGCCGTGACCAAGAGCGAGACGCTCGGTAATATCGCCCAGCTCGGTGCCGCCGCCTACGTCCAAGGCTTTTCACGCGATCAGGAATACGAAGCCGATCAGATCGGGATAGGCTACATGACGCTCGCGGGGTTCGAGCCGCGCGCCATGTCGAGTTTCCTTGGCTCGCTTGAAGGCGAAAGTCTGTTGGCTCAGAAGAAGGCGGGCAAGGAAGGCACCGAGCCCGAGACGAGCCTGTTCTCGAGCCACCCGCGAACCGCCGACCGCGTTGCCGCCGCCGCCACCACGGCCGCGGCCAATGCCGGCGGGCCGATCGCGCGTGATCGCGATCTCTACCTCAAGAAAATCGACGGCATGATCTTTGGTGATTCACCAAGCCAGGGTTTTGTCGAAGGCCGGCGCTTCATGCATCCGGAATTGAAAATCGGCTTTGTCGCGCCGCCGGGGTTCCGCGTCCAGAACGGCCAGTCCGCGGTCGTGGGCAAATCGAAGAGCGGCAAAGCGATGTTCCAGTTCGATGGCGATCGCCTGAAAGACTCGCGGCGGTCCATGACCGCCTACATAAGCCAAGATTGGCTGCCGAAGCTCAATTTGCGCAATATCGAGGTGTTCGAGGTCAATGGCATGGAAGCGGCGACCGGCAATGTTCGCTTCCAAACCGACAATGGGCCAAACGAAATCCGCGCGGTCGCGATTCGCTTCGAGGCCGACCGGGTCTATCGGTTTTTGTTCGTCGGCGTGCCAGAAATCCAGACCGAGCTCGAAGAGCAATTCCGCGAGACGGTTTATAGCTTCAAGCGGCTCCGCGCGAGTGAAACGGCCACGCTCAAGCCGCGCCGCCTCAAGGTCGTATCTGTGGCGAAGGGCGACACGCCGGAAAAGCTCGCCGCCCGCATGGCGGTCGATGAGTTTCCCCTGGAGGCCTTCCTGACGCTGAACGGGCTCAAGTCTGGCGCGCGGCTCGAACCCGGCGACAGGGTGAAAATCGTGGTAAAGGGCGACTGATCTTAGCCGGCTGGCGGTGTCGACGTCAGACGAAGGCGGCGCCCTCCCGTTCCATCGTGCGGCGCATCGAGGCCTTTAGCTTTTCCATCGCCTTGTGCTCGATCTGACGCACACGCTCCTTGCTGATGCCGAGCTCCGTGCCGAGCTCCTCGAGCGTGACCGCCTCTTCACGCAAGCGCCGATCGCGAATGATCAGCTGCTCGCGGGCGCTGAGGCCGCTCAGCGCCTCGGCAAGCCAAGCCGAA
>CAMDDO010000089.1 GCA_945892755.1 Rhizobium sp. Q54 | reverse complement strand
CGGGATTGAGCGCGCCGGCGATCACGATGGCGAGGAGCACCAGAGGAAAAGCGAAGAAAACATCCAAAACGCGCATGATGACCTGATCGAGCCAGCCGCCGATATAGCCCGCCAGCAGGCCGAGCACGATTGCCAGCGCGGTCGCCAGCGCGGTCGGAACAACGCCGACAAGAATCGCGATGCGACCGCCCCAGAGCAGGCGCGAGAGGATGTCCCGGCCATCCAAATCGGCGCCAAGTAGAACGCCATTCGTCCCCGGCGGCGCGCCGCGTGGCGCGACCGCCTCGGTCGGATCATAGGGGCTGATGTAGGGCGCAATGATCGTCAGCAGGACGACAATTGCCAGAAATATCAGGGCGCCGAGCGCGGCCTTGTCGCGTGCATAGGTGTGCCAGGCGAGCGACAGCGTGCGCGCCAACATGCGAATTTTTTCACGGCGGAGTTCAGCCGCCGTCCGTCGTCGCTTCGTCGCGCCGGGCGATGTGCGCGTTGCGTCGGTCATCGCGCCCGTGCTCCCTCGGAGATGCGTATCTTGGGATCGGTATAGGCGTTGAACACATCGACCGCGAGATTCACCAGCACGAAGGCGATCGCAACGATCAGCGACGCGCCTTGGATGGTTGGAATGTCGCGCGCCTGAATGGCCTGCCAGAGCTGATAACCGATGCCGGGCCAGGCGAATATCACTTCGACAAAGAGAACGCCACCCAACAAATAGCCGAGCTGCAGACCGCAGATCGTGGCGATCGGCGGCAAGGCGTTGCGCAGCGCGTGCTTGCGCAAAATCACGTTGCGCCGAATGCCTTTGGCACGCGCCACCTTGATGTAATTCTGGTTCAGAATTTCCAGCATGGTGGCGCGCACGGTGCGGGCAATGATGGCGGCCGGCGCGGCGGCCGCCGCGATGGTGGGCAGAACAAGATGCGCCAGGACGTCCACCGCGCCGCCGCCATCGATGATCTTGGTCATGCCCGTGGCCGGCAGCCAGCGCCAAGTGAGCGAAAACAAAAGCACGAGCAGGAGCCCGAGCCAATAGGGCGGCATGCTGCCGAACATGAGCGTAACGGCGAGGCTGATTCGGTCGAACGATCTATAGGGTCGGGCCGCCGCGAAGATGCCGACCAGCAGCCCGATCGTGTAAGCCAATGCTGCGCTTGTAAGCGCCAGAATCGCCGAACTCGCGAATTTGGGGAAAATGAGTTCGGAGACCATGCGGCGGTTGGCGATCGATGTGCCGAATTCACCCTGCAGCATCTGCCCAAGCCACCTGCCGTACTGCACGGGCAAGGGCAGATTAAGGCCCAGGGTTTCGCGCAGCTGCTCGCGAACTTCTTCCGTCGCGTAGGGACCGGTCAGGGTCGTGGTGACGTCGCCTGGCGCGAGGTGCGCGAGGATAAAAACAAAAAACGAGACGCCAAGCATGATCGGAATGATCATGAGCAGGCGTATGACAATGAAACGGGTCATGCCGAACTCAACCGGCTCGGCGGCGCCCTAGGGTCGTGCCATAGGAACGCACGCGGGAAGTTAGGCGCCGTCGGGCGACGTGCCCGACGGCGCCATCATCAGTCATCGCGCGACCTGCGGCTACTCGACCGAAGGCAGAGTGAAGTCGTACCAGTTTTCCTGGCCGTTCACGAAGCCCTTCACATTGGCAGCCAACAAGATCGGGTTGTGGTAGCTGAACACCGGCAGGAAGGCGACATCCTCTTCCATGATGATGCGATCGGCCTCGCGATAGAACGCGGCGGCCTTGGCGTGATCCTGCGTCTTGATGGCCTGCGCATAAAGTTCGTCGACCTTCTTGTTGCAATACCAGCCGCCATTGATGCCATTCGGCGGATGATGGTCGCAACGGGTGGCGTGAGCCGTCCAATAGGGCACCGACCAACCCCAACCCATGCTGTCCATGGCGACATCTTCCGGCATGCCTTGCAGCCATTTGCCGAGATAGGTCATCCACTCGAGTTTGTTGAGTTTGACATCGACGCCGACCTTCTTGAGATCGCGCTGGAGCCACTTCTCCCAAGCCTCGTTCCAGCCATAGTCGAAGATGTCGAAGGTGACCTCGAGACCATTCTCATAGCCGGCCTCCTTCAAGAGCTTCTTCGCGCCCTCGGGGTCATAGGGGTAGCGCTTGAGGTTCGCGTCATAAGCAAACGTGCCCGCGCTCAAAATGCCGGCTTCGGCCTTGCCGGTGCCTTTCAATACTTCCTTGGCGACACCCTCGCGATCAATCGCCATGTTGATCGCCTTGCGCACGCGCACGTCCTTGACGGCCGGGCTTTTCATATTGAACTGGGCATACCAGACCGACGGCACGTTGGGCTGGAGCTGGAGTTGAAAGCCCTCGCCGACCAAATTTTCGATTTCGTCCCACGGCGGCTCGGTCACCATATTGACCTCGCCAGCGCGGAGCGCGGCGATGCGCGTGGCCGGGTCGGTGATCTGACGGAAGATCAGCCGGTCGAGCTTGGCCGGCGTGCCGTAATAGTCGTCATTGCGCTCGAGCACGACCTTCACGTCGATTTCGCGCTCGACGAACTTGAACGGGCCGGTGCCGACCGGATGGAGCGCGATATCTTTTTCGCCCCATTTCGCGAAGGCGGCCGGGCTGATCATTTCGGGCTGGCCGCAGGACGACTGCCCAACTTGGAGCCATTCATAATTCGGCTCCTTCAACGTCACGCGAAAGGTGTTCGCGTCAACCACTTCGGTCTTTGCAATCCAGCGGGCGTAGAAATCGAGAAAGGCGGCGCCGGTCTTGCTGAACTGCGGCGCGGTTGGGTCTTGAAAGCGATCGTAGTTCCATTTGGCGACGGTGGCATCGAACGGCGTGCCGTCATGGAACTTGACGCCCTTGCGCAGATTGAAGGTGTAGACGAGGCCGTCATCCGACACCGTCCAGGATTCGGCTAGCGCGGGCTTAAGCACCGCCCATGGCGCTTCGGGCTTGCCGAGCTCGAGCTCGACCAGTCCGTCGAAAATCATGTGCGTGGCGTTCTTGGTGAGCCAGCCGCAGGATTGCGGCGGGTCGAACAGGCTCATCGCCGCAGGTATCGCCCAAACCAACGTGCCGCCCGCATGGGCCGGCTTGGCATCAAACGAGCCAAGCCCGATCGTGGCGCCGGCCGCCGTGGCCGCGCCAAGCACGGCGAACTTTTTGATGTAGTTCAACATTCTTGATCCCCCCGAATCAGATAACTCCTGCGCCGGGCTATTGTGCCCGGCGCAGGAGGCGACGACGTTACACCGCCCTTGCGCCCGCGGCAAGGTCGACGCTGGCCCCGCGGTATCAAACCGTGATGTTCGCACCAACAGGCCGCGCCGAGATTGAGCCCGAGCCCCGCGTTGACGGTGCATGACATGACGGTACGGGCGCGGCCGGCCAGCAATTGCCATCCGGCAAGTTGCAAGGTGCACGGTGAGTGAAGCCGGTTTGTCGGCTGTCCAACGCGCCAATCGCCGATACACTACTTGGAAATCGTTTTCCGCGCCGGCCAAACCAAACGCCAATCCGCACCGAACGAGGGATGATCATGTCGGCAGCTGACCTCGACCTTTGCTACATGACGGCCACCGAAGTGATCGAGGCGTTTAACGCCAATACGCTTTCGCCGGTCGAGCTCTTGAAGGCGGTCATCGCTCGTGCCGAGGCCATCAACCCGTCGCTCAACGCGATCTCGCAGCAATATTTCGACCGTGCGCTCAAGGAAGCCCGCCGCGCCGAGGCGTGCTATCGAGGAAAGCACGCGGCGCCTCGGCCGCTCGAGGGCATCCCGATCGCGATCAAGGATTTTCACGCGGTCAAGGACGAGATCACGACCTTCGGGTCCAAAGTTTTCGAGAGCCATCGCGCGACGCATTCGGCCCCGACGGTGGATCGTTTGCTCAAGGCCGGCGCCATCATGCACCTGCGCTCGATCACGCCGGAGTTCGCCTCCTCGGCAACGACTCACAGCCCACTTTGGGGTGTCACCAAGAATCCGTGGAACCGAGCCTATAGCCCAGGCGGCTCGACGGGCGGCGGTGCCGCCGCGGTCGCGGCTGGTTTCGCGACCGTCGCGGACGGTACCGATGGCGGCGGCTCGATCCGCATTCCAGCATCGGCCTGCGGCCTCGTCGGCTATCTGGCCCCGTTCGGACGCAACCCGCTCGATCGCGATCACCCGGTCGAGAGCCTGCTCCGCTATGGCCCGATCACGCGGAGCATCGCCGACGCCGCGCTCATGCAGAACGTGATGTCCGGGCCGCACGCTGATGATCAGTGCTCGCTTCGGGATCGGCTGACGTTGCCGAACCGATTCGAGTCTATCCGCGGATGGAAGATCGCGCTGTCCTATGATCTCGGTTATTTCGCGGTCGACCCCGAAGTCACAAAGGCGGTGAAGGCGGCCGCGCGGGTCTTCGAAGGTCTAGGCTGCCAGGTCGAGGAGGTAGGCCTCCCTTGGCACCTCGGCATTCTTGAGGCGATGTATGCCCACTGGGAAGGGATGGCGGCGTCAGTGCTCGCGAAATATCTGCCGCGTTGGCGCTATGAGATGAATCCGCATGTGGTTCACCTCATCGAGAAGGGACGACAACGCAGCGCGGCTGATCTCTATCGGGTGAACGCCGTGCGCGGCGAAATGTACCGGTCGCTCGAGCCGATCTTGAGAAAATACGACGTGCTGATCTGTCCGACTTTGGCCGTGCCTTCGGTCGCCGCCGACCATGACAATCTTGATCCGTGCTTCGCGATCGCCGGCAAGAAGGTCGACGCCTATCTGCAGTGGGTGATGACCTACCCGTTCAACCTGGTGAGTCAGGTACCCGTCTTGAGCGTGCCGTGTGGTGTGGCGCGAAGCGGCGTGCCGATCGGCCTGCAAATCGTCGGACGAACCTATGACGACCTTTCGGTTTTTCGTGCCGCGGCGGCCTTCGAATGTGCGTCCCCTTGGCGCGACCGGCGCCCCGACCTATAAGCAAGAGGGACGGCATATCCACTCGTTTGTTCGATCGACGTTTGCCTCGAGGAGTTTGGGTATCGATCACACAACGCAACGGCAGCGAAGCGAGAGCACCGAGCTTCTGATCGATCGCTGCCGAAAAAATGGGGAGACGCATCATGGCTTCGGCTGATCTCGATCTTTGCTACATGACGGCGACCGAGGCGATCGCCAAATTCAAGGCGAAGAAGCTCTCGCCGGTGGAGCTGATGAAGGCGGTGATCGCGCGCCTCGAGGCCGTGAACCCGAAGATCAACGCGATCACCTATGACTTCTTCGACCGGGCCCTCAAGCAGGCCAAGGACGCTGAAGCGCGCTACAGGAAGACCGACGGGCGGCCGCGGCCGCTCGAGGGTATTTCTTGCGCGATCAAAGATTTTCATCCGGTCAAGGGCGAGATCACGACCCTGGGGTCGCGCATTTTCGAGAATTTTCGCCCGGACTACACAGCGCCGACTGTAGAGCGGCTCCTCAAGGCCGGCGCGATCATGCATTGCCGCTCGACGACGCCTGAATTCGCCCATTCCGGTGTCACCCGTAGCCCGCTTTGGGGCGTCACGCGCAACCCGTGGAATCTCGACTATTCCTCGAGCGGCTCATCCGGCGGTGCGAGCGCGTTGCTTGCGGCTGGCGGAACGACGCTCGCCGACGGCACGGATGGCGGCGGCTCGATCCGCGGCCCCGCCTCGGCCTGTGGCCTCTTCGGCTACAAGCCGCCGTTCGGCCGCAATCCTTTGGATCGCGATCATCCGCTGGAAACGATCCTCGTTTACGGTCCGCTAACGCGCTCCGTCGCCGACGCGGCGCTCATGCAGAACGTGATGTCGGGGCACCATTCGTCCGATATCTGCTCGCTCAGGCAGAATGTTCGGCTGCCCGAGAGTTTTCCCGACATCAAGGGCTGGAAGGTCGCGCTCTCGATGAACTACGGCTACCTGCCGGTCAGCCCGGAGGTCGAGAAGAATACGCGTGCGGCGGCCGAGGTATTCAGAAGCCTGGGCTGCGAGGTGCGCGAGGTCGACCTCGGTTGGAACGCGAGCGCGCTCGATGCCTGGCTCACCCATTGGCAAGGCCTGTTTGCGGCGCTCTGCCACGACTACCTGCCGCGCTGGCGGTACGAGATGGACCCCTACGTCGTGAAGATCCTCGAGGCCGGCAAGCAGCATGATGCGATGCGCCTCTACCGGGCGGGCTTGGTGCGGGCCGAGATGTACAAGACGCTGGCGCCGATCCTGCGTGAGAATCAGATCCTGATTTGTCCCACGATTCCGATCCCGGCGCTTAAGGCGGATCACGACAACCATGCGCCCGAGTTCTTTATCAATGGCAAACCCGTGCTCGGCTATGTTGGCTGGAATATGACCCTGCACTTCAATCTTGTGAACCAGTGTCCAGTGATGAGCGTGCCGAGCGGCTTCTGCCCCAAGACGGGTGTGCCGACGGGCATCCAAATCGTCTCGCGTACTTATGATGACTTGCGCGTCTTCCGAGCCGCGAGCGCGTTCGAGGGGGCGACCAAGCCTTGGGCCAAGAAACGGCCGAAGATGTGAGTCGTTTCGGCTAGGCCGCGGGCAACGCTTCTCTTGCTCGATGGCACGCGACAAGATCGTCGCCGAGCGGGCGAAGCGGCGGCCGTTCCGCCCGGCAACGTTCAATGACAAGCGGGCACCGCTGGCTGAGGGCGCAACCTTGAGAGGGAGGTTGTCCCGCCACATCCATTAGCTTTGCGTCTGGTTCTTCGAGCAGTTCGCTCGCTTCCTGCAGGCCGCGTGTATAGGGATGGAGCGCCCGGCGGTAGAACGTGGCGCCAGAGGCAAACTCGACGATCTCGCCGGCATACATCACGGCAACGCGATCGGCGACGTACCGTACCGCGGCGAGATCATGGGAAATGAAAAGCGCGGCAAAACCGGTCTCATGCTGAAGCTCTCTGATCAAGTTCAAAATCTGCGCCTGTACCGAAACGTCAAGCGCCGAAACCGCTTCGTCGAACACAATGAATCTGGGTTTGGTGATGAGCGCGCGCGCAATGGCGACTCTTTGGCGTTGGCCACCCGAGAGCTGATGAGGCAATCGTTTGGCGAGGGCTGGTTCGAGCCCGACCCGCTCGAGCATGGCGGCGACCGCCGCGCCGCGCTCGCGGGTCGTGCCCATGCCGTTGATCACGAGCGGCTCGGCAACCGAGGTGCCGACATGAAGTCGCGGATTGAGTGACCACTGCGGATGTTGGAGAACGGCGGCGAGTGCACCTTTGAGCGCGCGGCGCCGATAGATGAAGGGCGCTCCGCCGAATAGGACCTGGCCCTTGATCGGACGCTGCAGCCCAAGACAAACCTTGCCGGTCGTCGATTTGCCCGAGCCTGACTCGCCCACGAGACCAAGTGTTTCGCCTTTGCCGATCGCAAGATCGATTCCGCGCAGCGCGTGAACGTGCCGTTTGGCCCAAGGCGGCCCCGAGGCGAAACGCACCTCGGCTGCTTTGAGTTCTACGACCGGCGCACTCATGCGGGCGGAACGCCGGCCATGGCGTCAGCCCGCTCGGTAGCGCGGAGGCAGACCACCGATCGATCGCCGTGATCCGTTCGCTCAGGACGCCGCGTGCGGCACTCATCGACAGCGAACGTGCAACGGGGTGCAAAGCTGCAGCCCTCGATCCGGCCAGCGAGCACGGGAGGCAGGCCCGGGATCGGTTCGATCCGGCCGCCGATACGTTCCTGGCCGGGAGCGGCGCGCAATAAGGCCTCGGTGTAGGGGTGAAGTGGGCGACCGAAGACGTCAGCCGTCAGCCCGCTCTCGATCACGCGACCGCCATACATCACCGCGACGCGCTCGCAATAGCGACTGATCGCGCGCAAATCGTGGCTCAACAGCAGGAGAGCCATGCCGTGCGCCGCGCAGAGCGAGACCAGAAGATCGAGAATCTGACTACGGATCGATGCATCGAGGGAGGCCGTCGGCTCATCGGCGATGAGGAGCTTGGGTTTCGGCGCGATAGCGATTGCGATGGAGACGCGCTGCGCCATGCCGCCCGACATCTCGTGAGGAAAGCTGCGTACGATCCGCCGAACATCATTGAGACCGACGGAGGCCAGCAACGACGCGATGCTCGCCGTCTTTCCCGTCCCGGCGAGAACCGCCTCGATCTGACGTCCGATCCGCATGGTCGGGTCGAGCGTGCCGATCGGGTCCTGAAAGACATAGCCGAGCTCATGGCGCCTCAACCCGCGCAACGCCGCATGGTCTAGCTCGAACACCGACTTGCCGTTGACGCGCAAGGCGCCTTCCAGATGTTCGGCGTTGGGCGGCAACAGGCGGCCGAGCGCAAGCGCAAGCGTGCTCTTGCCCGAGCCACTCTCGCCGACCAAGCCAACGCGCTGACCATCGCCCACCGAGAGAGCCGCGCCGTCGAGCGCGCGCACGCGTCCCGAGCGGGACCGGAACTCGAGGACCAAAGAGTCAATTTCGGCGACTGCGGCCATGGCGTGTGGTGCCGGGCGTCAGTGCAGCGGCCGGGCTTCGAGCGGATCGACAACGGAACGCAAGCCATCGCCAAGCAGATTGACCGATAGAATGGCGATGGCCAGGAACGCGCCGGGGCCGAACACGAGCCATGGGGCAATGTCGAGATAGATCGCCCCCTCGCGCAGAAGCGAGCCGAGCGATGCGCTCGGCGGCTGAACTCCGAGGCCAAGAAAGCTCAAAGCGCTTTCGATCAACATGCCGAGCGAAATCGAATAGGCGGTCTGCACCGCGATTACGCCTGCCACGTTCGGCAGCAGATGGAGGAACAGGCGCCTACCGAAAGACGCGCCGGCGATCTCGGCAATGATCACGAAATCTCGGCCGACGACATCGAGCGTTGCGGCGCGCACGACGCGGATCATCGAGGGGAGCGTAATCAGCACGATCGCCGCGATGGTGCTATGGATGCCCGGATCGAGGATCGCCGTGACGAGAAGACCGAGCAGCACCGGCGGAAACGAGAACAGGACGTCGGCGAAGCGCGAAATGACCTCATCGGCAGTGCGGTGCAAATAAGCGGCGACCATGCCGACAATCGCACCGACGACGCTCGCGATCAGAACGGCGACCGTGGAAAGAATGAAGGTAAGCAGAATGCCCTCGAAGATGCGCGCGAGTACCGGGCGGCCGAGATTGTCGGTGCCGAGAGGGAACGCGCCGTCGGGTCCGTTGAGCCGTGGGCCCGCGCCGATCGCCTCAGGGTCGCCGATCGGCAAAACGGGCGCGAGCAACCCCGCAAGGAGGAGCGCGATGACCGCCACGACCGCCGCGCGGGACAAGACGTCGCCGCGGAAGGGCAACCTGATGAAACGCGCGCGCGCCATCGCTTTCAGCCGCGCCGCCGGCCGATACGCGGATCGAGCAGCGCATAGAGAATGTCCGCCAGCATGTTGAGGACGATGAAAAAGAACGCCGCGAGCAGTACGCCGGCTTGAACCACCGGGTAGTCCCGATTCAGGACGCCCGTGATCAAGTATCGCCCCACACCCGGCACGGAGAACAGATTCTCGACGATAATGGTGCCGCCGAGCAAATAGCCTGAATAGATCGCGAGGATGGTGATGATGGGAATGCCGGCATTGCGCAGCACGTGGTGTCGCACGATGACCGCTGGACTCTTGCCGCGGGCGAGAGCGGCAGTGATGAAATCCTGGCCGAGCACGCCGATCGTCGCGTGCCGAGCCGTGGCCATGATCAGGCCGATGCCGAGCAGCGAGAGCGTGAAGGCCGGCAGGAGCGCAGAGCGCAGATTGCCAATCAGATTCTCGGTGATCGGCACCCAGTTGCCGACGGTGAACCAGAGCGAGTAGCGGGTGAACAAATAGAGCAGCACCGCGCCGACCACGAAGTCCGGCACGCTCATGGCGAGGCCGCCGCCCAATCGGCTGAACTGCGAAACGAGTCGTCGGCTGCCGGCCAGGCCGGAGAAAATGCCGAATGGCACGCCGACAACAAGAGCGAAGACGGTTGCCAGTCCGGCGATTTCCGCGGTCGCCGGCAGGCGCCGGAGGTATTCGGCCGCGACCGATTCTTGCGTGACGAGAGAGTCGCCGAGATTGCCCTGGATGACTTGCGACAGCCAACGGCCGAGCTGCTCGAGGATCGGCTTGTTGAGCCCAAGGCGCTCCGCCAGCACATCCCGCATGGCCTGCGTCCCTTGCGGGACCATGACGTCTTCGAAACTGCCCGGCATGGCGTGAATTGCTGCGAATACCAGCAGAGCCACGCAGAAAAGGGTCAAGCACGCGCTGGCAAAGCGTGCCAGCGCGTACCGAACGAGGATGGACATGGGACCGAAAGGCCGGCGCTCGGGGCTCCGCCTAGAGCCGCGTATACTCCTCCGCGCCGCGAAGCGTGTTTACGTAGCCCTCAAGGTGCACGACTTTGGCCGAAATCTTGTCGGAGCGATATGCGACCGTGTCCTGGCGCGTAACGAGCGGCACCTTCACGGCAAGCTCATCGATCTTCGCACAGAGCGCCTGTAGTGTTTTGTCGCGTTCTGGCCCATTGGGTTGCGAGAAGCCGTCAGCCATCAGCTGATTGAGCTCGGGCACCATCGGCATGTGGCCGGCGGTAAAGCCGGCCTTCTCCGGGTTGTACCAGAGCGTTGCCATGACCGGGTCGGAATAGCCGGCATACCAGGTCACCATGGCCTGGAACTGGCTTGGATTGTCGACCCAGGCGCGCTTCACCCATGTGCCTTCATCGACCACGGCGATCTCGGCGGTCAGGCCGATCTCGGCGACGTTCTGCTTGATGACCTGCGCCATCTGAATGTCGGCCGGCAAATTGCGCACAAGAAGCTCGAACTTGAGCCCTTCGACTCCCGCCTCCTTCAAGGTAGCCTTGGCTTGATCGATGTTACGATTCCAAACCGGCAGTTTGCTGGTGTCGCATTTCTTAAAGCCGGGGGCCATGGCCGTGGTGGGCTCGCCAGCGCCGCCGAGCGCAACTTCTCGAATCTTATTACGATCAATGGTAAGGGCGACCGCCTGACGGAGCTTCTGGTTGCTGAACGGCGATTGATCCCACACGGCGTTCATCGCGAAGAAATAGTAGTTCGTGACGTCTTCCACATGCACCGCGACATTCTCGATGTTCTTGAGCAGCAGCGGCGCATCGGGGCTCGCCTCGAAACTCGCGATATCGATCGAGCCGTCGCGCAGGCCAGCAATACGCGCTTGGTCCGACGGCATGATCTTGATGATCACCTTGTCGAGCTTGGGCAGACCGGCGCGCCAGTAATGCGGGTTGCGCACCAGCACCCAGTTGTCGTCCTGTGCGTGGGATTCGACCATGAACGGACCGGTGCCAAGCATCTGCTTGGTCGGGTCCATCTCGCCGGCGGCAATCTCTTTCATCGGCATGATCGACGTCATGGTGGCGGACAGCGCGTGAACTAGCGGCGTGTGCGGGCCGTTCAGCTCGATCTGCATCGTCGATTCGTCGAGCTTCTTGATCTCTTTGACCGCGCCCATCTCGAGTGCCCAATAGGAGCCCGTCTTAGGATCGATGACGCGCTGAATACTGCCAACGGCATCATCGACGGTCATGTCGCGGCCATTCGAGAACTTCACGCCCTTGCGGATCTTGAATACATAAGGCTACCTCGAAAAATAGCCTCTTTCCAGCGCGATCAAAATCCGATTCAAGGATGCTGACACAGCGCGGGGTTTTGCATCATGGGCCAGCCGGGATTTTTCGATTTGCAGCAGCGATATGAGGGGCTGGATGCAAAGTCTGATCCGCTG
>CAMDDO010000088.1 GCA_945892755.1 Rhizobium sp. Q54 | reverse complement strand
GTCAACAAGATGGACTTGGTCGGCTATTCGGAACTCGCCTTCGCCAAGATCGAACGCGACTATCGTGCTTTCGCGGAACCGCTTGGTTTCAAGGCGATCATCTGCATTCCGCTGGCCGCGCTCCACGGCGACAATGTGGTGACGGCATCAGGCACCATGCCATGGTATGGCGGACCGACACTGACCGAGCATCTTGAGACGGTCGATGTCTACCAGGTCGCCGAACAGCAGCCGTTTCGCCTGCCGGTGCAATGGGTCAACCGGCCAAACTCCGACTTTCGTGGCTTCTCGGGCCTAATCACCAGCGGCCGCATTTGGCCAGGCGACCGCGTGCGCGTACTGCCATCGGGCCGCGAGAGCCGCGTCAGCCGAATCCTGACCGCCGATGGCGAGCAGGATATGGGCGCGGTCGGCCAGTCGGTCACGCTCATGCTCGCCGACGAGGTAGATGTCTCGCGCGGCGACATGCTGGTGCCAACGGCTGAAACGGCTTCGGTCAGCACCAGCTTCGAGGCGACGGTTCTTTGGATGTCTGAGACCGCGCTGAAGCCTGGGCATCCCTACGTCCTCAAGCTCGCGGCAAAGACCGCGACGGCAACGCTCGAGCCGCCGGTCTATTTGCTCGACATCAACGACCATGGCCGGCTTCACGCCAACACTCTAGGCCTGAACGAAATCGGCCTGTGCCGCGTGCGTCTGGATCAAATGATCGCGTTCGACCCCTATAAGATCAGCCGCGAGACCGGTGGCTTTATCCTGATCGACCGCGAGTCGAACGACACTGTTGCGATGGGCTTCATCGAACGCGACGTCGCGCCGGACGAGGGCGGCGCCAGGCTCGAAACCGTCACGTCCATGGCGCGGAGCGGGCGCAACGGCGTGGTCGGTTTGCTAAAAGGATATGTGGCGCTGAAATTCTCCTTGCCGCGAACGCACGAGCGAGCCTCGCGCAGTTTGGGCAAGGCCATCTCCTGGCGTGCGATTGGAACGCTCGACACGCTGGTGCTCGCGTATATCTTTACCGGCAACGCCGAGACCACGCTCGCGATCGGCTTCACCGAACTCGCGACCAAGACCGTCCTCTATTTCATCCACGAGCGGCTCTGGGCCCACATCCGCTTCGGCGTGCGCGACCGGCGGGCCTGAGCAGCCCTGCCCGCCGCCATGAATCGGTGGACCGAGCCCCTGTTTCAATGTCTCACGGAATGATCTTCAGATTCTTCATTCTTTTGAAATAGCTGTCGAACATGTCCTCGGTAAAGATGATCTCGCTATAGCCAAAGGCGATCCGCTTGCGATCCTCCAAGATGATGTCCCAGTCGCGCGCGAAGACCCAGTCGGCGAACACCCAATTGGCGAGCTGATCCATCTTGTGGGGCTTCAGCTTGTGCTTCTTGACGATCGAATCCCATACCGGGCCCTTGTCGGACATCAGGGTGGTCAATGAGCAAGGCCGCACTTTGCCGCGCCGGCAGCCGAACGCCTCGCCGATGCGATCCCACAGATATTCCCAGCGGAACATGTCGCCATTGGTGATGTTGAACTCCTCGCCCGCGCATTTCGGGTTGGTCGCCGCCCAAACCTCGAAGCGGCCAAGAATTTCAGCGTCGGTATATTTGTTGAGCGCGTGCCAGGCCGCGGGGCGGCCGGGGAAATCAAACGGAATATCCAGCTCGCGCGCGATGGTCGCATAGACCGCGATAAAATTGAGCGTGTTGAGCGGCACGCCGGCGGATAGCCCGATGACGATCTCGGGCCTGACCATTGTCATGTCCCACTTCTTGCCCTTCTTCAACTTGGCGAGAAAATCCTGCTGGTTGTAATAGAAATTGGGCGGCATGTGACGCGGATCGGTCTCGACCGAGGGCGTCTTGAACGGCCCTAAATGACAGCCATAATATTTGCCGCCCTGCGTCAGAATCACGCGCTCAAGCTTGGATGAGGCCTGATCGATCACGGTCACCGCGTTTTTGAGGAGCGCGAGATTGCCATCGACATTCTCGGCCTCGAATCCGCCGGCCAGCCCGCAATAGAAGATGTGCGTCGCATCGGTCAGCTTCGAGAGTTTTTGCTCGGCGTCCCCGATGTCCTCGATATCGACCGAAATGAACTTGGCCTTTGTGTCATAACCCGGTGGCTGGCGGCTGAGACCGATAATGTCCCACCCTCCGTCCTGCTCTAGCGCCTGTACGACATTGCGCCCCGTGGTGCCGCGCGCGCCCACCACGACCGCTTTCTTCCTTGCCATAGCAAAACTCCCTTCGCTTGATCCAACGGCAATCGCGTTGCTAATAGGACTTCGGCAGGCCTAGCACCTTCTCGGCCAGGAAATTCAAGATCATTTCGGCGCTGACCGGCGCGATGCGCGCGATGTAGCATTCCCGCAAATAGCGCTCGACATGATATTCCTTGGCATAGCCCATGCCGCCGAGCGTCAAGACCGCACGCTCGCACGCGGCATGGCAGGCATCGGCCGCTAGATACTTCGCGGCATTGGCTTCGGCGCCGCAGGGTTCGCCCCGGTCATAAAGCGAGGCCGCTTTAAAGAGCATCAAATTCGCGGCCTCAAGCCTTGCCCAGGCATCGGCCAAGGGGTGCTGGATGCCTTGGTTCTGCCCGATCGGCCGGCCGAACACGATGCGCTCCTTGGCATAGCGGGCGGCGCGCGCGAGGGCAACGCGGCCTAGCCCAACCGCCTCCGCCGCGATCAGAATGCGCTCGGGGTTGAGCCCGTGCAGGATGTAACGGAACCCCTGCCCCTCTTCGCCGATCAAGTCATCGGCCGGCACCGTCAAATTGTCGATGAAGACCGCGTTCGAATCGACCGCCTTGCGGCCCATCTTCTCGATCTCGCGCACTTCGCAATGGGCTCGATCGAGATCGGTGTAAAACAGCGAAAGGCCATCGGTTGGCTTCGCCTTGGTCTTCGGCGCAGTGCGCGCGAGCAGCAGGATCTTGCTCGCCGATTGCGCGGTCGATGTCCAGATTTTTCGGCCATTGATGACATAGGCGTTGCCGCGCCGCTCGGCGCGGGTTTCGATCGACGCGGTATCGAGCCCGGCATTGGGCTCGGTCACGCCGAAACACGCACGTTCCTTGCCCCCGATCAGCGGTGCCAACATGCGCTTTTTCTGTTTGGCCGTACCATGAACCGCTATCGGGTTGGGCGCGAAGATGTTCATGTGGATCGACGAGGCGGCCGCGAAGCCGCCGCCCGATTCCGCGATCGTCTGCATCATCAGCGCGGCTTCCGTGATGCCAAGGCCGCTGCCGCCGACTTCCTTCGGCATAGCGATGCCGAGCCAGCCACCAGCGGCAATTTCCTTTACAAAGTCGTCGGGAAATTTTCCGTCGCGGTCGCGCGCGAGCCAATAGTCGTCGCCATAGGCCTCGCACAACCGCGCGATCGCATCGCGGATCGCCTGCTGATCATCGCTCAGCGCGAAATCCATCACCTGGCCTCGAGGCGAAAGGCGCCGATGCTCAGCGGAACGCCGGCATCACTTCCTTGGCGAATAGATCAACCGAACGCATGGCGTCCTTGCCGCGAATGCCCGGCATGTGCATCCAGCAGATCATTTCGCTCGGATTGAGTTCGCGTTCATAGTCCTTGATCTTCTGGATCGCGAGCTCGGGATTGCCGATGATGTAACGCGCCTTGAAGTTCTGGAATCCGACATCGCCGGTATCGGCGATCACCTTGCCGTCATCGGCCTTCAGCACGCGATCGCCCGCCGCCGACGCCGCGCCATAAAGCTCGCGATAAAGATAGTTCACTGCGGGCGCCGCCAGTTCCTCCGCTTTTTGCGTGGTTTCAGCGACGAAGACCTGGCGGATGATCGGCCGCTCGGGCGGCTTGTAGCCGATCGCCTTGGCCGCGCCTTCATAGATGCCGTAATGCTCTTTCAGTTCGGCCATGCCATGGCGCGGCGACATGATCTGCACACAGCGGCGCTGCGCGGCGCGCTTCAGCGCGGCCGGATGCGACACACCATACCAGATCGGCGGATGCGGCTTCTGCACCGGGCGCGGCGTGACCTGGGCTTCCGGAATCTTGAAGTACTTGCCGTCGAACGAGAAGACTTCCTGCGTCCAGGCCTTGGTCATCAAATCGATTGCTTCTTCGAAGCGCGGGCCACGCTCCTCGCGCGGCACGCCATGGGCGGCGAATTCCTTGCTGACATAGCCCGGCGCGATGCCAAAGACGAAGCGGCCGTTCGACAGATTGTCAATCACGGCGACATCTTCGGCGAGCTTGAGCGGCGCATAGAGCGCGACCAAAAGCACGCTCGTGCCGATGCGCATCGTCTTGGTTACCGCTGCCGCGCCCGCCATGGCGATCAACGGCCCAGGGCAAAAGCCATCCTTCTGAACATGGTGCGAAGCCTGGAAGGCCGAGACATAGCCCAGTTCTTCCGCGCGCGGCAGGCAGGTGAGCATGTCCTGATAGGGCTCGTGCGAGGGGATGCCGCTGTTTGGCGGGACCTGATAGGCGAACATCAATCCGAATTTCACGGCCGGCGCTCCTTGGCTATCAGCATCGTCTGGTGCTTGGGGTTTACCGCGCCAAGCGCGCCGCCCGCAAGTCTGGACCCGCTAGCGCGGGACGTCGCCGGCCAGCGAGATACGGTGCATGATACGCCGATGGCCGTGATAGTCGTTGATCGGGTTGTGCTGGGCCGCCCGGTTGTCCCAAAACGCGATCGAGCCCGGCTTCCAGGAAAACCGGCAGGTGAACTCCGGCCGGGTCTGGTGCTGAAACAGATATTGGAGGAGGCCCGCGCTTTCCTCCTCCGTCATGTTCTTGAAGCGGGCGGTGTGCGCGACATTGACGTAAAGCGCCTTGCGCCCGGTCTCGGGGTGGGTCCGCACCACTGGATGCGTCGCTTCGAAGGCTTTACGGGCCTGCGCCGTCGGGCTGTCCTTGATGCGGTCCTCGCGCGTGCGGCTGACATCGGCCTTGTCCGATGAACTGATCCCTATCAGGCCATCGAGCAGGCGCTTCATGCCGGCAGAGAGCGCGTCATAAGCGAGGTACATATTGGCAAACAATGTATCGCCACCAACCGGCGGCACTTCGCGTGCGATCAGCATCGCCGCCATCGGCGGTCGCTCCAAATACGTGGTGTCGGAGTGCCAAATGCCACCGAAATTGATTCGCTCATGCTCCAGTTTGGCGACCTGGATGATTTGTGGGTAACCCTCGATGCCTTTGACGAACGGGTATTCGTCGAGGGCACCGAAACGTCGGGCGAAGGCCAGAAATTCAGCCGGCGTCAAATCCTGATCGCGGAAAAAGACCACGAGATGCTCAAGCCACGCCGCGCGGATCGCCGCGATGGTCGGCTCATCGAGCGGGCGCTTGAGATCGACTCCGGTGACGACCGCGCCGAGCGCGCCCGAACTGGGCTCGACCTCGATCCGCGAATAGGCCACGCCGCGTTCCCTAGTCCTTCCATAGGCTGTTCTTCGGATGCTTGTGGCACCAGGGCTCCGCCTCTTCCAGTTGTGCGGCGAGGCGCAGGAGCAGCCCCTCCTCACCATAGCGCGCGCCGAAATGGGCCCCAACCGGCAGGCCATCGGCACTCCAATGCAATGGCAAGGTGATCGCCGGGTTCCCGGTCACGTTGTAGATCGGCGTAAAAGGAATGAACGCCAGAAGCCGGTCGAAGAACCGCTCGGCATCGCCGTCCGCGAACAAATGGCCGTGTTTGGGTGGTGGACTGCCCAGCGTCGGGCTCAGCCAGATGTCGTAGGTCTCGAAGAAGCGGGCAAACTGGCGCGTGACCGCATGCATATCGCCGATCGCGCGCAGGACGTCCATGGCGCTCAGCTTCTTGCCGAGCTCGATGAGGTGGAGATTGTTTTTTTCGACCAGCTGGTTCGAAATCTTGCGCCCGGTCGCGGCGGCATGGTCGAGAAAGGCCAAGGCTTCATTGGCTTGAAACAGAGTGAACCACGCTTTCTCCAGCCGCTCGGCGTCGAATTTGGGCGCAGCCTCATCGACACGGTGGCCAAGGGCCTCCAAGAGCTTCGCGACCTTCTTGGTACCCTTGACGCATTCAGGATGGACGGCGGAGCCACGCGGCGCTTTCCACGACACGCCGATGCGGAGTTTCTCGACCGGCGCACCGACTTCCGAGCTGTAGGGGCGCGCGGGCGGCGGCGCGTAATAGGGATCGCCAACCGCGGGCTGCCACATGACATCGAGGCACGCGGCGGTATCGCGCACCGTGCGTGTCACCACGCCCTCAATCGCCATGCCGTTCCAGGCATCGCCCAAATCGGGCGCATAGGAGGTGCGCCCGCGCGACGGTTTCAGCCCAACCAGACCACAGGCCGATGCCGGGATGCGGATCGAGCCACCGCCGTCATTGGCGTGCGCGACCGGCGTCATGCCGGCGGCGACACCAGACGCCGAGCCACCGCTCGAGCCGCCCGAGCTATAACCGAGCTTCCAGGGGTTGTGCGTCGCTCCGGTGGCGACCGGCTCGGTCGAGCCGCTCGAGCCACCTTCGGGCGTGTTTGTTTTCGCGGTGATGACGAAGCCGGCCTGCTTCCAACGCGTGACCATTTCGGTGTCATGATCACGCGTCCAGCCCTTGAAGAAACGGCTGCCGCAATCGGTCGGCACGCCAGCCAGGGAATGGGTGAGATCTTTCAGCAGAAACGGCACGCCGGTAAAGGCGCCGCGCGGCAATTCGCCCTTCGCGGTCTTTTTCGCCATGGCATCGAGCCGGCGCACGACGGCATTCAGCTTCGGATTGAGCTTCTCGATCGCCTTGATGGCGCAATCGACCAGCTCGCTCGGCGTTACCTCACGACGGCGAACCAGATTGGCGAGACCGAGGCCGTCATAATTGGCGTAATCGTCCAATTTCATCGTCATGCCTCCCATGGGGCCCACGACCGAGCGAAGGCCGGTTCAGGCCCTGACTGTCGGAAGGCATGACGATATTGTCAATTGGCGTCGTCGGACAACGCGGCCGGCTACTCCGCCGCGAGGTGGTGGTGCGTGCCGGCGAGCGGCACGCCAGCCGCCTTGGCCGTGACGATCGAGATCGCGCGCAAATCCTCAGGCTCGAGATTGTGCACGTCGGTCTTGCCGGTGCAGCGCGCCATGATCGAGGCCTCGGCGCCAAGCGCCTTGATGAAGGCGCCGGCGCGTTCCTTGCGCTCATCGGGCGAGAGATCGGCATAGAAGGCGAAGCGCTTGCCGTCCTCGATATGGCCGCCAAGCGCGAACGCATAAGACGTGCCGAGGATCACCGCATTGGCGCCAAGGCCAAGCAATTTGGCGCTATCCGTGCCCGAGCGCACACCGCCGAAATAAAGCAGCTCCATATCTTCTTCGCGGTTCATGTCGCGCATTTGGTGCACCGCGTCGCGAATGACCGCGAGATCGGGCATGCCGCAAAGTTCGGTCCACGGATCGATGATCGGGCCCGAGGCCTCAAGCACAAGAATGTCGAAGCCCTTCTCGAGCGCGAACGGGATCGCGGCCTTCAAATCCGCGCGGCCAACCGCGAGGCCAAGGGCCTGATCCGGCCGGGCGCGCATGGGCGTAAATGGCTTGAAGCCGCCACGCACCGCATAGATCACTCCGTTGGCGTCAGCGTCGGGCTCGTCTTCGCCGACCACAGCGACCTGCAACCACGGCACGTCCTTCGCCACCTTGCGCCGGCCGACATAGCCGCTGCCCGCGACGCGCGCGCCGGCTTCGATCGCTTCGATCACTTCGGAGGGCGCGTCATCGAAGCCCCCGACTAGGAACGGTCCTTTCAGGTCGACCCCGCCGGCCAGCTTGGTCGCGACATTGCAGGCATCGCGATAGGGATCGATCACGAGCCGCGACAGATTGGCCGGCAGAAACACGATGTCTTCAAGCGTCGCCTTATAGGCGGGGCCGAACGGATCCTCGCGCGGCGGCAGGCGTTTTTTCAACATGGCGCGCTGGGTCACCGCATCATGCGCGTTGGTGCGCGCCATGACGAAAATATCCTCGCGCGTGCGCACGTTGTAATCCGACGACCCGGTTTCGGCGTCGCAGCGATAGCAGCGCGCCGCCTCCGCTTTCGCGGTCTTCTCGTCGTAGGTCGATTCGATTTCGGGAAACTCGACCGGCTTTTCGCCGAGACCGTGGAAATGCTGCTCCTGACGCGGGAAGACTTCCCAATTGATGTCTTGCGCGACCTCGACGCGGCGGGTGCGAAACGGCGTGCGATAGGTCAGCGGGTCCTTGCGGCCTTCGAGAAACGCCTTGATGTAATAGGCCGCGCGATGGCCGTGCATCATCGCCATGACGATGGTCGAGCCGCCAAACGCGCCATCGCCCGCGGCGAAGACCTTGGGGTCGTCCGTCACCATGCCATCGAACTTGGTGCGCACGCGATCCGACGCCATCATGCCGCGCCTGTCGAGCTCCTCGCTGGCCGCCTTCTGGCCGGTCGCCATGATCACGAGGCCGCACTCGAAATCATGTTCGGAGCCCTGGACCGGCTCGAACTGACGCCGCTTGTCGAGGCCGGGCGCGCCGAGCTGCGTCTTCACGCAACGCAGCGCGAAACTATTGCCCTTGGACACCGCCGCCACCGGCTGGGTGAGATAGATGAACTCGATGTCCTCGGCGATCGCGCCCTTGAGCTCGTCCTTGCGCGCCGGAATTTCATCCGGGCCGCGCCGATAAAGCACCTTGACCGTCTTGCAGCCGGGCAAACGCTTCGCCACGCGGCAGGCATCCATGGCGACGTCGCCGCCGCCGATCACGAGCACGGTCTCAGGCATGGTCGGCCGTTCGCCGGCATTGATGCGACGCAAATAGGTCACGCCATCAACCACGCGTGGATCGTCCTTGCCCTCGATGTCGGTGCCCTTGCCCCACCACGCACCGATGGTCAGCAAGACCGCGTCATGACGCGCCTTCAGGTCATCTAGCGAAACGTCCTTGCCGAGCGCGGTATTGAAGTGAACGGTGATGCCCGGGCAATGCTTGAGGATGCGTTGCATATCCTCTTCGATGATGCCGACCGGCAGGCGGAACGCCGGAATGCCCCACACCATCATGCCGCCCAGGCGGTCGGTCATCTCATAGAGGTGAACCGCGAAGCCGGCCTCGGCGAGATCTTGCGCGGCCGTCATGCCGGCCGGGCCAGAGCCCACCACGGCAATCGTTTGCTTGCGCGTCACCGGCACGGGCGGCAGATGATAGCTCGTGCCGAGCTTGTCCATCACATAGCGTTTGAGGTTCCGGATCGCGATCGGCCCATCGCTGTCGGTGCGCCGGCAAGCCGGCTCACAAGGCGCGTCGCACACGCGCCCGCAAATCGAGGAGAAAGGGTTGGTTGCGGTGATCGCCTCGAAGGCCTCTTCGATTTTGCCTTCCCAGATATAGGCAAGGTAGGACGGCGCGTCGGTCCCGATCGGGCAGGCCACCTGACAAGGCGCAGGTACGAAATTGATGTCGGGCACGTCGTCGGCGAGGCCCTCGGGCGCGGGGCCAGGATCAATGCGCCGAATGTCATAGACACTCACGATAAGCCGACCTCTTTGATCAGGTGCTCAGGCGATCACGAAGCTTTGCGCAGGCGTTCCGCGCGCCTTGCAAGTTCGGGCTCATACGGTAGGCGCGTGATCTCGGCGGCTTCGGGCGTCAACGCCACGAGATCGTCACGCGAAAATTGGTGCACATCTGCATAGCCATGGGCGTGCGTGATCGCCGCCAGCTGCCAACGGATCGCTTCGAGGTAGCGATGAATATTGCGCGCCTCGACCGGCACGTTGTAGCGCTTCTCGTGTTCGGGATCTTGCGTCGCGATGCCGACCACGCACTGGCCGACATGGCATTGCAGGCAAGCAATACATCCGCCCGCGATGATCGCGCCAGTGCCGACCGCGGTTGCGTGCGCACCCAGCGCTAGTGCCTTCGCGACATCAATGCCGTCTTTCACGCCGCCCATCAGTACGACCGGCATCTTGCCGCTCGCGCCGATCTCGGCAAGCGCGTCCATCGCTTCCTGGATGGCCGAAAGCGTAGGGATACCGACGAATTCCAAAACCTCATTGCCAGCGGCACCGGTCGAGCCCTGCATGCCGTCGAGCTCGACGAAATCGAAACCATCCTTGAACGCGATCTTGATGTCGTCGCGCACGCGCCCCGCCCCGAGCTTGACCGAAACCGGCAGGCGATAGCCGGTCGCCTCGCGGAACTCCTCGACCTTGATGACCAGGTCGTCGGCGCCCAGCACATCGGGGTGGCGCGAGGGCGAACGCAAGTCGATGCCTTCGGGGATGCCACGAATACGCGCGATTTCCTTGGTCACCTTCTTGGCCATCAGCTGTCCGCCAAGGCCCGGCTTGGCACCCTGCGAGATATAGATCTCGAGGCCATTGGCGCGCTGCATGTCGTGAATGTTCCAGCCGAGCCGGCCGGAGAGACACTGATAGATGATGCGCTTCGCCGCCGCGCGCTGCTCATCGCTCATGCCGCCTTCGCCGGTGTTCTCCGAGGTATCGGAGAGTCCAGAAGCGATCGCCAGCGCCACTTTGGTCGATTTGGAGAGCGCGCCATAGCTCATCGGCGCGATCATCACCGGCATCGAAAGATCGAGCGGCGTCGCGCCCGAGCGGCCGCCGATCGAGGTCTTGAGATTGACCTTCGAGATGACCTCGGGATCGGCCGGCAGATTCGCCAGATCCTTGCGAAAGGCCAAATCGTTCAAATGCGGAAACGGGCGCGCCGCGCCATAGCCGCGAATGCGGTAACGACCGATCTGCGCCTTGACGTAGATATCCTCTTGAACCTTGGTGTTCCAATAACCAGCCGTCTCGGAGGCCATGAAGAACGGAATCACGCGCACGCGCGGCTCAGTCTTGCCATAGCGCAAATTCTTGCCGGCGTTGGTGATCTTTTGGAAATCGCCCTTGAACTTGATCTCATAGCGATCGAGGAATTCGCGCAGGCTATCGGCCTCGGCCTGCGGCAGATCGATCACCATGGCATCGGTGCCGAGCGCGTTGATCTTGCCCGCGACATAGATCGTGCCGCCCGTCATGTCCTGGCCGACCTTGTCGCCCGATTCACCCAGGATGACGATGCGGCCGCCATACATCATGTAGCCGGCCATGAAATTGGCGTTGCCGACGCAACAGAGCGTGCCCGCCTTCATCACCTGACCGGCGCGCGAGCCCATATTGCCTTTGATCACGACCTCGGCACCGCGAATAGCGACGCCAGCAATCGCGCTGGCATTGCCGTTCACCACCACCGAGCCGTTCAGCATATTGTCGGCCAGGCCCCAGCCGACATTATTGTCGACGATGAAGCGCGGCCCGTCGGTCAGCCCGGCGCAAAAATATCCGGCCGAGCCGCGCACGCGCACATTGATCTTGTGGACGAGGCCGACACCGATGTGATGGCGCGCGTCGGGGTTGAGAATTTCAACGTCCTCGCCATCGGCACCGAGTTTCCGCAAGCGCTCATTGGCTTCGCGGACCGTGAGGGTATTTAGATCGAGCGTCGCCACGTTTTATAGGTTCCCGGCGGTGGTTCAAAGGTGTTGAGCGGCCTACCGGGGAAGAGCCTGTTGAGCGAGACTTCCTCGGAAGCGATGGCGATCAGATTATCGTCCTCGAGCATCACCATCGGCTTCGCGGCGAGGCGATCCTTGGCATAGCCGATCTCGTCCTTGGTCGAGACCAGGAACGAGAACGTGCCATCGAGGTCATCAATCGAGGTCTTGAGGGCGTCCTCGAGTGTCCCATGCGAGAGCTTGTCGGCGAGATAGACCGCGATCAGCTCGCTATCATTGTCGGTGTTGAACTCGAAGCCGCACTTCTCGAGCCGCCGGCGCATCTTCCAATAATTGGTGATCTGGCCGTTGTGCACGATCGCGACGTCGGCAAAGCCGGTCGCCCAAAACGGGTGTGAGGAATCGGGCGCGACATCGGATTCGGTCGCCAGGCGAACATGGCCGATGCCATGGGTGCCCTCAAACTTGCCGACGTGGTAGGAGCCATCAACGTCGTGCGCGCCGCCAATATCCTTGACGATATCGAGGCTGGACCCGATCGAAAACACCTTGGCGACGTGCTCCATATCGTAGGAGAACTTCTGCAGGTCGCCCGAGAAGCGCACGCGGAAGGCATGGGTGCCGCCGGCTGCATCCTCGTCGAGTACCACGGCCTGATATTCCTTGAGCTTTTCGCGGATGCGGGCGACCGTCTTCTCGCCCACCTCGCCCTCGCCGACATAGAAGCGCAGGCGGTACTCGCCTTCGACGGGCTCATAATAGAGTGCAAAGCCGGTCGAATCCGGGCCACGATGCTGGCAAGCATCCAGCATGCTGATCAGCGCCTTGCCGACGCCGTCATGGCCGTTCTTGCGCTTGTACATAATTCCAGCGATGCCGCACATGGACAGCTCTCCTCCACAGTGCCGGTTAAGCTAATAAGGGTAGTCTATTGAACGTCAAAAATCAACCCCCAGTGAACTAGTTTTCACACTAGGAATTAGTCGTTCGCCGTCACGGCTTGCGGAGGGCCGACGCGGGGTCTAGCGTGTATTTTGGATACAATCCGAGGCTGGGTTCCCTCTTGGGACCGGTCTCGTGACGTGAACGGGGGACGGCGATCATGTCAATGGCAAAGGGCGTTGGTGGCGGAAATGGGCGCTTTGGTGAGCTAGGCGCGGACTTAGCCGCGACCCGGGAATCGCTCCTTAAGGCTCGCCACCTCCCCGGCTGGTTTTACACCTCGCCCGAGGTCTTTGAGCGCGAGATCGAC
>CAMDDO010000087.1 GCA_945892755.1 Rhizobium sp. Q54 | reverse complement strand
GCGCCCGGCTTGATCCAGACGCGGGCGATCGCGTTCTTGCGTTTGCCGGTCGCGTAGGTGCGGCCGAGTCGATCGATCTTCGGCTCGGGCATCGGCGCCTCGGCCGAAATGCTTGCGGCCTTGCCGGCGGGCTGGCCAAGCTCGGCGAGCGAGCCGAGGGTGCGCGGGCTATTAGCCACGTGACGAGCTCCTCTTGTTCTTCGCGTTCATCGCGCCGACGTCGAGCACTTCGGGCTGCTGGCCCTCGTGCGGATGATTGGGACCCGGATAAACCCGAAGATTGGTCATTTGCTGGCGGCCCAAGGGACCGCGCGGCACCATGCGCTCAATCGCCTTTTCGAGCACGCGTTCGGGGTGCTTGCCTTCCAAGGTCTTCTGCGGCGAGCGCTCCTTGATGCCACCCGGATAGCCGGTGTGCCAGTAGAACAGCTGATCGGTCAGCTTGCGGCCGGTGAGCTTGACCTTCTCCGCATTGATGATGATCACGTTGTCGCCGCAGTCCATGTGCGGCGTGAAGGTCGGCTTGTGCTTGCCGCGCAGGCGATTGGCGACGATGCTGGCGAGCCGGCCGAGCACCAGCCCGTCGGCGTCGATCAGCACCCACTTCTTCGTGATGTCGGAGGGCTTGGCGGAATAGGTCTTCATCGGGGGAACTCCGCGCCGGACACACGACCATCGGGCCGCGCCGCGCCTAGGCGTCAGGCGCGCAAGTATGCCCATGGTTTGTCCGCCGTCAAGCTGAAATCCCAAGTTTTTCAAATGTTTTGGATTGCGGTATTATCGTAGTGCCGCGCGGGGTGGTGGCGCCCCTGGCACCGGCCTATAGTGTTGCTTCGACATCGAAAGGCTGGCCATGAACCCATCCGCCGCTCCCGCTCTCACGCCCGACAGCGCCCCTCCGCTGGTCCGCGCCGACGAGACCGGCATCGCCACCCTGACGCTCAATCGCCCCAAGGCGCGCAATAGCCTCTCGGTCGGGCTGATGGCGGCGTTGCAAAGCGAGCTCGAGGCCATCGGCACGGACAAGACGGTGCGCGTCGTCGTGATCGCGGCCAATGGTCCGGTCTTTTGCGCCGGCCACGACCTCAAGGAAATTCGCGCCAATCCGGGCCGCGCCGCCTATGAGACCCTGTTCAAGCAATGCAGCGTCTTGATGCGGACGATCATCGAATTGCGCCAGCCCGTGATCGCGCGCGTCCATGGCCTGGCGACCGCGGCCGGCTGCCAACTGGTCGCGACCTGCGACCTCGCCATTGCCGGCGCGAGCGCCACGTTCTGCACGCCGGGCATCAATATCGGTTTGTTCTGCTCGACACCCATGGTCGCGCTGACGCGCAACGTGCCGCGCAAACACGCCATGGAAATGCTGCTGACCGGCGAGATCATCGACGCGAGGCGCGCGGCCGAGCTCGGCTTGATCAACCGCGCGGTCGCCGATGACGCGCTCGATGCCGAGGTCCACGCGCTTGCCGCCAAGATCGTCGCGAAATCGCCGCTCACGCTCGCCATCGGCAAGAAAGCCTTCTATCGGCAGATCGAGCTTGGCGTCGCCGAGGCCTATGACTATGCCAGCGAGACGATGACGACAAACATGCTCGCGCGCGATGCCGAGGAAGGCATCGACGCCTTCCTCGAAAAGCGCCCGCCGAGCTGGCAGGGGCGCTGAGCCGGTGGTCGAGCCCGCGACGACGATCGCGCCGCGCCGGCACGACCTCTATAGCGACGAGTATCTGCGCGATATTCTGCGCTCGGTGCGCGTGATCGCAATGGTCGGTGCCAGCGCGAATTGGAACCGCCCGAGCTATTTCGTCATGAAATATCTTCAGGCCAAGGGCTTCCGCGTCATTCCGGTCAATCCGGGCGTCGCGGGCCAGGAGATTCTGGGCGAGAAAGTCTACGCCGCGCTTGGCGAAATTCCCGTCGCGATCGACCTGGTGGACATTTTCCGCCGCTCCGATCAGGTCGGGCCGATCGTCGATCAGGCGATCAAGATCGGGGCCAAGGTGGTCTGGATGCAATTGACCGTGCGGAACGACGCGGCCGCCGAGAAGGCGGAGGCCGCCGGGCTCAAGGTCGTGATGAACCGCTGCCCGAAGATCGAGTTCGGCCGGCTTTCGGGCGAGTTGAGTTGGAGCGGCATCAATTCCGAAATCATCTCCTCCAAGCGCCGCCGGCTGCTTTAGGGAAAACGATCATGGCGACCAAAAAAGCCGCGGCGACACACGAAGCCCCCGACACCGGCGCGCCGCGACGCTTTGGTTTCGAAACCCGCGCCGTGCACGCCGGCGCGCATCCCGATCCGGTCACCGGCGCGCGCGCCACGCCGATCTATCAGACCACGTCCTATGTCTTCGACGACGTCGACCACGCGGCGTCACTGTTCAATCTGCAAACCTTTGGCTACATCTATTCGCGCCTGACCAACCCGACCGTCGCCGTGCTCGAGGAGCGCGTCGCCAATCTCGAAGGCGGGCGCGCAGGCGTCGCCGCCGCTTCGGGCCACGCCGCGCAATTCCTCGCCTTCTTCACCCTGCTCGAGCCGGGCGATCGCTTCGTCGCCTCGCGCAATCTCTATGGCGGCTCGATCACCCAGTTCGGCCTTTCGTTCAAGCGGCTCGGCTGGCGCTGCGACTTCGTCGATCCGACCGACCCTAACAATTTCGAACGTGCCGGCCTCGACGACGCCAAGGCGATCTTCATCGAGAACCTGGCGAACCCGGGCGGCATTGTCGTCGACATCGAGGCGGTCGCCGCGATCGCGCACCGCCACGGCATTCCCTTGATCGTCGACAACACGCTGGCGACGCCCTATTTGTGCAACCCGATCCGCCACGGCGCCGACATCGTCATCCACTCGATGACCAAATTCCTCGGCGGCCACGGCAATTCGATGGGCGGCGTGGTCGTCGAATCGGGCAAGTTCGATTGGGGCCAGAACGACAAATTCCCCTCGCTCTCAAAGCCCGAACCGGCCTATCACGGCCTGACCTTCCACGAGACCTTCGGCGATTTCGGCTTCACCATGAAGGCGCGCGCCGTGGCGTTGCGCGATTTCGGGCCCTCGCTCGCGCCGATCAACGCTTTCATGATCCTGACCGGGATCGAGACCCTGCCGCTCCGCATCGAGCGCCATGTGGCCAACGCGCTGACCGTGGCGCGCTTTTTGGAAAGCCATCCCGCGGTCGCCTGGGTATCCTATGCCGGGCTTGAATCGAGCCCCTATCACGGCCTCGGCAAGCGTTATCTGCCAAAGGGCTGCGGCTCGGTTTTCACCTTCGGCCTGAAGGGTGGCTTCGAGGCCGGCGTGAAGCTCGTTGAGGGTGTCGAGCTATTTTCGCACTTGGCCAATATCGGCGATACGCGGAGCCTGATCCTGCACCCAGCCTCGACCACGCACCGCCAGCTCTCGGACGAGCAGCGCGTCAAGGCCGGCGCCGGGCCCGAAGTCGTGCGCCTTTCGATCGGCATCGAGACGGTCGCCGATATCATCGACGACCTCGACCGCGCGCTGAAAGCGGTGTGACTGCCCTACCCGATCGCCTGCGCTAAATCCGCGATCAGATCGTCGGCGTCCTCGACGCCGCAGGAGAGCCGGACCAGCGCATCGACCACGCCGACCTTGGCGCGCAGTTCCGCGGGCACGGTGCGATGGGTCATCAGCGCCGGAAGCTCGATCAGGCTCTCGACGCCGCCGAGGCTGACCGCCAGGTGGAACAATTCGCAGCGCTCGGCGATGCGCTTCGCGGCGTCGAGCCCGCCCTTGGGCAGAAACGTCACCATGCCGCCGAAACCGGCCATCTGACGCTTGGCGAGATCGTGCTGCGGATGGCTTTTGAGCCCGGGATAATTGACCCGCTCGATCTTCGGATGCTTGGCTAGCCAGTCCGCGATCCGCGCCGCGTTCTCGCAACAGCGATCGACGCGCAGATGCAAGGTCTTCAAGCCGCGCAGCACGAGGAAACTGTCGAACGGGCTCGGGATCGCGCCGAGCGCGTATTGCATGAAATGCAGTCGCTCGGCCAGCGCCGGGTTGTCGCCGATCACCACCATGCCGCCGACCACGTCGGAATGACCGTTCAAATACTTCGTCGCCGAATGCATCACGAGGTCGATGCCGTGCTCAAGCGGGCGTTGCAGGCGCGGCGTGGCGAAGGTGTTGTCGACCACGCTGAGCACGCCGCGCGCGCGGCAAACCCGCCCAACCTCTTCCAGATCGACCAATTTGAGCTGAGGGTTGGTCGGCGTCTCGATCCAGACCAGCTTGGTCTCGGGTTTCAGCGCCGCCTCGAGCGCGCCCGGCCGCGACAGATCGACGAAATCGGCCCTGAGCCCCGCGCTCTTCGCCTTGACCTCACGCAACAGGCGCGTGATGCCGCCATAAAGGTCTTCCGTCGCGACGACATGCGAGCCGGCGTCGAGCAATTCCAGAATGGCCGAGGCCGCGGCCAGCCCCGAGGCGAACGAGACGCCCTTGGCTCCGCCTTCAAGATCGGCGACGCAGGCCTCATAGGGTGTCCGGGTCGGGTTGGCGACGCGCGAATAGATGAAGCCTTTGGTCTCGCCAACCCGCTCCATCGCGAACGTCGAGCTCAAATAGATCGGCGTCATGACCGCGCCGGTCGTCGGGTCGGGCGCCTGCCCGGCATGGACCGCGCGGGTCGCGAAGCCCTTGGTATTGCGTCGCTCGGTCATGGCATCGCTCCTGCGTTCTCGGCACGGCGTTGTGGTTAATCCAAGGGACACCAAGGAGGTCACGGCCGCAAGCGCGCGCGATAACGGAACACGGAGAATTCCTGAGCAAACCCAGGGGTATTATGGGGTTGTTTGCGCCTGCTCAGTGGGTTAGCGTTGCCCCGATTCCGGTGCCGCGAGCGGTTTCGCGGCCGAGCCCGCCTTGAGTGGCGCCGCACGGCCATAGCGGCATGAGCGCGGAGGATGGCATGGACGTGATTCTGGCCGAGCCGCGGGGGTTTTGCGCGGGCGTCGAACGGGCGATCGAGATCGTCGAGCGTGCGCTCGAGGTCTATGGTCCGCCGGTTTATGTGCGCCACGAGATCGTGCACAACAAGCGCGTGGTCGACGATTTGCGCAAGAAGGGCGCGGTCTTTGTCGAGGAAATCGACGAGGTGCCCGACGGCGCGGTAACCATTTTCAGCGCCCACGGGGTTTCCGAGAAGGTCGAGAGTCACGCGCGTCTGCGCGCCCTGCCGGTGATCGACGCGACTTGCCCCTTGGTCGCCAAGGTCCATATCGAGGCGCAGCGTTACGAGCGCGAGGGTGATGAGGTGATCTTGATCGGCCATCAGGGCCATCCCGAGGTCGAGGGCACCAGCGGACGGGTCAAGAACGGCGTCCATATCGTCGCCAAGCCGGCCGATGTGGAAACGCTCAAGGTACGCGACCCCGACAAGGTCGCCTATGTCACCCAGACCACGCTCTCGGTCGATGACACCAAGGATGTGATCGAGGCGCTGAAGCGCCGCTTCCCTGATATTCACGGGCCCGACGTCAAGGACATCTGCTACGCGACGCAAAATCGCCAGGCCTCGGTGCGCGAATTGGCGACCGGGGTCGAGCTCCTGCTCGTGGTTGGCGCGCGCAACAGCTCCAATTCGAACCGCCTGCGCGAAATCGGCGTCGAAATGGGAGTGCCGACCTATTTGATCGACGACGCCAACGACATCAATCGCGACTGGTTCGAGGGCGTCGGGCGGGTCGGCATCACGGCGGGCGCCTCGGCGCCGGAGCAGCTCGTGCAAGAGGTGGTCGCGAAACTGCGCGAATTCGCCACGGTCAATGTGAAATTCCAGCGCGGCATTCGCGAGCGCGTGCGTTTCAAGCTGCCGGACGAACTGGTCAAGAATGGCGAGGATGGCCGCACGCCGCGCCGCTCGCAATCCGGACTAATGTAAACGCGTCCGGGAATTCGGCGATCTCGCTTTAAGGCTTAGAAGGAACGCGCACCATGTCCGTGCCGCTGATTCAGCAGATCCGTGTCGGCGCCTATGTTTTGGGCAAGCGGGTCAAGCGCGTCGAGCGCTATCCCCTGGTGCTGATGCTGGAGCCGCTCTTCCGTTGCAATCTGGCCTGCGTCGGTTGCGGCAAGATCGACTATCCGGACGAGATCTTGAACGAGCGCCTAAGCGTCGCCGAATGCATTCAGGCGGTCGAGGAATGCGGCGCGCCGATGGTCTCGATTCCGGGCGGCGAACCTTTGATCCATCCCGAGATGGCCGAGATCGTGGCCGAGCTCGTGAAGCGCAAGAAGTTCATCTACCTCTGCACCAATGCGCTGCTCCTGAAAAAGAAGATCGACCAGTTCAAGCCCTCGCCCTATCTGACGTTCTCGATCCACCTTGATGGGCTGGAGCCAGAGCACGACCACGCGGTCAATCAAGAGGGCGTCTTCAAGCGCGCGGTTGAGGCGATCCGGATCGCCAAGGACAAGGGCTTCCGCGTCAACGTCAACGCGACCGTGTTCTCCAATCATGCGCCGGAGCGGCTTGCCGCCTTTTTCGACTACGCGACGAATGAGCTTGGCGTCAACGCGATCACCATTTCGCCCGGCTATTCCTACGAGCGTGCGCCCGACCAGGAACATTTCCTGTCGCGCCAGCAGACCAAAACCCTGTTTCGCGACGTCTTCCGGCGCGGCAAGGGCAAGAAGTGGAAGTTCAGCCAGTCATCAATGTTTCTCGATTTCCTTGCCGGCAATCAGGAATATCACTGCACGCCCTGGGGCAACCCAACGCGCAACATCTTCGGCTGGCAGAAGCCGTGCTATTTGCTCGGCGAAGGATTCGTCGGCAGTTTTCGCGAGCTGATGGATACCACCGAGTGGGACAATTACGGCACCGGCAAATACGCCAAATGCGCCAATTGCATGGTGCATTGCGGCTATGAGCCGACCGCGGTCAACGACACGTTGAAGCGGCCCTTGCACGCGCTCATGGTAAAGCTGCGCGGCATCAAGACCGACGGCCCCATGGCGCCCGAGATCGCGCTCGGCAATGCCCGGCCGGCGCAATATGTGTTCGATGTGCACGTCCAGCAGAAGCTGGCCGAGGTGCGCGCCAAACAAGCCGCGTCAAAGGCCGCCAAGGAGCGCGGGACCAAGCCGTCGACCAACGCGGCCTAGGGTGCGAAGCGCGAGCGCCGAATCATACGCCAGCGATAAATAGGCGCCGAGCTCGAACGGGTTCACGAGCAGCCCGGTTAGAATCGGCGCTAACGTGGTCGAGCCGTCCGGCTTGACCGAGCGCGCCAAGGCCGCGGGCAATTCACGGTTGGATGGGTCGAGCACGACGCGGAGCGCGCCGAACGGCAGGCCGCATTCGCTGGCGGCCCGCGCGACGCCTTGGCTTTCCATATCGACGGCGAAGCCGCGTGTCCTGACCAGCAGAGTGCTCTTCTCGGCCCGCGTGCGAACGATGTGATCGACCCCGATCAGAGGGCCGGCCAAGGCGCGCCGCCCAGCGGCTTCGGCTAGCCGCTCGATCAAGCGCCGGTCGGCCACGAAGCGGGCATCGGCGCTGACCGGCGGCAAAGGCTCGCGCGCCCGCGCCATCTGGCCGCGCAGATTGAACACGGCGTTTAGCGTGTCGCGCAGGCCGACCTCTTTGGGCACCTCGATCGGGCCGTGGACTTCTAGCACCTCGGTGCCGATGACGATCGCGCCGGGGCCAAGACTTGGGTCGAGCCCGCCGGCCAAACCGAAACTGAGCAAGGCCTCGGCCCCTGCCTCGGCCAGAGCGCGGGCCTCCTGATAGGCGCGCGCGGCGTTGGCGCCGGAGACGCGAACCTCGAGGCCGCGCGCCACGGGCTCACCCAATGCCGCGACCTCGCGCAAGACCCCGGTAACGATGCCGATCCGTCGCAAAGTGGGTACTAGAGGCCGTGGCGCGGCCGCCGCTCATTGCTGCGCGTCAGGTCGCGGTATCGCGCCAACGCCCAGAGCGGGAAATAGGCCGCGTAGCCGTGATAGCGCAAATAGAACACGCGCGGAAAACCGACCGCGGTGTAATCGTCTTCGCGCCAGCGCGCCCCCTCGCGCGTCGCACCGAGCAGGTACTCGACGCCACGGCGCATCGGTTCGCCATCGACCTCGCCCGCCGCCATCAGGGCGAGCAACGCCCAGGCGGTCTGCGACGCGGTCGAACGCCGCTCGAACGAACGCTCGATGCGGTCGGGGTAATAGCTCTCGCCGGTCTCGCCCCAGCCGCCATCGGGGTTCTGCTTCGACTGGAGCCAGGCGACCGCCTTCCGGATGTGCGGGGCCGCGGGTTCTTCGCCCGCGGCGCTGAACGCGGCCAAGACGGACCAGGTGCCATAAATGTAATTCGTACCCCAGCGGCCGAACCAGGCACCGCTTTCCTCCTGCTCCTTGCGCAGGAATTCGAGGCCGCGCGCGACCACCGGATGATCGCGGCCATGGCCGATCTGGCACAAGAAGCCGACGCAGCGCGCACTCACGTCCGAGGTCGGTGGGTCCAAGAGCGCGCCATGATCGGCGAAGGGAATATGATTGAGATAATAGCGATCGTTCTCGGCGTCGAAGGAGCCCCAGCCGCCATTCCGGCTTTGCATGCCGGCGATCCACTGGGCGGCGCGCGCGATCGGCTCGGCGTAGCGCTCCGGGTCGACGCGGTGCAGCGCTATGGCGACCACCGCCGTGTCGTCGACATCGGGATAGTGGTCGTTCCGATATTGGAAGGCCCAGCCGCCCGGCCTCAAGCCCGGTCGCGTGGCGCGCCAATCGCCCTCGACGTCGAGGATTTGCCGCTCCTTCAGCCACTCGGCGGCGCGCCGCATCGTATCGCGCTCCGGCGGCTCGCCGGCCTCGAGCAAGGCGAGCTGCGCCAATCCGGTGTCCCAGATCGGCGAGACGCAAGGCTGGCAGAATTGGCGCTCGCCGACTGGCGTAGTGAGCAAAAGATCGATCGAACGTCGCACCGTGCGGCGAACCGGATCGTCGGCCCGGTATCCGAGGCGATCGAGCGCCATGAGAAGATTCGCCATCGGCGGAAAGATGGCGCCTAGCCCGTCCTCGCCGTTCAGCCGCTGCATCGACCACGAGATCGCCGCCTCGATCGCACGACGCTTGAGCCCTTCGGGGCGAATCCGCTCATAGACCTTGAGCAGCCGATCGACCGCGTAGAACAATCGCCCAAGCGCGGTGCGCATGACGAAATAGCACCGCTCCCGCTCGGGAGGCGTGACGAACAGCTCGCGCACATCGACGCTGCGCGGATTCTTGGCGCGCGGGCGGAGCGCCATCAGGATCAAGAGCGGCACGAGCGTCGTGCGCGACCAATATGAAATCTTGTCGAGATGAAACGGAAACCAGCGCGGCAAGAACATGATCTCGACCGGCATCGAGGGCACAGCGCGCCATGGCACTTGACCGAACAGCGCGAGCGCGCAGCGCGTGAACACATTGCAGCGCGCCGCGCCGCCGCGCCGCAAAACGGCCTCGCGCGCCTTCTGCATATGCGGCGCATCGGCCGCGTCGCCCACCAATTTGAGCGCGTAATAGGCTTTGACCGTGCAGCTGATGTCGGTCTCGCCGCCCTCGAAAAGCGGCCAGCCGCCCTCCTCGTTCTGCACGCTCCGAATGTAATTGGCGAGCCGCGCCTCGACCTCGGGGTTCGGCTCGTCAAGGAAATGGTTGAGCATGACGTATTCGGCCGGGATCGTCGCGTCGGCCTCGAGCTCGAAGACCCAGTGACCATCGGCGCGTTGGCGGCCGAGCAGCTCGGCCCGTGCCGCCTCGACCATCGCGCCGACGCGCTCCGCGAGGGTCGGCCGCGCGTGCTGCGCGAGCGCCGCGGTGGTCTGTTCGACTGCCGCCATCACGGGGCCGCTGGTCAACGCGATGGTCGGCGCGGCGCGCTCAGGCGCGCCGGACGGCGGCTGAATTCGAACCGAGCGCGCCCAGCGCGACATCGACGATCTGATGCGCGTTCAGCCCGGCGTCCTCGTACATGCCCTGCGGCGTGCCGTGCGCGATGAACCGATCGGGTAGCACCATCGGTCGGATCTTGAGGCCAAGGTCGAGGAAGCCATTGGTCGCCAGGAAATGCAGCACGAACGAACTGAAGCCGCCGACCGTGCCTTCCTCGATGGTAATCAGCACCTCGTGCTCGCGCGCCAGGCGGCGCACCAAAGCCTCGTCAAGCGGTTTGGCGAAACGCGCATCGGCGACTGTGGTCGAGAGCCCGCGGGCGCCCAATTCGTCAGCCGCGGCCAAGCACTCCTGCAAGCGCGCCCCCAAATTGAGGATCGCGATCGAGGTGCCCTCGCGCAGGATTCGACCCTTGCCGATTTCGAGCGGCTTGCCGCGCTCGGGCAGCGTCACGCCGGTGCCCTCGCCGCGCGGATAACGCACCGCGCTCGGGCCGTCATCGATTGCCGCGGCGGTCGCGATCATGTGCATCAATTCGGCTTCGTCGGCCGCCGCCATGATGACAAAACCCGGCAACGCGCCGAGATAGCCGAGATCGAACGACCCGGCATGGGTCGGCCCATCGGCGCCGACCAGACCCGCGCGGTCGATCGCGAAGCGCACTGGCAATTTCTGGATCGCCACGTCGTGCACAACTTGATCATAGGCGCGCTGGAGGAAGGTCGAGTAGATCGCGGCGAAGGGCTTGAAGCCCTCGGTGGCGAGCCCGGCGGCGAAGGTGACGGCGTGCTGCTCGGCGATGCCGACGTCATAGGAACGATCGGGAAAGGCCTCGGTGAACTTGTCGAGGCCGGTACCGGAAGGCATCGCCGCCGTGATCGCGACAATCTTCTCGTCGGCCGCGGCCTCGGCGATCAACGCCTTGGCGAACACGTTCGTATAACTTGGCGGACCGGCCTTGCCCTTGACCTGGACCCCGGTCATCACGTCGAATTTGTTGAGTGCGTGGCCTTTCTCCGCACTGTTTTCGGCCGGAGCGTAACCCTTGCCCTTCTGGGTGATGACGTGGAGCAGAACCGGCCCCGGCGTGTCGTCGTCGCGCACGTTCTTCAAAATGGGGATCAGTTGGTCGAGATTGTGCCCGTCGATCGGGCCGATATAGAAGAAGCCCAATTCCTCGAACAGCGTGCCACCGGTCGCCATGCCACGCGCATATTCTTCGGCGCGCGCCGCCGCGACGCCCATAGACTTCGGTAGTTTGGCGGCGAATTGCTTGCCGATCTCGCGCAGCGAGCGGAACGAATGGCTCGAAATCAGCCGCACCAAATAGGCGTTGAGCGCGCCGACCGCGGGCGCGATCGACATCTTGTTGTCGTTCAGAATGACAATCAGCCGGTGCGGCATCGATCCGGCGTTGTTCATGGCCTCATAGGCCATGCCCGCCGACATCGCGCCGTCGCCGATCACGCAAACCACGTTGCGCCGCTCGCCCCTCAAATGATGGGCCACCGCCATGCCGAGCCCGGCCGAGATCGAGGTCGAGGAATGTGCCGCGCCGAACGGGTCGTATTCGCTCTCCGAGCGCTTGGTGAAACCATAGAGGCCGCCCGGCTGGCGCAGGGTCCGAATCTTGTCGCGCCGACCGGTCAGGATCTTGTGCGGGTAGGCCTGGTGGCCAACATCCCAGATCAGGCGGTCCTGGGGGGTATCGAAGACATGATGGAGCGCGACCGTCAGTTCGACGACGCCGAGCCCCGCCCCCAAATGGCCGCCCGTGATCGAGACCGCGTCAATGGTCTCCTGGCGGAGCTCATCGGCGAGAACCCGCAGCTCCTTGCCGGATAGGCCCCGCATATCGGCCGGGCTCTTGACCCGATCAAGCATCGGTGTGTTTGACATTGGCGGTCACCCCCTCTGTTCCGGCTGCCGCTTCGCATTGGCCGACTTGCCGCCCAGTTTTACAAAGTTACTACAAAGTAGCACGACGACGAAAGCCAATTGACGGTTCTGGGTGCCAGCGACCTTATCATAAGCCCTTGAATCAGCCTCATAACCCAAGGGCGTAGCGAACGCCAAAATTATCCAGGCCCTCATTGTACTTGGCCAGCCCGGCATTCGATATGTGATCCAGCATGACGCTCACCGAATGACGCGCGGCGAACCGGAAGCCAAGCTCGACCGATTCGCGGAACAAGATGGACGAGCCCAGGGATTTTTCGTCGCGTTCGAAGGCCTCGGTTTCCCCATTGTGGACCGCCCCGCCAAGACTGCCGCCGCCGAAGAAGCCGTAGCCAAAATCGAACAGCCAGGTCATGCCGACATAGATTTGGCTGGTGGCGCCCGACCCGTTCAAGCTCGCGCCGAGATGCGGTTGCGGATTGAGCAGGGCATCCCAAACGCTACCGGTCAATTCGTCGAACTTGATTTCGACATTGAAATCGGTGCCGGGTTCGGCGCTTCGACCGAAAGCGCCGACGTCATGCGCCAGCACGCCCAACGTGATCGACTCGACACCGTAACCGTCATCGCCGGCGAGCGCGACCGCAGCCAAACTTACCAGTGCGGACGCGCATGCCGCACCCACAATCAATGCAGGAAGCCGCATCATTTTCCCTTGGTTCCCCATCTGAAGACGACGCCGCGAGGCGCCTGGTTTTTTTTTAGATTTTAGTCTTGGTCGCTGGCCCGATCAGGCCGCCTGCCGCCCTCCGCGTTGAAGATAGCCTTGAAGCGCAAACCACTGCAGGGCGTCGGCCAAGGCTTCTTTCGCTGGGCGCGAACTGAAGCCAAGATCGCGCTCCGCCTTGGCCGACGAGAAGTACATCAGTTTCCGCGCCATGCGAACGCTATCGACGGTGAACCGGGGTTCCGCCCCCGACGCCCGCGCCCACCATTCCGCGGCATAGGCAATCGGCATGATGAGGCCGTGGGGCAGTCTAAGGCTCGGCGCCGGCTGACCACTCAATGCCGACAAGGCCTCGAGGATCGCGCGAAGCGTCATGTTTTCGCCGCCAAGGATGTAGCGTTCGCCGACGCGGCCGTTCTCAAAGGCGAGCAGATG
>CAMDDO010000086.1 GCA_945892755.1 Rhizobium sp. Q54 | reverse complement strand
CGAAGCCGCGATGCGGATGATCGGGAAAGCCCGCGATATAGTCCGCCGCGTCGTCGGAGCGGAATTCGTCGAGCATCAGGAAGGGGTCGAGCTCCGACAAAGCGGGCGTGCCGATCACGCGGGTGAGCTTCACGCCGGCGCCGTCGCTGGTCGGCCGGCCGCGCACGGTCTTGACCACGACGCGGCTATCGCTCCCTTGTGCGGCGCTCAGGCTTGGATTGGCGGGGTTCATGATGGTCTCCGGCTGGTTCAGGCGCAGCATAATGCATTTGGGCGCCGAACGCCGCCAGGCCAAGAGGGAATTGGAAAAGAGGCGTGCGTTAGGCGCCCAGATAGGCGCGACGCAATACGTCGCGGTCGCGGAGCGTATCGACCGAGCCCGAGAAGCTCAATTCACCGCTCGCCAGGACGGCGCCATGATCCGCCACTTTGAGCGCGAAATCGGCATTCTGCTCGGCGACGATGATGGTCAGGCCCAAATCGCGCAGCTTGCGGAAGGAATCCGCCACCGTGTTGATGATCGCGGGCGCGAGGCCAAGCGTCGGCTCGTCCACGATCAAGAGCCGGGGATCGGCCATCAGGCCGCGCGCGATGGTGAGCTGCTGTTGCTCGCCGCCCGAGAGCGTGCCGCCGGCCTGGCGCGCGCGCTCGCGAATGATCGGGAACAGCTCCAGGCAGCGTGCCTCGAGCTCGCGCACCCGCGCGCGGTTGTTGATGTGCACGGTCGCACCGACCATGAGATTGTCGCTCACGCTCATTTCAGGAAAGATCTGGCGGCCTTCCGGGACATGCGCGATGCCGTCGAGCACGATCGAATGCGGCCGGCGTCGCAGCAATGTTTTGCCCTCGAACACGATGTCGCCCGAGACCGCGGGCACGAGGCCGCTGATCGCTCGGAGGATCGAAGTCTTGCCCGCGCCGTTCGGTCCCAGCAGCGCGAAGACTTCGCCCTTGGCGACCGAGAAGCTCACATCGCGCACCACGCGATTGACGCCATAGGCGAGCACGAGGTTCTTGATCTCGAGCACCTTCAGGAGCCTATCTTGGAATTCGTCATGGCCGCGACGCTGCCGATTTCGGCGCGAATGGCAGGAGCCGGGCCGCCGGCGATGCCGGGCGCATCGTCAAGGCCCGGCGACGAACCAGACGCCCGAAATCGGCGCGTCCCCTCGGGCTGCGGCGAAAACCGCCGGCTGGGGTGTCGCAGCCCTCGACCGTATTCCCTGATACGCTCAGCGGGCTGCTCCTGCCAGCCGGCGATTTTGGCCACAGCGCGGTTCATGAGGAATTCCAAGATAGGCTCCTAGGTCTCCGCGCCGAGATAGACGTTTATGACGTCTTGATTGGCGCGCACCTCGTTGGGCGTGCCGGCGGCGAGCAGCGCGCCATGGTGCATGACGTAGAGGTATTCGCAGACCTCCATCATCACTTCCATGTTGTGGTCGATCAGCAACATGGTGAGCCCGCCTTTCTGGCAGGCCCTGAGATGCTCGATCAGGTCGAACGCCTCGTCGCGGCTGAAGCCGGCGAAGGGCTCATCCAGCATCAGGAGCTTGGGCGCGAGCGCGAGCGCCTGGGCGACCTCGGCGCGGCGGCGGTGCAAATGGCTGAGCCCGCTCGGCAGGGAATCGCGCTGTGGCGTCAGCGCGAAGAAATCGAGCAGCTCCTTGGTGCGCTCTTCCTCGCGGCCCTGGAGACCGGGATAGCGCAGGCCCTCGTGCTTCGCCGCGCCGCCCCAGATCATCGCGGTGCGGAGGTTCTCGGCGACCGATTCCTCGAAGAATAGACGGTTCTTCTGATAGGTGCGGGCGAGGCCGGCGCGCGCCACCTTGAACGAGGGCAGATTGTGCATCGGCTTGGCGTCGAGCATGACCGTGCCGGTATCCGGGCTGTCGTGCTTGGTGACCAGATTGACGAAGGTGGTCTTGCCCGCGCCATTCGGTCCGATCAAGCCGACCAGGCCGCCGCGCGGTACGTCGAAACTGACCGCCTTGACCGCCTCGACGCCGCCGAAGCGCTTGGAGAGATTCTCGATCTGCAATATCGCGTCCATCGCGCTACTCAGCCGCGCCGGGCCGCGGCGCCTTGGCCGCGCGCGCCAAGCCGACCGCATTCAGCGCGAGCCTGGCCAGCATTCTGATGCCGCCCCACAGGCCGCCGCGGAAAAACAGCACGGTGATCACGATCAGGGAGCCAAGGATGAGCTGGTTCCAGACGCCGAAGTCCGCGATCAGCTGATCGAGGAAGGTGATGAAAATCACGCCGATCGCCGGACCCAAGAGTGTGCCCGTGCCGCCGATGATCACATAGATGACCTGTTGGAACGAACTCCAGATCGTGAACGAACTTGGGTCGATCGAGATTTGCATGGCGGCATAGAGCGCGCCCGAGACGCCGGCCCAAACCGCGGCGAAGACGAAGATGAATTGCTTGTAGCGCAACACGTTGAGGCCGCGCGCGGCGGCGAGGTCTTCGTCCTGTCGAATGGCGCTGAGCGCGCGCCCGACCTGGCCACGCGCCAGCCACCATGAGGAAAACGCCGAGATAAAGAGGATCACGGCGACCAGGATGAAGAAGCGCGAATTGGTACCGAAAACGTACTCGCCAATAGCGGGGCGAGGGATGCCGCTCGTGCCATGCGGTCCGCCGGTCACCCACTCCCAGCTATCGAAGGCGAGATAGAGGAGTTGTCCAAGCGCCAGCGTGCCGATCGAGAAATGATAGCCGCGCAGGCGAAACAGCAGGAAGGAAAAGCCATAGGCGAGCACGGCGGTGATGATGATCGAAACTGGCAACACCGCCCAAAAATCGAGCTCGAAGCGCTGCACGGTGAAGCAACCAATGACATAGGCGCCGACGCCGACGAAGCCGCCCTGGCCCATCGCCATATAGCCCATGTGGCCCATCAGAAGGCCAAAGGGGATGACCGCGATCATGGCCGTGCCGGCGCTGATCAAGAGTCGCAAATGATAGTTGTTGCCGACCAACGCCCACAACAGAACCAGAATGGCGGCGACAATGAGCCAGCCGATGATCGCCCTTGCGGTGCTCGAGGGCAGAAGGCGCTCGATCATGCGCGTCGGCCCGGAAGTCCGAATAGACCTTGCGGCCGGACCATGAGGACGATGAGCAACACGCCGAAGGGCACCAGGTCGCCCAGCTTCGAGCCGACATAATAGACGGTGAGGTTGTAGAGGATGCCGAGGATCAGCCCGGCGATGATGGCGCCGCCGAGGCTGCCCATGCCGCCGAAGATGATGATGATCAGCGCCATCAGAAGCGGCTGGAAGCCCATGTCGGGGCGCACGTTGAACAGCCCGCCGAGCATCGCGCCGGCCGAGCCGCCGAGCGCGCCGCCGATGAAGAAGACGAGCGCGGCCACGCGACGCTTGCGGATGCCCATGAGTTCGGCGGTCTCGCCGCCTTGCGCGGTGGCGCGCATGGTGCGGCCCAAATGGGTGCGGTACACCACGAAATAGAGGCCAATGAACAGGGCGAGGGTGATCGCGATGGTCACGATGCGCGCGCCATCGATGCGGATGTCCTCGCCCAGGTGCAGCGCCCAAGCCTCACCCGGCATGTTGACTGGGCGGGCCTCGAAGTCGCCCCAGATACGCAGCGCGACGGTGCCGAGAATCATGTAGACGCCGAGCGAGGCGAGCAATTGGTCGGTCGCGGGTCTGGCCTGCAAAATACGAAAGATCGTGCTCTCGAGCGCGATGCCCAAGAGCCCCATCACCGCCATGGCGGCGAAGAAGCCGACAAAGAAATGAGTCCCGATCTGCGTCGTCACGACATAGGTGGCGAAGCCGCCGAGCATGATCAGCTGGCCGTGCGCCAGATTGATCACGCGATAGACGCCGAAGATGAGCGCGAGGCCGGCCGCCGCCACGGCCAAATTCATGCCATAGGACGTGCCGTAGATGAGCTGCTGAACGAAGGCGGTCAACGGGGACGTCCTTTAGACTCGATCCGCGGCAAGGCGCGCGTCAGGCGGCAATCTTTGTCCGATTGAGCCGGAAAATGAAAGACGCGGCGACACCGTTCCCGAGGGAAGGGTGCCGCCGCGCCATCAGACTAGGCCAAGATCGGGCGAGTTCCCTCGCGCTTATTTCGGCAGCTTGTCGCCATAGACGTACGCGCCATAGAACAGTTCGTCGCGGTACTTGATGCCCGTGTAGAAGACCTTGTCGTCCTTGACACCGATGATGAACTCGGACGCGAAGAGCTGGCCGGTCGTCTCGCCATTGTCGGGGCGAACGAAGAAGCCGTTCTCCGGGCCACGCAGGCCGTTGATCTTCAGGCCGCGCCACGCCTTCACGATCGCGTCGTTGTCGGTGATCGTGCCGGCCGCCTGAACGCCATAGAGGAACCACATCCCCGCGTCATAGGCGCCGCGGTCGAATGGGCTTGAGGTGCCAACCTCGGTCTTGCCGTACTTCTCGTTGTAGATTTTGACGTACTTCTCGACGCGGGCGAGCGTCGCCGGGTCTTGCGCCGGGTTGTGCTCCTGCCAGCCCCAGACATAGCCCGACGACATGCTGATGTTGACCTTCTTCGCCTCGTCGACGAAATACTGAAGCATCAGCACGTCATTACCGAGCAGCACGACTTTGCCGGTCTCGAAGTCGAGGCCCTGTTTCTTCATCTCCGCCATGATGGCGAGCATGTCGGGAATGATATAGGCGTCCATCATGACGATATCGGGCTTCTGCTCGGCGATCTTCGCGACATAGGGCGCGAAGTCGGTGGTGCCGAACGGGTAGAACACCGCGTCGTCATGGCTATAGGCGTATTTCTTGCCGCCCTTCTCGATGCCCTCTTGGAAGCCGATCGAGCCGTGCACGGTGTAGAGCTCGTTGCGGCCGATGAAGGCGGCCTTCTTGCGGCCCTCGAACAGCTTCGGATCGATGCCATGCTCTTTCAGCTTGTCCGGGGATTCGCTGATGAACGCGGCGATCGCGTGCTTCTCGATCACGCCCGTGTCGGTGATGTCGTGGCCGTATTTGCGGCCAACCGTCATCGCCGGGCTCGAGCAGATCGCGCAGATGCTGATGATCTTCTGCGGATCGAGAATGGTCGAGGCCGAGAGCAGCGCGGAATTCATGCGCGGGCCCCAGATGGCGCGCGCGCCATCCTGCTCGACCAGGCGGGTCACCGCGTCGATCGACTTCTTGTCTTCCGAGACGTCGTCATAGGCCTTCCACTCGATCGGGATCTTCTTGTCGCCGATCTTCAAGCCGCCGCCCTCGCAGGGCTGCGCCGGAATGGCTTCGACGATGCAATCGCCCTTCATGAACTGCTCGACGGCGAGCCGCACCGCGGCTTCCTCGAACAGACCCAAGAACGACGCCGGGCCCGACAGCGTGAAGACGCCGCCAAATTTGTAAGTGTCTTCGGCTTGCGCCGTCGTGGTTCCCGCGGCCAATCCAATCGCCAAAGCGGCGCCAACCAGCGCTTTGCCGAGCGTAAATCTCATCTATGCCTCCCTTTTTTCGGCCACCTCGATGGCGGCCTTACCCTGTGCACCATGACGATGCGTTCGCGCGTCTACCCTAAACCGTCCGCCACCAGTTCTGACGTGTCGAACCAACACGCTGCTCTTTCGGCTCTGGCGCCCACGAGGGGGTCGGCGACGATACGGTTTGTCCTACAATATCGTCTATCACGATGCTCGTCCCCCTCGGGGGTGTCAATCGCGTTTCGGCGCAACGGCGCGGGTTCAGAGCCGCGCGATCACGCGCCCCGCCGGCAGCACCATGTCATAGACCATGTGGCTTGCCTTGAGGATGCGCCTGACCGGAAAGCGGTCCCAGGGATCGAGCGCCGAGTGCTCGGCGAAGGCGACCGAGCCGGTGCCCTCCCAGGCCGCGTGCAGGGTGACGTCGACATTGGTCTCGACCACCTCGGCGCAGAGCGCCTGACGCACGTCGCCGTCGGCCGAGGGCAGAATGCGCAGGCTGGCCGCGCAAGTGATCGGCTTGGTCTCGGACGGCGCCGGGCGCTCGGGCCTCACGATGGCGCTCGCGAGCCTGATGCCCTTGGGACGCTCCATGAAGCCATAGATCATGTCGCGCTCGAGCTTGTATTCGATCGTCGCGAGCTTCTTGGGGTAGCCCCAGATCTCACGGCCGGCCAGCATGGGCGGTTCGGTATCGACCACGATCTGCTGGATATAGACCATGGGCTTGCCGTTGAAATTGACCGAGAGGCTGAGGATGGCCTCTTTATAGGGGCCGAAGGTCGACCAGGGATAATCGAAGAACGAGAGCGCGGCGGTGGCCGGTTCGTTCAAGGTAAGTGGTGCGGGCAGGGCCGCGGCGGCGGCCTCCGGGTCGGTCTCGAACGAGACGCCCATGGCCTGCACGTTCTTGTAATAATAGGGCGGCGCCTGATAGGCCGGCGCATCCGCCGGCATGGTGTGAGCGATGGTATGGCGCGTCAGCCGCCCGTGGATCGCCATGGCCGAGTTCCCTCCGTCTTGCGCAATGGTCTAGATTGAGGCATTGGCGGTCGGTGAGTCTAGCGTCGGTGACGCGGAAGGGCGCTTCGAGCTGGCGAGATTTCGGCGGGGCGGCGCGGTCCTATCAGGGGAGAACCAAGACCATGGCGAACGAAAAACTGCGCGCGGCGCTCAAGCAAGCCTTTGACGAGAGCACGCGCATCTATCGCGAGCGTGGCTTCCAGCGCCGCATCGGCTTCGGCAAGAAGCCGGCGCTGATCAGCGTCGACCTCGCCAACGCCTGGACGCGGCCAGGCAATCCCTTCACCTGCGAGGATATCGACGAGCAGATCATTCCCGGCATGCAGAAGCTCTTGAAGGCCTGCCGCGACAACGGCCATCCGGTCGTGCACGTCACCACCGCCTATCAAATCACCGACCGCAATAATCCGAACACCGATATGGGCCTCTGGCATCACAAGATTCCGGTCGAAGCGGTCGATATCAAGGACGAGCATCTGTGGGCGATCGATTCGCGCATCGCACCGATCGAAGGCGAGTGGGTCATGATGAAGAAGCGCGCGAGCGCCTTCAGCGGCACGCCGCTCGCCGGCTATTTGCGCGCGGCCGGGGTCGACACGATTCTGGTCACCGGCGTGACCGCGACCGCCTGCGTGCGCACCACGATCTGCGATGGTCTGGCCGATGGCTTCCGCACCATCGCGGTCAAGGAGTGCATCGGCGACCGCGTGCCGGGCGCGGTCGAGTGGAACCTGTTCGACATCGACGCCAAATTCGCCGATGTCGAGCCGGTCGATGCTTGCGTCGCCTATCTGAACTCAGTCAACCAGCGCAACGTCGACACCTGAGGCGCCGCTTCACGATCGAGCGGTCAGGATCGCCAACAACCTCCCGGAGGTCCCGATGCCTGCGCCATCGCTTGCGGAAAAAGCCACGGCCTTTTCATCCCTGCATGAAAGCGGCTGCTTTGTTCTGCCGAACGCGTGGGACGTGCCGAGCGCCGCACTGATCGCCGAGGCCGGCTTTCCGGCGCTCGCGACCACCTCCGCCGGCGTCGCGTTTGTTCAGGGTCTGCCCGATGGCGAGACACTCGGGCGAAGCCGCATGATCGAGCTCGCCGGCGCCATCGCGCGCCGTATCCCGCTGCCTGTCAGCGCGGACCTCGAGGCGGGCTATGGCCCGACGCCCGACGACGTCGCCGAGACGATCCGCGCCGCGATCGTGGCCGGCCTGGTCGGCGCGAATATCGAAGACGTCGATCCGCGAACCGGAAAACTGTTCGAGTTCGACCAAGCGGTGGCGCGCATTCGTGCCGCCTGCACGGTTGCCAGGGCCTCGGGCCTGGCATTCGTCGTGAACGCGCGGAGCGATCCCTGGCTGGTCGGCTTCGGCACGGCGCAGCAGTGTTTCGACGAGGCGGTGCGGCGCGTCAACGCCTACCTCGAAGCCGGCGCGCGCTGTGCGTTCATTCCGGGACCGGCCGATGCCGATACGATCGGCCGGCTCGCCGCCGCCGTGAAGGGCCCGCTCAACGTGCTCGGCGGTTTTCGCGGTACCGCCGCGCCGCCGCTCGACGTGCTGCGCGGATTGGGTGTTCGCCGCGTCAGTCTGGGCGGAAGTTTGATGCTCGCGAGCTACACCGCGACACGGCGCGCGCTCGAGGGCGTTCGAGATGGCAGGTTCGACTATGCGACCGGTGCGCTCTCGAACGGCGCTATGACCGCGTTGTTGGCGAAATATGGCGGATGAGGTCGCGTGACGTGACGCGTTACTCGATCGTCTCGCTGGCGCGGAACGCGCTCAGCCATCACGAGCACTGGCCGCGTCTTTGGCGCAGCCCGGAGCCGAAACCGGCCTATGACGCGGTGATCATTGGCGCCGGCGGGCATGGACTCGCGACCGCCTATTATCTCGCCAAGAATCATGGCGTCACGAGCGTCGCGGTGCTCGAGAAGGGCTGGCTCGGCGGCGGCAATACCGGGCGCAACACCACCATCGTGCGCTCGAACTATTTGTGGGATGAGAGCGCGGCGATCTACGAGCATTCGCTGAAGCTGTGGGAGGGCCTGTCGCAAGAGCTCAACTACAACGTGATGCTCTCGCAGCGCGGCGTGCTCAATCTCGCGCACAATCTGCACGATGTGCGCGAGGGCAAGCGCCGCGTTTACGCCAATCAGTTGAACGGCGTCGATGCCGAATGGCTGACTCCCGATCAGGTCAAGGCGTTCTGCCCGATCCTCAATACCGCGCCCGACGCGCGCCACCCCGTGCTTGGTTCGACCCTGCAGCGGCGTGCCGGGGTTGCGCGGCACGATGCCGTGGCCTGGGGCTATGCCCGCGCGGCCGATGCGCGCGGTGTCGATCTCATCCAAAACTGCGAGGTCACCGGCTTTGACATCAAGAGTGGCCGCGTCGAGGGCGTCGTAACCACGCGCGGCACGATCAAGACAAGCAAGATCGGTTGCGTCGTCGCGGGTCATTCGAGCGTGCTCGCCGGCCTCGCGGGCTTTCGTCTCCCGATCCAGAGCCATCCCTTGCAGGCGATGGTCTCCGAGCCGATCAAGCCCGTGCTCGATTGCGTCGTCATGTCGGCGGCGGTGCATGTCTATGTCAGCCAGTCCGACAAGGGCGAGCTCGTGCTCGGCGCCGGCATCGACGGCTACAATTCCTATGCGCAGCGCGGCAGCTTTCACGTCATCGAGGCGCAGATGGGCGCGCTCAAGGAGCTGTTCCCGATCTTCAGCCGCCTCAAGATGATGCGGAGCTGGGGCGGCATCGTCGATGTTTGCCCCGATGCCTCGCCGATCATCGGCAAGACGCCGATCGAAGGGCTCTATGTCAATTGCGGCTGGGGCACGGGCGGCTTCAAGGCGATTCCGGGCTCAGGCTTCGCTTTCGCTCACACCATCGCCAAGAACGAACCCCATGCGCTGAACGCGCCGTTCAGTCTCGATCGCTTCGTCTCGGGCGCCTTGGTCGATGAGCACGGCGCCGCCGCCGTGGCGCATTGAGGCCCGCCTCGTGCTCTTAATCGCTTGTCCTTATTGCGGCCCGCGTGACGAGATCGAGTTTCGCTGCGGCGGCGAGGCGCACATCGCGCGACCGAAAGAGCCCGACGCCGTCACTGACGAGGCCTGGGCCGATTATCTGTTCCGGCGTGACAACCCGAAAGGCGTGATCGCCGAGCGCTGGTTTCACACCTATGGCTGTCGGCGCTGGTTCAATGTTCTGCGCGATACGCGCACGCACGCGATTCTCAAGGTCTATCGCATGGGAGCGCCTAGGCCGGACCGTGGCCCGTCATGAGCCAGCGGTTTCGTTTGCCCTCGGGCGGGCGCGTCGACCGTGCGAAGACGCTGCGCTTCCGCTTCAACGGACGCTCCTACGAGGGCTATCAGGGCGACACGCTGGCCTCGGCCTTGCTTGCGAACGGCGTGCATCTGGTCGCGCGCGGCATCAAATATCATCGACCGCGCGGCATCCATGCGGCCGGCGTCGAGGAGCCGAACGCCCTGGTGCAATTGGGTCGCGGCGCGCGCAGCGAACCCAATGCGCGCGCGACCGAGATCGAGCTGTTTGACGGGCTAAGGGCCACGAGCGTCAATGTCTGGCCGTCGCTCGCGCATGATTGGCGTTCGATCAACGGGCTTTTCGCCAAGCTTCTAGTCGCCGGCTTCTATTATAAGACCTTCAAGGGCACGCAAGGCCTTTGGCAGCGCGTCTATGAGCCGATGATCCGCAGGGCCGCCGGCTTCGGCCGGGCGCCGACGCTGCCCGACCCCGATCGCTACGACCACATGAACGAGCATTGCGACGTGCTGGTGGTGGGTGGCGGCGCGGCCGGGCTGATGGCGGCGCTGACAGCGGGCCGCGCCGGCGCGCGGGTCATGCTGGTCGACGAACAGAGCGAGCCCGGCGGCTGGCTGCTCGGTTGCGGCGCCTCGATCGACCAACATCCGGCGCCGAAATGGGTTGCCGGCGTGGTCGCCGAATTGCGCGGCATGGCCGAAGTCGTCCTGCTGCCGCGCACCACTGCGTTCGGCTATTACGATCAGAATTATGTGTGTCTGCTCGAGCGGCGTGCCGATCACCTTGGCCGCGCCGCGCCGGCCTATTCGTCGCGTCAACGCGTCTGGCATGTCCGCGCGCGTCATGTCGTGCTCGCGGCCGGCGCGCACGAGCGGCCCTTGGTGTTCGCCGACAATGACCGGCCGGGGATCATGCTGGCCGGCGCGGTGACCACCTATGTGCGCCGGTATGGCGTGCTGCCGGGTCGGCGCGCGGTCATCTTCACCAACAATGACAGCGCCTATGAAACGGCGCTCGCCTTGACGCAGGCGGGTGCCGACGTCGTCACGGTGATCGATGCGCGGGCCGAGCCGGGCGGCGCGCTGGCCATGGCGGCACGCGAGGCCGGCATTCGGGTGCTGGATGGCCGGGTCGTGATCGGCACGCGCGGAACCAGGCGCGTCTCCGGCGTCGAACTCGGGCGCCTTGGCGCGGACGGATCGTCCGCCGAGCCGACCAGTGAGCGACTTGACTGCGATCTCCTGGCGGTCTCGGGCGGGCACTCGCCGGTGGTGCATCTCTTCTCGCAGTCGCAGGGGCGTCTTCGCTTTGACGAAACGCTCGGCGCGTTTGTGCCGGGCGAACCCGCGCAGCCCCAACAAATGGCGGGCGCGATAAACGGGCTGTCGAGCCTTGCGCTCTGCCTGGCGGATGGTCTCCGCGCGGCGCGAGCGGCACTCGAAGCGACCGGCTTTTCAGAAGCCACCACCATGGCGGTGCCGCGTGTCGAGCCCGAAGGGCAAAGTGGCGCGCTGCGACCGCTCTGGCTGGTACCGGGCCACAAACCGATTGGCCGCGGCCGCGCCAAGCACTTCGTTGATTTGCAGAATGACACGACGGCGGCGGATATTCTTTTGGCGCGGCGCGAGGGCTTCGAGGCGGTCGAGCATATGAAGCGCTACACGCTCGCCGGCTTCGGCACCGACCAGGGCAAGACCGCCAACCTGAACGCGCTCGCGATTTTGGCGCGGGCCACGGGTCGTTCGATCGCCGAGACCGGCACGACGACCTTTCGCCCGCCCTATACGCCGGTCGGCTTCGGCGCGCTTGCGGGGACCGAGATCGGCGCTCTTTCCGATCCGATCCGCATGACGCCGATGCATGATTGGCACGTCGCTCATGGCGCGGCGTTCGAGAATGTCGGGCAGTGGCGACGGCCCTGGTGCTATCCAAGATCCGGCGAGACGATGCAGGACGCGGTCAACCGTGAATGCCTCGCGGTGCGTCGCGCGGTCGGCGTGCTCGATGCCTCGACACTGGGCAAGATCGAGATCGTCGGGCCGGATGCCGCCGAGCTGCTCAACCGTATCTACACCAATGGCTGGAAGACGCTGCGCGTCGGCCAGGTTCGCTATGGCTTGATGTGCCGCGAAGACGGCATGGTGTTCGACGACGGCACCACCGCGCGCCTCGCGCCCGAGCGCTATGTCATGACCACGACCACGGGCAATGCCGCAATCGTGCTCGATTGGCTCGAGGAATATCTGCAGACCGAATGGCCCGAGCTCAAGGTCTATTGCACCTCGGTCACCGAGCAATGGGCGGTGGCCTCGATCGCTGGACCAAAGGCCGACGCGCTAATCACTCGGCTCGCGCCCAGCCTCGATCTCAGCGACGCGGCGTTTCCCGCGCTGACGCTGCGCGAGGGCGTGGTCGCCGGCATCCCGGCGCGGCTATTTCGAATCAGCTTCACCGGCGAGCCGAGCTACGAGATCAACGTGCCGAGCGATCGCGGGCTTGCGCTTTGGGAGGCCGTCATGGAGGCCGGCGCGCCGCTCGGCGTCGCGCCCTATGGTACCGAGGCCATGCACGTGCTGCGCGCCGAGAAGGGCTTCATCATCGTCGGCCAGGAAACCGACGGCACCGTGACGCCGCTCGATCTCGGGCTCGAGCGGATGGTCTCGCGCCAGAAGGATTTCATCGGCCGCCGTTCGCTCGGCCGTGCCGATACGCGGCGCGCCGATCGCAAGCAATTGGTTGGCCTGCTGACCGACGAGCCGTCGGTGGTACTACCCGAAGGGGCGCAACTCGTGCGCAAGGACGACGCGACGCGCGCGCCGCCGGTGCCGATGATCGGTCATGTCACGTCGAGTTATTACAGCGCCGTGCTCGGCCGCTCGATCGCGCTCGCTTTGGTCAAGGGTGGGCGCGGCCGACACGGCGAGATCATTGCCGCACGCTTTGATGGTCGCACGGTGCTCGCGCGCATCGGGCCGCCCGTGTTTATCCCAAAGCCGGAGGCCTCGAGCGATGGTTGAGGCCTCGCGGCGCCTGAGCCCGCTCGCCGGCATGGCCGAGGCGTTGCGGCATGCCTCGAGCCCGTCCGTGCAACTTGTCGAACAGCCATGCCTCGGGCAGTTCGCTTTGCGCGGCGATCCGAGCAACGGGGACTTTGTCGAGGCGGTTTCTGGGGCCCTCGGTCTTGCAGTGCCGGTCTCCGTTGGCGAGGTCGCCGGTGGCGCCGATCTGACCGTGCTCATGCTGGGGCCGGATGAATGGCTTCTGGTGCGGCCCGCCGATGCCGATGCCGAGCCGATCTTTCGGCTTCGAACCGCGCTCGCGCGCCGGCACGCCTCCTTGATCGACCTCTCGAGCGGCCGTAGCGCGATCACGCTGAGCGGTCCCAAGGCGCGCGCGGTCCTGCAAAAGGGCGTCACGCTTGATCTGCATCCGCGTGCCTTTGGCCCCGGGCGATGCGCGCAAACCCTCATGGCGCGGACGCCCGTGCTGCTCGAGCAGATCGACGAGACGCCGACCTACCGCCTGTTCGTGCGGTCTTCATTTGCCCGCCACTTCGCGCTCTGGCTGATCGAGGCGGCGCGCGAATATCA
>CAMDDO010000085.1 GCA_945892755.1 Rhizobium sp. Q54 | reverse complement strand
CTGACCATCTCATCCGGCAAGGGCTTGGTATCGACGATGAAGTCTTGCCATTGATCCTCGCCGGTCTCACCGACCGTCATGTTGAGTGATTGGTCGCTGGCCGCGAGGCGTGCCTCCATCGACTCGACGTCGCCAATGCCGACCTTGAGCGCATGCGCGATGGCGGCGCGGCCCTCGTGGCCGAGCACGCCATTGCCGGCCCGATCGATGCGCGCCCGCAAACGTCGGAAGTTGAAGAACAAGGATTTCTGCGCCGCGGTCGTGCCGGTCCGCACGATCGACCAATTGCGCAGGATGTAATCCTGCATGGCCGAGCGTATCCACCAAGCGGCGTAGGTCGAGAAGCGAATATTGCGCTCCGGTTCAAACCGCGCCGCGGCCTGAAGGAGGCCGATGACGCCTTCTTGGATCAGGTCGGCGAGCGGCAGGCCGTAATTGCGGAAGCGCGTGGCGGTCGAGATCGCGAGCCGGCCATAGGCGTTGATCAGCTCGTGCAACGCCTCTTCGTCATGCTCGTCGCGCCAGCGCACGGCGAGGTCGTGCTCGCGCTCTCGGCTGAGCAGCGGAGCCTTTGAGGCTTCCTTGATGAAGCGGCGTTCGGCCCGATCAAGCTCTCTCGTATCAAGTCGTGCCATGTTTTCCGTCCCGGGCCGCCCGCGGCCATAGCCGGCGAGGCGACCAACTTAGAATTGTTACAAACTATATGGGACTATTTCGGTCCGGTTCAACGAAATCCGGCTCTCGGCAGTTCACAGATTCGTTAACCACCTTCGATGTGTCGAATGAGAAATAAATCTTAAATAATTGTTTTAGAACGGTTTTTTATGGCCGAGCGAAAGCCACCTGTCGCTGGCTAGACGGCAACCGAATCCGCGAGCGCCCCAGCATCGTCGAAACTAGCCGCGATCAACTGGCCGCCCACCCCCGCGCCGCCATCGACCGTCGCGGTGAAGTCGGTCAGAACCAAGCCTGGGTGGCCATGTTCATAGCCACGGATCACGCGCTTGAAGCCGGCATAGGGCTGCGCCAGATCGAACGTGCCGCTGCCCCACCAAAGGGCGTCGCCCTGGGCATCGAGCGGTCGCTCTTGATCCAGCCCGGCATGGACGAAAAGAAGGGTCCCGCTGTCGGTGCGGGCGGCCCGTCTGAGCGCGCTCATCAGCTCGAGATGACCCGGGTGCAACATCTGAACCATGGAGCGCAAATCATTGAGCCATCGGGCTAAGTGTCGGGCGCCGGATCGCGCGTTGGAGAGCGCGGCGGCGGGCTTCTGGCCGTAGGCCTCAAGCGTCGCGGCGAGGCCGCGCGGCAGCATCCATTCGAGCACCTGGGCCGGGTTGATGGCCAGGTGCAACTGCATCAGCTTCGCCCACATTTCTTCTTGGCTGCCGCGGACGAAGACCACGTCGCAGGCAAACCCGCCTGGCAACGCCATGACGGTGCGCCGAAATAGCAGAAGCTCGTCGATCGTGCCGACGATCTCGGTTCCGACGCCAAAATAATTGCCGAGATAAACGATCCGATCGCCAGGCCGAAGGCGCTCGCTCAACCGCTCGTGCAATTCCCCGAGCTGGTCCGCCGCTCCTTGGATCGAGCCAACCGCCCAAGTCCGCTTGGCGCGGCGCAGCGTGGCAAAACGGTCACCTTGGACGCAGCTCATCGCCGGCGGCGTCGATCAAGCGGCCCGCAAGACCTTCTCAAGCCGTTCGGCGGCCTGGATCGTGTCGATTTTCTGGACCGCGGCGAACTCGCGAGCTAGCCGCTCAAGCGCGGCCTCATACATCTGGCGTTCGCTATAGGACTGGTCCGGTTGGCCGACATTCCGATGCAGGTCGCGCACGACTTCGGCGATCGACACAGGGTCGCCAGAATTTAGCTTGGCCTCGTATTCCTGGGCGCGCCGGCTCCACATCACACGACGCGCGCGGACGCGGCCTTTGAGGGCCGTGACCGCGGCGTCCATTTTTTCCGGCGAACTGAGTTTGCGCATGCCGGCGCTGCCGATCTTGGCCATCGGCACCCTAAGGGTCATGCGTTCCTTCTCGAACGAGATCACGAACACTTGGAGCGCGTGCTCGCCGACCGTGTGGCTTTCCATGCCGACGATCTTGCCGACCCCGTGGGAGGGATAGACGACGTGGTCGCCAACCTGAAAGCCCAGTCTACGCGACATTTCGATGGGAGACTCCTCGCGTGGCTTGGCCGGCACCACGACCGGGGGTGGTGTCGGCGGCGTCGGGTGGGTGACCACTTTGAGCTTTGGTTTCTCGGCTTCGGCTTTGTGGCTCGGGCGAACCTCAGATTTGCCGGGTTTGGCTGTCACGGGCGCTTTGCGGACGGTCGGGTGCTGCGCCACTATATCGCGTGATTTCAATGGCTTCTGGACCTTTGTTATTTTGGTTTTCTTAGGGTGCGCGGTCTTCTTTGGCGCGCTCGATTTGCGCGCCGATCCGGTCTTTGCTCGAGCTGCAGGGTGCACGGAACCACCACGCCGTGCGGCCGGCTTGCCGTGTCCACCCCGAAGTGGCTTGACCTTGGTGTGGTTCGAGGCTTTGGCCGGTCGTTTGGTCGACTTCGCACCGGATTTCTTTTTAAGTGTCGGCATATCAGGTACTCGCGATCTCTGTTCCAACCTCACGCCAATGAGCACCCGCCACCCGCCGTACGACGCGCAAGCGCCTCGAACAGTTGAACAGAGGTAACTCTGGGAGATCCGTCAGGCCTAGCGACCCTTTGCCAAGACTTGACGCGGCTCTGACGCGACCAACAAGGCGTCATGGTGTTAATAAATATAACATTTCCACGCAAAAATAAATCCCCATGACAGAGGATTACGCGAAATCCGAGTTCCGGCCCCCCTTTCTTATGGTTAACGCCGCTCAGGTGCCCTTGCCTGGCTTGTCCGAAAAGAACTTCTCGAACTTGCCGGTTTCCTCGCGGTGCGCGTCGGCGTCGGCCGGGACCTCACCCTTGCGTGTGATGTTGGGCCACGATTCGGCGAATTTTCGGTTGACTTCCAGCCAATTGGTGACGTTTCCCGCCGTATCGGGAACGATCGCCTCGACCGGGCATTCCGGCTCGCAGACGCCGCAATCGATGCACTCGTCCGGATGGATGACGAGCATGTTCTCGCCCTCATAGAAGCAATCCACCGGGCAGACTTCGACGCAGTCCTGGAACTTGCACCGGATACAGGCCTCGGTCACGACGTAGGTCATGCAGTCCTCGTTTTCCTTGCCGTTCTCAAGGGTACCGGGCGCCCCGGCATTCCCTGGGCTTCGCGCGGCGATACATATAAACGACCTGTTCGTTCATCTCCAGCCCGCCGATGGCTTGATGGTGCTGAAATGGAGAACTATTTTTGGTTCGGCTCAGCGACCCGTGGTGGTCTCGCCGGAGCGCGCCTCAGGAGTATCGGACGGTACCTCATGATAAAGCAGGGCGGCGGCGGCGACGGCGCCTCGCCTCTCGGCCAGCGCGCGCACCTTGAGAACCCGTACGCGCCCACCCAGGGCCAACGTCAGCACATCGCCGGGGCCGACCAATTGATGGGCTTTTTGGGTGCGCGCGGAGTTCACGCGGATCTTGCCGGTGGCGCAGGCGGCTTGGGCAAGCGCGCGCGTTCGATAGAGGCGGGCATGCCAGAGCCACTTGTCGAGGCGGATACGCTCGGACGGGCTCAACGCGCGACGCGCGGCCGGCGCAGCACGGCCAATTTGGCGAACGGCGAATGCGGATCGGTGGGTCGCGGCCGCGTCGGCGAACGGTCGCGTCCTATGTCGCGCTTCGCTCGCCTTGGCGCTTCGGCGAAGAGGGCCTGATTGTCGCTGTCGTCTTGCGCGACATAGCCGAGCGCGCCTAGGACCGCGATCAGTTCCGTTCGCGGACAGCCGGCAAGCGCGCCGATCTCGCCGTCGATCGAGAAGGGGCCGGCCTTGGCCCGACGCTTCAAGGCGCCCAGCAGCCGTTCGGCGATATCGACGCGAAACGCGCGCGGACCGAGCGGCACGAAGCCGAGCGCGGCGTAATAGGCTTCGGGTAGCGCGGGGTCGTAGGGCACCGACACGCGGCTGCGCCCCGGCAAGAACGGAGGCGTTTCATTGCCGCGTGCGACCGACCACAGGAGGGCGCGCAAGAGACCCCGTTCGCGCGCCAGCATGGGCTTCGCGAAAATCGCGAGCCGGCCCAGGCGCACACCATGCCGGCGCAGCGTTTCGCGGTCCTCGGGGGTGAGCTTGTGCACCAAGTCCAGCACCGCATGGCGCGACACCAGGCCAAGAGACTCAGCCAGCTGAAAGGCCAATCCGCGCAGCGCCGGGCTGGCGTCGAAGACTTCGAGCTGGCGGAGCGGCGCGCGGAAGGTTTCCAAACGAGCGGCGAGCCATTCGGCGAGCCTGCGGCGCAGGCGCTCCTTCTGCGCGCTATCGAGAAGGTCGACGCGCATCAACCGGAGCCTCGGCTTGAGCACGTTCTCGCCGGCGATCAGGCGCGCGAGCGGCACATCGCGCCAGGCCAGCGTGCCGAGCCTTGCCGGCTCGCGCTCATCGAGCGCGAGCGAGAAAGCCGCCGGCTCGTCGCGCTCGAGCCGGCCGAGCCGGCTTGCGATCTCATGGCCGAGCGCGCGCGCGGCGCCCGATAGAAGCGCGCCGTCGGCACCGTCGCGGCCACCCTCCGGCGCGAAATGAAAGCCCTCGAGGCGGCCGATGGTGTGGCCGCTGACGATGACCTCGCCGTCGTCCTGAACAGTGGCGCGAACGCCGTCGCCTGAGCGGGTTTCGCGATACAGCGCGGCGGCGCGGCGATCGACGAAGCGTTGCGTCAGGCGCTCATGCAGCGCGTCCGAGAGCCGGTCCTCGATCGCGCGGGTGCGCTCCTGCCAGCCGCGCGAATCATCGGTCCAGCCGGGCCGATAGCTAATATAGGTCCAGGTGCGGACATGGCTGATGCGCCCGGTCAGCGTGTCGATGTCGCCGTCTGTACGATCGAGCCGCGCGACATGGTCGCCGACCCAATCATTGGGCAGCTCGCCGCGCGCCGCGAGCAGCATGAAGATGTCCTTGACCAGCCGGACATGGGCGTCGGCCAGTGTTTTTCGAAAATCGGGAATCTGACAGGCATCCCAGAGCCGCACGACATTGGCGCGCGAGGTGGCGCGGGCGGCGACCTCGGGATCACGCGACAGGGCCAGCAGGGTCATATGGTCGTCGGCATCGCCCTTGCGGCGCAGGCCCGGCAGTTCCGGCGCCTTGTCGAGGCTGCGCAACAGCGCACGGAGCGAACGGAAATCAAGGTTCGGATTGCGCCAATAAAGCATCGGCAGAGTCGGGAATCGGTGCGCCTCGACCGCCTCGACGATCATGGGGTCGAGCGCGTCGAGCGTGCCGGTCACGCCGAACCCGCCGTTCCGCAAATAACGCCCCGCGCGACCGGCGATCTGCGCCACTTCGGCCGCGTTCAGATTACGCGGGTTCTGGCCGTCGAACTTACGCGCCGCCGAAAACCAGACATGGTCGAGATCCATATTGAGGCCCATGCCGATCGCGTCGGTCGCGATCAGATAATCCACCTCGCCGGCCTGGTAGAGCGCGACTTGGGCGTTGCGCGTGCGCGGGCTGAGCGCGCCGAGCACGACCGCGCAGCCGCCGCGCGAGCCGCGCATCGCCTCGGCCATGGCGTAGACGTCCTCGGCCGAAAACGCGATCACGGCGCTGCGCGGCGGCAGGCGGGTGAGCTTCTTCGGGCCCAAATAGCGCAGATCGGAGAAACGCGGACGCACGACATAGTCGGCGTCGGGCACAAGCTCCCTGATGCGCGGGCGGATGGTCTCGGCGCCGAGGAACATGGTCTCGCGCGTGCCGCGCGCATGGAGCAGCCGATCGGTGAACACATGGCCGCGCTCCCGGTCGGCCGCGAGCTGGATTTCGTCGATCGCCAGGAACTCGGTCCTGAGGTCGAGCGGCATGGCCTCGACCGTGCAGAGAAAATAGCGCGCCCTGGGCGGGATGCGCTTTTCCTCGCCGGTGATCAGGGCCGCGACCTCCGGACCCTTGAGGCGGACCACCCGGTCATAGATTTCGCGCGCGAGCAGGCGGAGCGGGAAGCCGATCATCCCGGTGCGCGCGCTCAGCATGCGCTCGACCGCGAGATGGGTCTTGCCGGTATTGGTCGGCCCGAGCACGGCCGTCAGACGGGGGGCATCGGGACTCCGGCGCTCCATGCCCAAGCATCTGGGCACGGCGGGGCAAAAGGCAAGGCAAAGCTTTACGAATGGCGGACGGGCGCTTGCGGCACCGCCTGGCCCTGCCTATATCGGCCGTGAGCGCGCACGCGTCCCTAGGTGTCGGCCGGCCCGGTTGTGCCCGGGCGGTGCGGGTGCGACGCTCGCCCCCCACTCACGGATCAGGCCATCATGACCGCCGAGACCGCCGCCGCCACGCCCGAAGCCTTCGCCTTCCAGGCCGAAACCAGCAAGCTCTTGGACCTGATGATCCACTCGCTCTATCGCGAGAAGGAAATCTTCCTGCGCGAGCTGATCTCGAACGCTTCGGATGCCTGCGACAAATTGCGCTACGCCGCGCTGACCAAGCCCGAGCTCCTGGCCGACGATCCCGATCTGAAAGTGATGATCGAGCTCAACCAGGGCAAGCGAACCCTGGTCGTGACCGACAACGGCATCGGCATGAACCGGGCCGAGTTGATCGAAAATCTCGGCACCATCGCGCGCTCCGGCACCGAGGCGTTCGTCAAGTCGCTCGCCGAGGGCAAGGCCGGCGATGTCAGTCTGATCGGTCAGTTCGGCGTCGGCTTTTATTCAGTCTTCATGGTCGCGGACAAGGTCGAGGTGATCACCCGCAAGGCCGGCGAGAGCGAGAGCTGGCGCTGGGAATCGGCCGGCCGAGGCAAGTTCACGATCGTACCCGAGCCGGAGGCCAAACGCGGCGCGTCGATCGTGCTGCATTTGCGCAAGGACGCCGACGAGTTCCTCGCGGCCGAGCGCATCCGTCACATCGTGCGGACCTATTCCGATCACATTGCGCTGCCGATCAAATTGCTCGGCGAAAGTCGCTCGACCGAGACGCTGAATTCCGCCTCGGCACTGTGGACCCGGCCCAAGGCCGAGATCACCGAGGAAAAGGCGCGCGAGTTCTATCATCACGTCGCGCACATGCCGGGCGATCCGTGGCTCACTATTCATCTGCGCGCCGAAGGCCGCATGGAATATGCCGCGCTGCTATTCGTGCCCGATCGCAGACCCTTCGATCTATTCGAGCCCGACCGGCGCAGCCGCGCCAAGCTCTATGTCAAACGCGTGTTCATCACCGACGATTGCGAAGGCCTGCTGCCGCGCTATTTGCGCTTCGTGCGTGGTGTCGTCGATACCAGCGATCTGCCGCTCAACATCAGCCGCGAGACGCTGCAGCACAACCCGCTGCTCGCCAAGATCAAGACCGGCCTGGTCAAGCGGGTGCTCGGCGATCTCGAAAAGAAAGCGACCGAGGCCGCGCCGGATTACCTCGCGTTCTGGAAGAATTTCGGCGCGGTGGTGAAGGAGGGCCTCTATGAGGATCAGGAGAATCGCGCGGGCCTGATCAAGCTCGCGCGCTTCCAGTCGCTCAATGGCGGTGCGGAGGATTGGCTATCGCTCGACGACTATGTCGCGCGCCTGCAAGAGGGCCAGGACGCGATCTATTACATCACCGGCGATTCGGCCGAGGCCTTGCGCAAGAGCCCGCAGGTCGAAGGCTTCCGCGCGCGCGGCGTCGACGTCTTGCTGATGACCGACGCGGTCGACCATTTCTGGTTGCCCTCGATCGGCGAGCATGGCGGCAAGCAGTTCCGCTCGGTCGCTCAGGGCAGCGCCGATCTCGATGCGATAAAAGTGAAAGAGTCCGACGCAAAGCCCGAGCCCGCCGGTGCCGAAGGCGAGCTCGACAAATTGATCGCGCTGATCAAGCTCAGCCTGGGCAATGCGGTGAAGGACGTGCGCCGCTCGGCGCGCTTGACCGACAGCGCGGTCTGCCTGGTCGCCGATAGCGGCGATCTCGACATGCATCTCGAGCGGTTGTTACGCACCCACCAGCGCGAGGTGGCGACGCAAAAGCGCATTCTTGAACTCAACCCGCGTCACCGGCTGATCCGCGCGCTCGGGACCTTGGTCAGCAAGGCGGGGGCGTCGGATACGCTCGAAGACGCGGCGCATTTGCTGCTCGATCAGGCGCGCATCGTCGAGGGCGAGCCGCCGAGCGACCCGGCGGCGTTTTCCAGGCGGCTCTCCGCCGTGCTTTCGCGCGCCTTCGAGGCCCAGCCCGGCTGAGGTAATTTGTCGTAAGACGGCTTGCATTGCGCCGACGAGACCCGTAGGATCGGTACCGCGGGGCGCGGTCGCGCCATAAATCGACCGCGCCGCCCGAGGGGGATACTGAGCAAGCTGTAGCCCAGCCTAGGCCGGGCTCGATCGGGCACAAGGACGGCCATTGGGAAATCCGATGAACGTGGGGCAGGGCGCGTCAAAGATTAAGCTTTCGGTCGAGAACGCGAGCAAGTCATACGACACCAGATCGGGGCCGCTGCTGGCGATCGAGGATTTCTCGATGCAGGTCTCGGACGGAGAGTTCGTTTGCGTCGTCGGGCCGTCGGGCTGCGGCAAGACCACTTTGCTATGGTCGATGGCGGGGCTGCACAGCCTGAGCGGAGGCCGGATCACACTCGATGGCGAGCCGGTGAGCGGGCCGCACCCGCAGATCGGCATGGTGTTCCAAGAGGCCAATTTGCTGCCCTGGCGTAACCTCACGCGAAACATTCTGCTGCCGTCGGAAATCAAGCGCCAAAAGCCGGATCAGCAATGGATCGACCATCTGCTCGAGCGCGTCGGCCTCGGCGGCTTCGGCAATAAATTTCCGCGTGAGCTTTCGGGTGGCATGCAGCAGCGTGCCTCGATCGTGCGCGCGCTCTCGTTCAATCCGTCGGTGCTGCTGATGGACGAACCCTTCGGCGCGCTCGATGCCTTCACGCGCGACGAGATGAATCTTCTGGTCGAAGAGATCTGGCTCGAGACGCGCAAGACCATCGTCTTCATCACCCACAACATTGCCGAGGCGGTGTTTCTATCCGACCGCGTCTATGTCATGTCGGCGCGCCCGGGCCGGCTCGCCAAGGTGTTCGATATCGCTTATCCCAGGCCGCGCTCGCTCGACATGATGGCGACCAAGGAACTCTTCGATCTGGTCAACGAAATCAAGGCCGAGATCGAACATCGTCCCGCCGGTCCGGCGCGGCCGGCAGCGCGCCAAAACGCCGGGGCCGCCCATGGTTGACAAGGAACTCGGCGACAAGATCCCGACCTTCGATCGCGCCGGCGGGGCGCAGCTCGATCAGAGCGTCTCGATCACCAACTGGTCGGCCTTCATGGGACGCTCCGGCACGCGAAAGATCGGCGAGATCATCGCCATCATCCTCGTCGCGGTTGTGATCATCGGCGGCGCTGAAGCACTCTTACGCGGCCTGGCGGTTCCCTACTATGTCATGCCGCCGCCGAGCGCGATCGCGGTCGCCTTGTACACCGATTTCGAGTTCATCTGGCCGCATCTCCTGCATACTCTGGCCGAGCTCTCTGCCGGCTACGCGGTCGGCGCGGTGGTCGGGCTCTTGCTCGCCGCGGTGATCACGCAATTTCCGTTCGTCGAGAAGATCGTCGCCCCCTATATCTTGATGTTGGTGACGATGCCGATGCTGGCGCTCGTGCCGCTCTTGATCCTGCGCTTCGGCTTCGGCTACGAGCCGCGCATCATCGCGGTGGCGCTCGCCTCGGGGCCGATGGTCATGATCAATTCGGCGACCGGCTTCCGCCGCGTCGACCTCGCCAAGATCGCGTTGGCGCGTTCGTTCGGCGCCAGCACCATGCAGATCTTCCTCAAGATCCGCGTACCGATGGCGCTGCCGATGATCATCGTCGGGCTGATGATCGGCGCGATTTTCGGCCTACTCACCGCGGTCGGCGCCGAGATGGTGGGTGGCGGCTTCGGCCTCGGCAACCGCCTGACGACGTTTTCCTCGATGATCCAGATGCCGCAGTTCTTCGCGGTGATCTTGATTCTATCGTTGCTCGGCATCTTGATTTACGTCGTGTTTTTCCTGGTCGGCAAGAAGTGGGCGAGCTGGCAGGCCTGATCGCGAGCGGGCGGCTCAATCGGCGTTGTTTCAGGGCTTGGCGGACCGCAGCAACATCGTGGCGTCAACAAACGGGGGTAATGAGACATGAACAAGAGCGGAAAGTTTTCGACAGGGTCCGGCATCGATCGCCGCACCTTCCTTCAGGTCACCGCGGCCGGTGCGGTCGTGGCGACGGCGTTGGGCGGCGGCCTCAGGCCACGCCTCGCGCACGCGGCCGGCTATGACACGCATACTTGGATTTCGCCACGCGGCACGCTCGAAGTGCTCGACGACTATCCCTATTGGGTCGCGGCCGCCATGGGCTATTTCGGCGACCTCAAGACGAAACTGGAACCGGGACCGTCGGATGGCACGGCGACGGTCAAGTTCGTCGATCTCGGCCAGGCCGACATGGGCTATCCCTCGCCCGGCGTGTTCTCCTTCGCGATCGCCAACGGCATGGACCTCGTCTCGGTCTGGCACATGGGTGCCTATGACGTGTTCGACTTCGCCTTCCGCCCCGGCGAGGGCGTCAAGACCCTGAAGGAGCTCGAGGGCAAGACGGTGCTGCTCGGTTCCGCGGCGTGGCAGTCGATCGCCGATCCAATGTTCGCGGCCGCCGGGGCCGATCCGAAGAAGATCAAATATCTCGAGGGTGGCTGGCCGCAATGGGGCACCGTGCTGGCGAGCGGCCAGGGCGATGCGGCGCTAGCCTGGGAGGGCCTGCGTGCCGATTGGACCGGCAAGGGTCTGAAGTTCGAATATTGGCTCGGCGTCGAACATTCCGCGCTCCCCGCCAATTCCTTCGTCGCGCGCCGCAAGGACGTCGAAGATCCCGAGAAGCGGAAGTTCCTCGAGCAATATCTGCGCGGTTGGGCGATGGGCCTCGAATTTGGCCATGTCAATCCGCGTGCGGCGACCGAGATCGTGTTCAAGCAATACCCGATCGTGGCGAAAAATCTGGGGCCCGAGCTCGGCACCGAATCGCAAATGCAGCTCGCCAACGTCTTCCGCGGCAATATGGACAAGCGGGCGGGCTGGGGCGATCACGACATGGCGCAATGGACGCTCTTCTTCAAGACGCTGAAGGAGATCGGCCAGCTTTCGGTCGAGGTCGACCCGGCCAAGGTCATCACCAACGACTTCGTCAAGCCGGGCAACGACTTCGACAAGGCGAAGGTCAAGGCCGACGCCGACGGCTACAAGCTGTCCGCCGAGATGGCGGCGGTCGACGTCGAGAAGATCAAGGCGAACTTCTACGCGAACGTGGTTCGCTAAGGGCGTGTCCGGGGAGAGCGCCGGAGCGGCGCTCTCCCCGCCGTCGTTATGGCGTTATGACTTGGGTGGCTTCAACCACACCATGCCGGCGCCGATGATCGCGCCCGAACCCTCGGACTGAAGCAGCACGGCGCAGCCCTCCGTGTCCGGCCGGGTTTCCGGCAGGTTGTCGGGGTCGAGCGTGATGCTCACGGCCTTGCCCTCATAGCGGCCAACCTCGGAGATCGCGCGCACCACGCGGTGGTTCGTGATCGATCGACCGTCGTTTTCGCCGGCGCTGATTTCGGTCTGGTGCGCGCGGTCGAACGCAACCAACAGAATCGCGGCCGGCTCCGTCACCAGGGCGGCCGGAATCGAGAGGTGGATTCGCCCATTGGCTTCAGCGGTCATCGAAACCTTAAGACCCGACCCCACCGCGTTCCGCGCGACTTCGATCGCGCGATTGACCGCGTCGCGGTCCGAACCGACGACGTGGCTGGCGCCATCGATTACCATTTGGGGCGTATAGACGTAGCCTGCCCCGAGCCAGCGCATATAGGCTTTCTGGCGCTTGGTATTGACCTCACTCGCGAACGGATCGACCCAGCCGATATAGTTCCAATAATCGACGTGTTCGGAGAGCGCGATAATATCGTCCCGCGCGGCAAGTTCGCCGAGGAAGGCGTCGGCCGCCGGGCACGATGAGCAGCCCTGCGAGGTAAAGAGCTCGACGACGACCGGCGCCCGCCCGTCATCGGCCGCGCGCGCCGGCGACGCGGCGAATAGCGTGAGACCGAGCAGAACGGCGGGGGCAAGGGCGCGAAACCTTGAATTGGGGCAGGTCATGCCCTGGAATATAGCACGCGACCCCCAACGACCTCTAAACGCCGGATCACTTTTCGGTTACGCGGACGCTGCGCTCTCGTGAAGCCTGCGATAGACTGCGCCACGATGCGCCGGCTCTACCACATCTGGCTGTCCCCCGCCTGCCGAACCATTCGGGTCGCGCTCGCCGAGAAGGAACTCGACGTCGATCTCGTGGTCGAGCCCTATTGGGAACGGCGGGCGGAGTTCCTCGCGCTCAATCCAGCGGGAGACGTGCCGGTTCTGGTCGAGGCCGACGGTGCGGTCATTTCGGGGGTCGAACCGATCGCCGAATACCTCGAAGACGTTTACAAGAGCCGCCCGTTGATCGGCACGGCGCCGCTCGCGCGCGCCGAGGTGCGCCGCCTGGTAGACTGGTTCGAGGACAAGTTCGCGCGCGAGGTTACGCAATACATTCACGGCGAGAAATTCGCCAAGCGATTCCTGCACAAGATGCCGCCGGATTCCGAGGCGATGCGCGCCGGTTTGCTGAACATCAAAGGGCATCTCGACTATATCGGTCACCTCATCGATCGGCGTCGCTGGCTGGCCGGCGACGAGTTCTCGATGGCGGATATCGCCGCGGCGGCGCAGCTTTCGGTCATCGACTATCTGGGCGACGTGCCGTGGGATCGCTACGAGGCGGCGCGCGATTGGTATGCCCGCATCAAGTCGCGTCCCTCGTTCCGTCCCATCCTCGCGGACCACATCGCCGGTCTGCCGCCGCCCAAGCACTACGCCGACCTCGACTTCTGAGCTGCCCGATGGCCGGACCGAGCGCCGGAGGGACCGAGCCAGCCACGCGCAAGAGCGCGATCGCGGCCCTGGCGCTTGACTGTGGCTTCGATGCCGTCGGCTTCGCGCCCGCTTCGCTTTCGGAGGCTGCGCGCGAGGGGCTCCAAGCCTATTTGCGCGCCGGCTATCACGGCGACATGGGTTGGCTTGCCGCCCGCTCGGAAGAGCGTGCCTCGCCTCAAGCACTCTGGCCCGAGGCAAGAAGCGTGATCGTGCTCGGCGCCAATTACGCGCCGAATGGCGACCCGCTCGCGGCGCTCGACGACCCGTCGGTCGGCAATCTTTCGGTCTATGCGCGCGGCGTCGACTATCACGACGTATTGAAGCGCGCGATCAAGCGCTTTGCCCGCGCGCTGGTCGAGCGTCATGGCGGCGCGGTCAAGGTCTTCGTCGATACC
>CAMDDO010000084.1 GCA_945892755.1 Rhizobium sp. Q54 | reverse complement strand
AGCCTCCGATCACACGCCGATCTGGTGCGAACTAAATCTATGAGCGAACCCGCTCAACAGGCCCGTGACGGCGGCTGCATGTGCCGTGCGGTGCGCTATAGCACGGTCGGCAAGCCGCTTTGGGTCGTGCATTGTCATTGCATCGATTGCCGGCGCGCCGCTGGCGCGGCGTTCGCCACCTGGGTCGGCTATCACGCCGAGCAGATCAGCTTCGAGAACGAGACTCAGCGCCGGCGATACACGTCATCGTCCGGCGTCAGCCGCAGTTTTTGTGCGGTCTGTGGTACGCCACTGACCTTCGAGGGCGAGAAATTTCCGGGCGAGCTTCATATCATGGCGGGCTCGCTCGACGAGCCCGCCAGCGTCAGGCCGACGCACCATGTTTGGACGTCCGAGGCCGTGCCCTGGTCGATCCACGCCGATGGTCTGAAGCGCCGCACCGGCGGGCCGGGCTCGGCCTATGAGACAGTGCCGCCGAAGGCCTGAGATTTCTTTTGTTGGTCATGGCCCGGCTTGACCGGGCCATCCATGGTGATACGAGCCGGGGCGGTGCCAGAAAAACAAAAGGCGCGCCGATGCGCGCCTCGCTTTCGCCCTCCAACCCGAGCCCTTCCTCCCGTCCGGGAGGAAGGGCTGGTCGCGGGAATTTAAAATTTCCCCGCGATGTATTTCTTGTAGCGGTTGTCGGGGCCCTTGGAACCCTTGGGCTCTTGGCTCGTCGTGAAATTGATTTCGATCTTGATGCCCGAAGGGTCGAGCACGAAGAGCTGCCAGATGTCGGCGTGCGGCAAGTCCTGCTGGCGCCATTCGCGGCCCGATTTGACGATCTTCTTTTTCAAGGCATCGAAGCCCTTGGCGCGCAGCGCGACATGGTCAAGCGGCGAATGGCTCTGGCTGTACTTCCAGCCGCCCTTCATGTCCTTCGCGGCATGGCCGGCATAGAGGTGAAACATCGTGCCGCCCATTTCGAGCCAAGCGCCCGGAAAGTCGAACTGCGGGCGGTGCGCAACCTTCATGCCGAGCACCTTGGTATAGAAGTCCACGGTCTCGTCGAGGTCCTTGGTCTTGATCGCGACGTGATGGAGATCGATGAGGCCCATGATCGTGTCCCTCGCCTGCCTGATGTGTTGCGACATTCTAGTCCACGCGACCGTCAAGGCAATATCAAGCTTCAGTCGCGCGGCCCGGTCGAGATCGGACCATCGGGCGCCAGCCTGACGCCCTTGCGCAGCCGCCGATAATCGAAGTGCCGCGGGTCGGCGAGCGCGGGGCCGGGCGCCACGACCACCAACACCTCGGCGGCGATCGGCTCGAAATCGGCGCGAAAATGCACCGAACTCTTGAGCCCCAGAACGCGGCACTCGCTCGGCTCGACACCGAGATGGCGAAATACCGCTTGGTCGGCCGCCTGAAACTTCTCGCTCGCGACCACCACTCTCACCTCCGAGCCGCGATCATCGAGCACGCGCGCGAGCGCCATTGGGCCTAGTGCCATGCGCGCGCCGCGATAAACCGGGCCGGTGCCAGTGAAGCGTCCATCACCGAGCCGCTCGATCAGGAACCGGCCAAAATAAGGCCGGTGGCCCGGCAGACCCGAGCGCGCGCCGAGTTTCATCATGAACTGCGCACCCTCGCCGGCATTGTGGGCGGCCGCGGCAAAGGACGGGTCGCACATCACGCCAAGCACCGCGCCACGGGCGCCTCCCTTCACCAGCGCTTCGAGCAGACCGACCGTATCGGCATTGCCGCCGGCGCCCGGATTGTCCTGGGTGTCGGCAAGCACCATGGGACCGGGTTTGTTGTTCGCTATGGCATGGGCGACCGCTTCGTCGGGCGTCCAGAGCCGCGTCGCGAATTGATGCTCTTTCGCGGTCACGGCATGCGCAAGCTCATCGGCCGCGGCTTCGGCGATCTCTTGATTGTCGGCGAGCGCGAACACGGCCGGGCCGCAATCCGTGATATCGGAGGGAGGAAAACCGGTGGTGAACGATGTGCTCCACAACCGGCCATCATCGCCATGCCCCTCGTCGACCAATCGGTAGAGCGAGCGCGCCGGTTCGGCCAGCGTGGTCTGCGAGGCGAGCGCGATCAAAAAGTCGAGCTTGCGGAAGGCGAGCGCCGGCCGCTTGCCGGTGCGCAGGCGCCGTTCGAGCAAGGCATAAGCCCGCGCGCCGGTCTCGGCCATGTCGGTGTGCGGGTAGGTGCGATAGGCGACGAGCGCGTCCGCCTCGTCGACCATGAGCCTGGTCACGTTGGCGTGGAGGTCGAGCGAGGCGATGATCGGCGTGTCTTTGAGAACGCCACGCAGGCGGCGCAGCATTTCGCCCTCGCCATCCTCCAGATGTTCGCACGCCATCGCGCCGTGAAGGTCGAGATAGAGCGCGTCCAACGAGCCCTTGGCGAGCACGGCTTCCAGGTCCTCGACGAACATCGCGACGATGCGCTCATAGGCGTCTTCGGTGACATGCGCCGATGGCACCGCCGAGCACCAGAGCAAGGGTTCGATCGCGTCGCCGGCTGCCGTCGCGGCCTCGATGAAGCCGGCGGCGGGAAGATTGATCCCCGCAACCGCTTCGATCAGCGCCGGCCCGCGCGAAAGGCCGGGCCAGGCATCGGGCCTCTCGAACGCGGCATAGTCCGCCCGCGTCGGCGCGAAGGTGTTGGTCTCGTGCTGGAAGCCGCCGACTGCAATACGCGCCACGCGATTTGGATGCCTCAAATATCCGCGTACATGTGGCGCTCGGCTTTGCCGCCGGGATGCGTCACCGCGCCATTGACCGCCGAGCCGACGGTCGCCGCGTACTTCCACAGCACGCCAGACTGATAGTCGTGCATGCGCGGCTTCCAGGACTTGGCGCGCTTCTTCAACTCGGCGGCGGTCAGATCGACCGAGAGCGTGCCCTTGTTGGCGTCGATGGTGATCATGTCGCCATCCTTCAGAAGCGCGATCGGCCCGCCGACCGCCGCCTCCGGGCCGACATGGCCGATACAGAAGCCACGCGTCGCGCCCGAGAAGCGCCCGTCGGTGATCAGCGCCACTTCCTCGCCCATGCCCTGGCCATAAAGCTGCGAGGTCACCGCCAGCATCTCGCGCATGCCGGGGCCGCCCTTTGGCCCCTCATAGCGCAGCACGATGACATCGCCTTTCTTGTATTTCTTCTTGACGACCGCCTTCATGGCGTCTTCCTCGCAATCGAAGCAGAGCGCGGGGCCGGTGTGCGCCAGCTTCTTCATGCCGGCGACTTTCACGATCGCGCCTTCGGGCGCGAGATTGCCTTTCAGCGTGACCACGCCACCGGTCTTGGTGAACGGGTTGGTGATCGGCCGCACCACCTGTTGCTCTTTCGGGAAGCGCAGCGATTTCAAATTCTCCGCCATGGTCTTGCCGGTCACGGTCATGCAATCGCCGTGCAGGAAGCCGCCCTCCATCAGCGCCTTCAGCACGATCTGCACGCCGCCGGCATCGAACAGATCCTTGGCGACGAACCGGCCGCCCGGCTTCAGATCGGCGATATAGGGCGTCTGCTTGAAGATGCGGCCGACGTCGAACAGATCGAATTTGATGCCGCATTCATGCGCGATCGCCGGCAGATGGAGGCCGGCATTGGTCGACCCCCCGGTCGCGGCGACGATCGCCGCCGCATTCTCAAGCGCCTTCCGGGTCACGATGTCGCGCGGACGCAGGCCGAGCTTCAAGAGGTTCATCACCGCGCGGCCCGAATCGGCCGCGAACTCGTCGCGCGCCTCATAGGCCGCCGGCGCGCCGGCCGAGCCCGGCAGAGCGAGCCCGATCGCTTCCGAGACGCAGGCCATCGTGTTCGCGGTGAACTGGCCGCCGCAACTGCCGGCCGAGGGGCAAGCATGGGCTTCGATCTCGTCCAGCTCCGCCTCGGTGATCTGGCCGGCGCTGAACTTGCCGTAATGCTCATAGACATCCATCACGGTGATGTCCTTGCCTTTGTGTCGACCGGGCAGAATCGAGCCGCCATAAAGGAAGACCGACGGCACGTTAAGCCTGACCATCGCCATCATCATGCCGGGCAGCGATTTGTCGCAGCCGGCCACCCCAACCAGCGCGTCATAGGAATGACCGCGCATGGTAAGCTCGACCGAGTCCGCGATCACGTCGCGCGAGACGAGCGAGGACTTCATGCCCTGATGGCCCATGGCGATGCCGTCGGTCACCGTGATGGTGGTGAACTCGCGCGGCGTACCGCCGGCTTCCTGCACGCCGAATTTGGCGGCCTGCGCCTCGCGCTTCAGCGCGATGTTGCAGGGCGCGGTCTCGTTCCAGGTCGTCGCGACGCCGACGATCGGCCGGTTCATCTCCTCGCGCGAGACGCCCATGGCGTAGAAAAACGCGCGGTGGCCGGCGCTCTTAGGGCCCTGCGTGATGTGTCGGCTCGGCAGTTTCGACTTGTCGAACTTCGCGGTCATGATCGGGTCCATTCGCTGGGACAAAGGAAGGTGCCATTAGGCCCTCCCGTGCGCGCCGTGTCCAGCGGGAGCAAGGAGATTGCAAGCGGCTCGCTCTTGCCCGCTTTTTCTTTCGTCAAGCCCGGACTTGATCCGGGCATCCAGACTGAAATAAGAACTGGATTGCCGGGTCAAGCCCGGCAATGACGCAGCGGTGTAGGGGGCAGCGCGTGCTACGTACCCTACCCCACCCCCAGCCGCTTCAGCGCATCCTCGAACTTGACGCGCGTGGCGTTTGCATCATCGCGCCGCTCGCGCTGCTCCTCGATCACCTCTTCCGGCGCGCGCTTGACGAACTCCGCATTGCCGAGCTTGGCCTCGATCTTGGTAATCTCGCCGGCCAATCGCGCGATTTCCTTTTGCAGCCGGGCGCGCTCCTTGACGAAGTCGATCACGCCTTCGAGCGGCAGAAAGAGCGTGGCCTCGTCGAGCACGAATTGCGCCGCGTTCTTCGGCGCCTGACCATCGACCGGCGCGACGCGCTCAAGCCGGCCGAGCCGCAAGATTAAATCCCGATGCCGCTCCATGCGCGCGCGCGTGGCCTCGCTCGCGCCGACTGCCACCAGATCGAGCTTGGAGGCGCCGGGTACGTTCATCTCGGAGCGCACCGCGCGAATCTCGGACACCAACCGCACCAGCCAATTCATTTCCGCATCGGCCGTCGCGTCGATCAGCGCGAGCGGCAGAGCCGGCCATGGCGTGACGATCAATTGTGCCTTGCGCCCCTCATCCAGGCGCGACCAGAGCTCCTCGGTGACGAACGGCATGAACGGGTGCAGCAGGCCGAGGATCTGATCCATCACCCAGCTCGCGCAGCGCCGCGTCTCGGTTTTCTCGGCGCCGTCAGGGCCGGTCAAGGCGGGCTTCGCGAACTCGACATACCAGTCGCAATAAATGTCCCACACGAAATGGTAGATCGCGCCGGCCGCGTCGTTGAAGCGATAGGCGTCAAGCGCCTTGCCGACCTTCGCAGCCGCGCGCGCGGTCTCGCCCACGATCCAGCGATTGAGCGTGCTCTTGGCCGTGGCGGGATCGAAGCCCGCCCCGCCGCCGCAGCCATTCGATTCCAGAAAGCGCGCGGCGTTCCATAATTTGGTCGCGAAATTGCGATAACCCTCGACGCGGGATTCGGCGAGCTTGATGTCGCGCCCCTGCGCCTCCATGGCGGCGAGCGTGAAGCGCAGAGCATCCGCGCCGTATTTGTCCATCAACGCCAAGGGGTCGATCACATTGCCCTTGGATTTCGACATTTTCTGGCCGCGCTCATCGCGCACCAGCGCGTGGATATAGACATCGCGAAACGGCACATCGCCCCTGAAATGGAGCCCGAGCATGATCATGCGCGCGACCCAGAAGAAGATGATGTCGAAGCCGGTGACGAGCACGCTGGTCGGATAATAGCGCTTGAGCTCGGGCGTCTCATCCGGCCAACCCAGGGTCGAGAACGGCCAGAGACCGGAGGAGAACCAGGTGTCGAGCACGTCTTCATCGCGCTTGAGCGACACGGCCTTGCCATAATGCGCGCTTGCTTTCGCTTGCGCCTCGGCTTCGCTCGGTTCGACGAACACCGTGCCATCCGGCCCGTACCAGGCGGGGATCTGATGGCCCCACCAGAGCTGGCGTGAAATGCACCAGGGCTGGATGTTGCGCATCCACTCGAAATAGGTGTTCTCCCAGCGCTTCGGCACGAAGCGGATGCGCCCATCCTCGACCGCCTTGATCGCGGGCTCGGCCAGCGTCTTGGCGTCGACATACCATTGATCGGTCAGCCAGGGCTCGATCACGACGCCAGAACGATCACCATAGGGAACCGTATGGGCGCGCGGCTCGATCTTCTCAAGGAGCCCGAGCGCCTCCATGTCGGCGACGACTTTTTCGCGCGCCTTGAAGCGATCGAGTCCGCGATAGGCCTCGGGCACGTTTTCATTCAAACGGGCCTCGGCATCGAACACGTTGATCATCTCAAGCCCGTGGCGCTTGCCGACCTCGAAATCGTTGAAGTCGTGCGCCGGCGTGATCTTGACCGCGCCCGAGCCCTGTTCGGGGTCGGCATAGTCGTCGCCGACGATGCGCAGCCGCCGCCCGACCAGGGGCAGGATCGCATGCCCGCCGATCAGGTGTTTGTAGCGCGGGTCATCGGGATGCACCGCGACGCCCGAATCGCCAAGCATCGTCTCGGGGCGCGTGGTCGCGACCGTGACGAATTCGCCATCGCGGCCCTCGATCGGGTAGCGGAAATACCAGAGTTTGCCATCCTTCACCTCGCGGTTCTCGACCTCGAGGTCGGAGATCGCGGTGAGCAGCTTCGGATCCCAATTGACCAGGCGCTTGTCGCGATAGATCAGACCCTCTTTATGGAGCGCGACGAAAACCTTGAGCACAGCGGCGCTCAGGCCTTCGTCCATGGTGAAGCGATCGCGCGACCAATCGGCCGTGGCGCCGAGCCGACGGAGCTGGCGCCCGATCGTGCCGCCCGACTCCGCCTTCCAGGCCCACACCCGCTCGATAAAGGCGTCGCGTCCCATGTCGCGCCGGTTCTGTTTGGCTTCGGCCAGTTGACGCTCGACCACCATCTGGGTCGCGATGCCGGCGTGGTCCATGCCGGGCTGCCAGAGGGCATCCCTGCCCTGCTTCCGGCGATAGCGCGTCAAAATGTCTTGCAGCGTGTTGTTGAGCGCGTGACCCATGTGCAAGCTGCCGGTCACGTTCGGCGGCGGCATGGTCACGCACCACGGCGCCCCACCGGCCGGCCGGCCATGAAAGGCGCCCGAAGCTTCCCACGCGGCGTAGTGGCGCGCCTCGATCTCGGCGGGCGAGAAGGTCTTGTCCAGCATGGCTGGCCCTCAGGAGCGGAACGGGTTTCGGCGGGGCTGTTTACGCGATCACCGCCGAAAACGCGAGTCAGCCCCTGGTACCGCGCTGCGCGATGCGCTCGATCTCGCGCTTGACCAGTCGCTCGACCATGGTTGGGAGATTCTCGTCGAGCCAACCCTGCAGCATCGGACGGAGCAGATCTTCCGCCAGCTCTTCGACCGTCCGACCAGCGACGTCGGAACGTGTTCCTGCTGCGCCGGGCCTTGAGGGCGCAACCTGTTCACTCAACGAGGCAAAGGCCGCCGCCGCCGCGTTGGCGGTGCCGGCATCGACCAAGGGCGTCACGTCGCTCGGCGGCGCCGCCGGCGCGGGTGTTACGGCGTCGAAGTCCATCGCGTCGATGTCGGCCTGCTTGGCCGGCGCCGGCGCTGGCGATGACTCGGCAACCGGCTGAGCCGCGCGCGGCTTGGGCGGCTCGGCAGGAATGACGGGGTTGCCTTCGGTATCGACTTCGGTGGTGAGCTCGAGCACGGCCTCGGCGGCTGGCGCGGGCGCGCTCGCGGCCGGCGCCGCGGTTCCCCCGCTCTCGCCGTCCTCGGAAATAATGCGGCGAATGGAGGCTAGAATCTCCTCCATCGACGGCTCTTTTTGCGGCTTCGCTTCGGCCATCGCGCAATCCTTGACTATGCCGGCCGGAGTGTTAACCAAGAATGGTTAACAGAACAAGAACAAACCCCGCGATGCGGGCGGGGCGACGCGCTATTCGCCTTCGATTTCCGTGCCGTACCACTTGTCGCGCGCGATGCCGTAATATCCGGTCACGTCATAGCGCTCGACCGGTAGGCCGAGTAGCTCGGCGGTCAGTTCGCCAACCGAGGACTTGACGCGAAAGCCAGCGACATATTCGTCACGGCGTGCCCTGACCGCGTTGACCTGCGCGGCGAACAATTCCTGCTCGGCGTCGAGCACGTCGAGCGTGGTGCGCAGACCGACATCGGCTTCCTGCTCCACGCCGTCAAGCGCCGCCCGGGCTGCTTCGATCTGAGAGGCCAGCGCGGCGCCGCGGGCTTGCGCGGTCATCAGCGCTTCCCAGGCCTGGGTCACCTCGTCGAACACGGCTCGGCGCGCGATGTCGAGCTCGAGCCGTCGCTGGCCCGCGACCTGTTTGGTCCGTCGCACCTCGGCGTATTCCGAACCGCTCTGGTAAAGCGGGACCGTGACTTGGGCCCTGATCGATGCCGCGCTCTCGCGCTCGAAGAAGGTCGATTGCTCATAACCTTGGCTGAGATCGCCGCGCAGCTGGACCTTGGGCATCAAGGTCGAGCGCGCCACGTCGATCTGCTCGCGGGCGCCACGTTCGCCGAACTCGGCGAGCACGATCGAGGGATTAGCTTTGGCGGCGAGTTCGCGCGCGGCATCCTCGGACTCGGGCAGGCGCGGCGCGGGCTCGGGCCATTCGAGCTGGGTCGGAAGGTCACCGATGACTTCGCGATAGGTCGAGCGCGATGCGACCAAATTGCCTTCCGCCGCGACACGATCGGCACGGGCCTGGGCCAGGCGCGCTTCCGCTTGCGCGACATCGGTGCGGGTCACCTCGCCGACCTCGAAGCGGTTGCGCGCCGCTTCAAGCTGCTTGCCGGCGACCCGCTCGTTGTTGATGTTGAGCTGAACCTCGGAAAGATTGCGCAGCACGTCAAAATAGGCCGTCACGGCGTCGAGCATGACGCCCTGCTCGGTGACCTGCAGATCGGCCCTCCCGGCCTGGACGGCGTGCTCGGCGACGCGGATTTCGGCTTCGGTTCGCCCACCCGTATAGAGCGGCTGCACGGCGCTGAGCGAAATGCCGCGCGGACTGAACGAGTCCCTGGTTTTTCCCGTCCGCGTCTTGTTCTCGAATTCGGTATGCCCTAGGTCGCCCTCCAGCAAGACGGTCGGTCGCCAGCCTGAGCGTGCGCTTGAAACACCTTCATCGGTCGCGCGCAACTCGGCCCGCTTCGCGAGCAGGGTCGGGTTGGATCGATAGGCACTGACCAACGCCTCGTCGAGCGTTTCGGCGCGGAGCGAGCCAAAAGCGCTCAAGCCGCCCAAGCCCGCCACCACCATTCCGATCAGAGCCAACCGTCTCATCGGTGCGCCTTTCAAGCCGTCACGCCGCACATCGATTGGCTATTGCCAGTCGCTCCGGCGTGGAAAGAGAAAGCGTCACGCCCACTCGCGTGCCGCTAGAACACGAAAGTGGGAGCCCGCGTGGCGCTCGGCAATAGCGGCACCGATGCCTCGAACAAGGCTCGGCCCGAGACGTGCCCATGATGCCGCTCCCACAACATGGCGGCGCCGACCGCGCCCGGCACCCGCACGACCGCCACCGCCCGGCCGCCCTCGGCGAGCTGGGCGAGCACGGCCTCGGGCATCGCCTCGATCGCGCCTTCACACAAGATCACGTCATAGGGTGCCTGGGCGGGATGCCCGCTGGTCGGCTCGCCGCTGATCACCACGACATTGTCAGCGCCGACCTCGGTAAGCGCGGCACCGGCTTCGCTGGCCAAAGCGGGGTTGCCTTCGACCGCCACCACGGTGGTGGCGAGCCGCGACAAGACGGCGGCGCCATATCCGGTGCCGGTCGCCAGATCGAGCGCCACGTCGGCCGGCTTGATCCGTGCCGCGTTGAGCAGGCGCGCGAACACCATCGGTTCCATCAAGAACCGCCCAGGCGCGATTTCGATCGCGTCGTCGACATAGGCGACGCCCCTCAAGCGGCTGGGGACGAAGCGCTCGCGCGGCACCTCGCGCAGCGCGTCGATTACGCGCGCATCGCTGACCCGATTGGGCCGGACCTGGCTATCGACCATGTGGCGACGGGCCGCGGCGTAATCGATCATCATTACCCCAATACTCGATATGCTCGGCCTTTGCCCGCGGCCGCTGCGGCGCGTTACTATAGCCCCCGCCCCCGCCTTGACAATGGGCCGACGCTTACTGAGTTGATTCGCCATGGCCGGTTCTCTTATATGGGCGACTCGCGCGGCTTGCCCATTGATTTGGTGATATCCACGCGGCTGGTTCCCTAGGTTCGGCCGCTCGCGCGGCCCGGTGGCAGAGTGGCCATGCAGCGGACTGCAAATCCGCGTACGTCGGTTCGATTCCGGCCCGGGCCTCCACGCCTCTCGCGTGGGTTGCCCCGCCGCGTGGGAGGCGCCAGTGAATCCGTTCGATGTTTCCGGCAAGCGCGTTGTCGTGACCGGCGGCGCCCAGGGCATCGGTTATGCCGTGGCCAAGGCCTTTGTCGATGCCGGTGCCGAGGTCGCCATCCTAGATATCAACGAACGGGTGGCCGACGCGGCCACGGCATTGTCCGGCGAGACGAAGCGGCGCGTGATCGGCCGTCGCTGCGATATCGCGAACCGTGTCGAGGTATATGCGACGGTCGGCGCGCTTGGACCCATCGATGTCCTGGTCAACAATGCCGGTATTGGAACCCGTACCCCGGTCGCCGGCCCGCGCGACGATGTCGACGCCGCGTTCGAGCGCGTTATCGATATCAATTTGACCGGTCACTTTTTCGTCACGCGCGCGGCTTTGCCGGCGATCGCGCCCGGCGGGCGGATCATCTTCACCGCTTCGGTCTGGGGCAAGGCGGCCGGCGCCGAATACGCGGCCTATTGCGCCTCGAAACACGGCATCATCGGTATGATGCGCGCACTCGCGCATGAACTGGGCCCACGCGGCATTACCGTGAACGCGATTTGCCCGGGCACGATCCGCACCGAGCTGAACGAGAAAGAGATCACTGAGAAAGCACGCAATCTCATTCTTGCTTCGATGGTGATCAACCGCGGCTGGATCGAGCCCGACGAGCTCGCCAATCTCTATGTCTTTCTCGCCTCGCCCGCGGCGAAGGACATCACCGGCCAAGCCTATAACTACGACCGCGGGCAGGTCATGGCGTAGCGCAGGGCACGCCTCACGCCTTTAGCCGACCCGAGCCGCCGCGCGCGCCTCTGCCCTGCTCAGTGCGAACCCCTCATAGTCCTTGGCCGTTATCTCGTCGCATATTTTCTTGTAGGTGCCGACGCCGCCGAGATAAGGGAAGCAGACGCGCGGCTTGCCTGGAATGTTCGCGCCGAGGTACCAAGTGTCGGATTTGAGAAAGAGCGTCCCCTCCGCCACCTCATTCACATGGCTGGTCCATTTGTCTTCGGCCTCGACGGTCGGCTCGATGAGGTCGAGATCATGCGCCCGCAAATGGGCGATGCAGTCGGCGATCCAGTCGACGTGCTGCTCTATCGAAACCAACATGTTGCTGATCACCGATGGGCTGCCGGGCCCGGTGATGGTGAACAGGTTCGGAAAACCGGCGACCGCGACGCCCAAATAGGTGCGCGGGCCGCTGGCCCATTTCTCTTTCAGCGTCATGCCGCCGCGCCCGCGCGGATTGATCCTGAACAGCGCGCCGGTCATGGCATCATAGCCGGTGGCGAAGACGATCGCGTCGAGCGCGTATTCCACGCCGCCCGCGATCAGGCCGGCCGGGGTGATCTCCTCGATCGGTGCCGCCTTAATGTCGACGAGGCTGACGTTGTCGCGGTTGAAGGTCTCGTAATAGTGAGTGTCGACGCACAGCCGCTTGGTGCCGATCGGCAGATTCTTGGGGCAGAGCAGATCGGCGACCTTTGGGTCCTTCACCACGGCGCGGATTTTTTCTTCGACGAATGCACCGACCAGATCGCTCGCCGCCTGATTGGTCAGCAGATCGGTGAAGGCGGACAAAAAGCCGAACGAGCCCCTTTGCCACATCTCCTCGAGACGGCGCCGCCGCTCTTCCGCTGACACCTCGAAGGTCGATTTGTCGGGTGGATCAAAATCAGCGCCCACTGGCGAGACTTGCGCCTTTTTCCGCAATGCCGGATATCCCGCTTTCCAACGCCTTACGCTGTCTTCGTCGAGCGGCCTGTTCCAGGCCGGAATGCTGTAGTTCGCGGTGCGCTGAAAGACGGTGAGGTGCGCCGCCTGCTCGGCGATCACCGGGACCGACTGGATGCCCGATGAACCGGTACCGATGACGCCGACCCGCTTGCCGGTGAAGTCGACGCCCTCCTTGGGCCATGCGGCGGTGTGGTACCATTGACCCTTGAAGCGCTCGAGCCCTTTGAATCTGGGCGGGTCCATGACCGACAAACAGCCCGTCGCCATGATGCAATATTTTGCGATGTAGTGTTCGCCGCGATCGGTCTCGATCTTCCAGCGGTCCTCAGCCTCGTCGAAGATGGCGCCCGTAACGCACGTCTCGAACTGCATGTCGCGGCGCGAATCGAGCTTGTCGACGACATAATTGACGTAGCGCAGGATCTCCGCCTGGGTCGCGTAGCGTTCGCTCCACGTCCATTCGCGCTGGATATCGTCCGAGAACGAATAGGAATAGGTCATGCTCTCGACGTCGCAGCGCAGACCCGGATAGCGGTTCCAATACCAAGTACCGCCCGGTCCCGTGCCCGCCTCGATCACCCGCGCCGAGAACCCGAGGGCTCGGCAACGCTCGAGCATGTAGATACCCGAGAAGCCAGCGCCGATGATGATCGCATCGAATTCAGCGTGGCGCATGGTGTGTGCTTCCTATGTCGTGCCGAAGGCTCGCCGCAACGCAGCAATGGCGACTTGGTGCGCCTTTGTCGCGACATCGAAACGGCCGGTCGCGGTCCAAAATCCGTGGATGTGGCCTTGATAATTGATGTACTCGATTGGCACGCCTGCCTTGCGCAGTTTTTCGGCATAGGCCACGCCCTCGTCAAAAAGCGGATCGTGGCTCGCGGTCATCAGCAAGGTCGGCGGCAAGCCGCTCAAATCCTTGGCGCGGAGTGGCGCCGCCGTGACGGTCGCCTTCTCGGCCTCGTTGCTGAAGTAGCGGTCGAAGAACCAGTGCATCAGTTCGGCGGTCAGCAAATAGCCTTCGGCGAAGGTCTTGTAAGACGCGGTGTCCTCGCGCGTGTCGGTCACTGGATAGACCAGCAGTTGAAAGACAAGCTTCGGCCCGCCCTCTGCCTTGGCGCGCTGCGCGACAACGGTCGCGAGACAGCCGCCGGCCGAATCGCCCCCGACCGCGATGCGCATGGGATCGCCGCCGAATTCAGCGCTATGCTGTGCCGCCCACACGGTCGAGGCCCAGCAATCGTCGGGCCCCTTCGGGAAGCGGTGCTCGGGCCCCTTGCGATAGTCGACGGCGACCACGATGCACTCGGCGCCATTACAGATCGCGCGGCAAACATGGTCATGCGTGTCGAGCCCGAGCACGACATAGCCACTGCCATGGAAATTGAGGTAGACCGGCAGCGGCTTCTTTTTGTCTGCCCCCGCCGGCCAATAGAGGCGCAACGAGATCGGCCCATGCGGGCCGGGAATGGTGCGGTTCTCGACCCGCCCGACCTCTGGGCCCGGTGCGGCAAGGCCGAGCACGAGGTCATTGAAATCCTTGCGCGTGTCGGCGATCGGACGGTCCCATAACGACGGAGCCTCGAGTGCGTTCACTTCGTCGCACACCGCCTGGACCTGAGGATCAAGTGGTTGCATCTCATTCCCCGCTGATTTTCAGCTTT
>CAMDDO010000083.1 GCA_945892755.1 Rhizobium sp. Q54 | reverse complement strand
TCAGCTGGTTGAGCGTGCCCTCTTCATCGACGCCCATGAGCCGGCTATAGCCGACCACGTCGGCGGCGAGAATCGCCGCCAATCGGCGTTCGGCCCGGCTTTCTCCGCTTTGATCCATGGCGCCTCCCGAGGATGATTCTACATCATCGATCCGATAGCGCGCATCGGATTCGGGGGCTAGAGGCGTTCCTTCGCCGCCTTGACGATCGCTTCGGCGGTGATGCCAAAGCGCTGATAGAGCGCCTTGATCGGTGCCGAAGCGCCAAAGCCCGACATGCCGATGAACGTGCCGTTCGCGCCCAAATAGCGCTCCCAGCCCTGGCGGACGGCCGCTTCGACGCCGATGCGGACGAGGTCGCCGCCAAGCACAGCCGAGCGGTAGGCATCGGGCTGGGCATCGAACAATTCGAAGGAGGGAAGGGAGACCACGCGCGTCGGCACGCCATCGGCTTCGAGCTTGGTGCGCGCCTCGGCCGCGAGCGAAACTTCCGATCCGGTCGCGAGCAACACGACACTGGGCTTGCCCGTGCTCGCCTCCTGCATCACATAGCCGCCTTTGGCCGAGCGATTTTCGGCGACATGCTCGGTGCGCAGCGTCGGCAAATTCTGGCGCGTCAGGGCGAGCACGCTCGGGCCAGCCTTTTGGGCGAGCGCGATTTGCCAGCATTCGGCGGTCTCGACCGCGTCGGCCGGGCGCAGCACGAGAAGATTCGGCATGGCGCGCAGGCTGGCCAGGTGTTCGACCGGCTGATGCGTCGGGCCGTCTTCACCGAGCCCGATCGAATCATGCGTCATGACGTAAATGACGCGTACGCCCATGAGCGCCGAGAGCCGGATCGAAGGCCGGCAATAATCGGCGAATACCAAAAACGTACCGCCGAACGGAATGAGCCCGCCATGAAGCGCGATGCCGTTCATCGCCGCCGCCATGCCGTGCTCGCGCACGCCATAATAAATGTAGCGCCCGCCATAGGCCTCGGCGGTCACCGCGCCAAGGCTCGCCACCTTGGTGCCGTTCGACCCGGTCAAATCGGCCGAGCCACCGATTAGTTCTGGTAGAACGGGCGCGACCGCCTCGATCGATTTCTGGCTCGAGACACGCGTCGCGAGCGCGGGCTTTTCGGCGCTGAACTTGGCTTTGAGCGCATCAAGCGCCGCGCCAGCTTCAACCGGCAGGTTGCCGACGATCGCACGATCGAAGCTCTCGCGCGTGCCCGAAGCGAGTGCGGCATGGCGTTTTGCCCAGGCGTCACGGCTCTTGGCGCCGCGCGCGCCTGCGCCACGCCACGCAGCAAGCACGTCAAGCGGCACCTCGAACGCCGCGTGCGGCCAACCGAGCCGCTCACGCGCGCCTTTGATTTCGGCATCGCCGAGCGGCGCGCCATGCGAATCGGCGGTGCCGGCTTTGGTCGGCGCGCCGAATGCGATCGTGGTGCGGCAAATGATGAGCGAGGGTGTCGCGGTCTGCCGCGCCGCTTCGATCGCGGCGGCGACCGTTTCGGGATCATGGCCGTCGATGCTCCGCGTGTCCCAGCCATAGGCGGCGAAACGCTTGGCCGTGTCGTCACTGAACGAGAGCGAGGTCGGCCCGTCGATCGAAATCTGGTTGCTGTCATAAAGCACGATCAGCCGGCCGAGTTTGAGATGCCCGGCGAGCGAAGCGGCTTCGTGGCTGATGCCCTCCATCAGACATCCGTCGCCGGCGATGACGTAGGTGTGGTGGTCGACGACGCTTGCGCCGAAGCGTGCCGCCAGCATGCGTTCGGCGAGCGCCATGCCGACTGCGTTGGCCAGGCCCTGGCCGAGCGGGCCCGTTGTGGTCTCGATCCCGGCGGCATGGCCATATTCCGGGTGTCCGGCCGTGCGGCTATCGAGCTGGCGAAAATTCTTGATCGCCTCGATGTCGATATCGTCATAGCCGGTCAGATAGAGCAGGGCATAGAGCAACATCGAGCCGTGCCCGGCGGAGAGCACAAAACGGTCGCGGTCCGGCCATGCCGGGTCGGCCGGATCGAATTTCAAGAAACGCGTGAACAGAACGGTGGCGAGGTCGGCGGTCCCCATCGGCATGCCGGGGTGGCCGGAGTTCGCGCGCTGGACGGCGTCCATGGTAAGCGCGCGGATCGCGTTCGCCATGTCTTTGTGCGAGGCGGTCGGCTGCGGGTTGTTCATTCTGGCTCGGGCGGCGGAAAGGGGCGTTGGCGGCGGGCGCACCATGCAGCCGGGGTGTTGGGCCGTCAACTGATTCTGCCGCACGCGCGAAAGGAACTCGCGGCTCCTCGGTTGACGCCTTCGCCGCGATGCCGGATGCTTGCGCCGGCGCATTGCCAGGGGGTGAGGCAAGAGCACGACATGGATACGCTCGATGAAGCATGTGCCCGTCTCGAGGCGGCGGTCGATCGGCTCGCCCAAGTGGTCGAGACGGGACCGCGCGCTAGGCTTCGAGTCCGCATCGCGGCGCTCGAAAGCGAGCTTCGCGCATTGGCCGATGAGCACGCCGCCGCGCGCGAGGAATTGGCGCGCTTCACGATGGAGCGCGATCGTTTGACCGCCCTGGTCAGCGATTCGCAAGAGCGCTATGCTGCGGCCAAGGTGGTAAGCGATGCGGTGGCAAATCGACTGACCCAGACGATCGCCGACGTGCGCTCGATGATCGGTCGCTGACCATGGGCCAAGTCGCCATCACCATTCGCGGCCGGAGTTACCCGGTCGCCTGCGATGACGGACAGGAAGAGCAGGTCATCCGGCTCGCTTCCTATTTGGACAAGCGGGCCGCCGAGCTTGACCGTACGGTCGGCGTGGTCAGCGAATCGCGCCTGCTGGTCATGATCGGGCTCTTGGTCGCCGATGAGCTCGCCGAAGCCCATGACGAGTTGCGCCGAACCCGCGAGTCGCTTGCGGGCGCCGAAGTTGCGGCGCGCAAGACCACGCTCGATTCGGTCGAGCGACGCGTCGCGCCCACGCTCGATCGTCTCGCCACGCGGCTCGATGATATTGCTGCCCGCCTCGAAGCAGACTAAGGTCGTCATGGGCGGTTGCTGCGGGATGCGACGCTCCATATGTTTCCCGGGGCCAATATTGTACCTCTCGGGAGCTGTCCCTACTTGGGCTCAGGCCCAGGCATACGGTGCCCACCTGCACAAGCAGGCCTAGAGGGAACAACGGTGCGACGGTCTTTGCGGCGCCGCCTATCGCCACAGTCGGTCTGTGCCAGAATGATCGGCGGCATCGCATTTGAGCACGACTGACAAACTACGCGCGGCGAAACGTGCGGCACGCCATCTTGCAATTGAGCGACGGCGCGCGGCCAAGGCCGTGGCCGGCGCTTTTGCCGAGCGCGCGGCGGTCCGCCATCTCGTGACCCGGGTTTCCGTACCCGAACAGGCCATCGTCGCGGGCTATTGGCCCATGGCGGATGAATTCGACGATCGTCCCTTCCTCGCGCACTTCGCCGACCGCGGTCATGACTGCGTCCTGCCGGTTATAACGGCAAAGGGCGAGCCGCTCATGTTCCGCCGCTGGCGGGCGGGCGATGAGTTGGTGGCCAATCGGCTCGGAATCGAGGAGCCAGGCGCCGATGCGCCGGCGCTCGATCCCTCGGTCGTGCTCGTGCCGCTGCTCGCCTTCGATGGCGAGGGCAACCGGCTCGGCTATGGCGGGGGCTTCTATGATCGGAGCTTGGCGAAGCTGCGCGAGCGCGGACCCGTTCTCGCCATCGGCGTCGCGTTCGCCGGGCAGGCGATGGACGAGGTGCCGCATGGTCCAAACGATCAGCGGCTTGATTGGATCGTGACTGAAGAAGGCGTGAGCGCTTTCCCACAAATCGCGGCGGGGGCGTTGGTCCGATGAGGATTCTATTTTTGGGCGACGTCGTGGGGCGCGCCGGACGCGACGCTGTGGCGCGCCATCTGCCCGCGGCGCGTGAGCGGCTCGGTCTCGATTTCGTGATCGTCAATGGCGAGAACGCTGCCGGTGGCTATGGCATTACCGGGGAGATTTGCCGCGGCCTCTATCAAGTTGGCGCCGACGTCTTGACGCTCGGCAACCACGCCTGGGATCAGCGCGAAACCATCGGCTATATCGAGTCCGACACCCGTTTGCTGCGTCCGCTCAATTATCCGGCGGGCACACCGGGCCGCGGCGCGGCGACCTATCGCACGCAAGATGGTCGCACCATTCTGGTCGTGCAATTGATGACACGGCTGTTCATGGATCCGCTCGACTGTCCATTCGCCGCGGTCAAGGCGGAGTTGCAGAAACATCAGCTCGGCACCACGGTCAACGCGATCGTGGTCGATATCCATGGCGAGGCGACCAGCGAGAAGCAGGCGCTCGGCTACCATCTCGATGGCATGGTCTCGCTCGCGATCGGTTCGCATACCCACGTGCCTACAGCCGATGCCCGCATCCTACCCAAAGGCACGGGCTTTCAAACCGACGCCGGGATGTGCGGCGACTACGCCTCGGTAATCGGCATGGATCCGGCCGTCGCGGTCGAGCGCTTCGTACGCAAGCTGCCGACGGCGCGGCTCGAACCGGCCCAAGGCGATGGCATGATGTGCGGCGTGATGGTCGAGACCGACGACCGAAGCGGCCTTGCGAAATCGGTTGGACCGCTGCGCGTTGGCCCCGGCCTCGCCGAAGCCTGGCCCGACCAATGACGGGGTCAGGCGCTCTTGCGGCCGCGCTTCGACTTGAGCGAGCCGGCCTCAATCAGGCCGGCGATCCCCGGCCCGAGCTTGGGCAGCGTCGCGATCGCGGCGCGCGGCGTGGCATCGAGCGTCGCCACCGCGCACGCCATGTCGAGCTCGACCACGCGGTTGATCGCACTCACCATGGCGAGCAGACGCGCGGCATCGGTACCGCAGCTCGCGATCGCGAGCTCGACCAGACGCTTGAGGACATGACCATAGGCGCCCAGATACCAGCGCGGCTCGAGCCCGGCGCGCTCATGCGCCTGGCCCATGCGACTGATTCGTGCGAAATAGCCCTCGTCGAACTCGCCGGAAAAGAGATTGAGCAGATGGCGTCCCTGCGCCTGGCGAAAACACTGCATGGCCTGGGGCGATTGCGCCATGGCGCGCATTTCGGGCCATGCCGTGGCGTAGCTCAGGAACTCGGCCACGATATCATCGAGCTGCGCCTCGAGGACGGGGCGAAATGTGGCGAGCACGGTGCGCGTCTTGGCGTCGAGCTTCGGGATCGACGCCATCCGGGCCGCTGTGCTCGCGCTGCTGTGCTTCGCCATCCTCGAGTCCGCCCTCACATCCCGTCGCGATGCGCCGTACCGACATGACACCAAACCGATTACTGATTATTGAACAGCCGCCGCCAAGACTCAATTCGGTTGGTCGCCGCGGGCGCCCAAAGAGTGGTCGCCAATGAGCGATTCGGGTGTCAAGACGCCGGGTTGGGACGCCGGCCACTACCACCAGGCGTTCGGCTTCATTCACCGGCTGGGCGCCAATTTGGTCGAACAGCTGGACCCGAAACCGGGGGAAACCATCCTCGATTTGGGTTGTGGCACCGGCAAGATGGCGGCTGAGATCGCGGCTCGCGGCGCCAGCGTGATCGGGTTGGATAGCGATCCCGCCATGATCGAGCACGCCAGGACCGCCCACCCGGGCCTCGATTTCGTGTGCGCGAACGGCGAGGCGTTTCGATTGAAGCAGCAGGTTGACGGCATCCTGTCGAACGCCGCACTGCACTGGATGACGCGGCCCCAGCGTGTCATTGGCGCGATGGCACGCGCCCTAAAGCCGGGCGGCCGCCTTGCGCTTGAAATGGGCGGCCACCGTAACGTTGCGACGGTGGTTGAGGCGATCTATGCCGTCCTCGCGGAAGCCGGCGTGCCTGAGGCGAAATGGCCGCGGCCGTGGTACTTCCCCCGGCTCGGCGAGTACTGCACGCGGCTCGAGCGCGGCGGCTTCGAGATCGCCGAAGCTCAATTGTTCGACCGTCCGACCCCGCTCGACGACCTCGAGGATGGCATGGCCGACTGGCTCCGCATGTTCGTGCGACCGTTTTTGGCACCGCTGCCACCCGAGCGCCACGCGGCGGTGATCGCGTCGGTGGTCGAGCGCACCAAGCCCAGCCTCTGCGTCAACGGCCGCTGGCTTGTCGACTATCGCCGGCTGCGGGTGCTGGCGCGGCGTGACGTTTCCTAGGCTGGCTCGGGCAAAGCGCGTCCAATTCTTGCCACACGAGGGCGCTAATGGTAGCGATGCGCGCCTTTACAGCATGTGGTATTTTCTCCAGCCAAAGCGGCTAAATGGAGCATAGTGCGGGATCTATGGCTGGTCATTCCAAGTGGAAGAACATCATGCACCGCAAGGGCGCGCAGGATCAGCGCCGCGCCCGCCAATTCACAAAACTTGTGCGTGAAATCGTCGTCGCGACCAAACAGGGGTTGGCCGATCCGGCCTCGAATCCGAGGTTGCGCTCGGCGATGGCGGCGGCGCGCGCCGCCAATGTGCCGAAGGACAATATTGATCGCGCGCTCAAAAAAGCCGCCGGCGGTGACGACGTCGTGTATGACGAAATGCGTTATGAAGGCTATGGGCCGGGCGGCGTCGCGGTCATGGTCGACGCCCTGACTGACAATCGCAACCGCACCGCCTCGGAGATTCGATCGATTTTCACACGGCACGGCGGCTCGCTCGGCGAGACCGGCAGCGTCACCTTCATGTTCCAGCGGGTCGGTGCGATACGTTATCCCGCGAGCGTGGCTAGTGCAGACCAAATGGTCGAAGCGGCGATCGAGGCCGGGGCGATGGATTGTACGTCGGACGTCGACGGCCACGAAGTGCTCAGCGGTCCGGAGGATTTCAACGTGGTGCGCGATGTGCTCGAAGCGCGCTTCGGCCCGGCCGAAAGTGCAAGGCTGTCGTGGAAGCCGCAAAGCTCTGTCCCGGTGGGAGCCGACCGCGCCGCGACATTGTTCGAGTTGATCGAGGCGCTCGATGACAATGACGATGTTCAGCAAGTGTTCGCCAATTACGAAGTCTCTGACGACGTGATGCAAAAGCTCGCGACGGCATGAGAGGTGGCCCACAGTGCCGCGCGTGATCGGTCTCGATCCCGGCCTGCGCGCGACCGGCTGGGGCGTGATCGAGGTCGAAGGCAACCGGCTCGGCTATGTCGCGAGCGGTGTGATCCGTTCGACCGATCGCGGCACGCTGGCCGAGCGACTGGTCGAGTTGCACGCCGGCCTCGTTCAAGTGCTCGACGCCTACCGGCCGGATGAGGCTGCGGTCGAGGAGACATTCGTGAATCGCAACCCGGTCTCGACCCTGAAGCTTGGCCAGGCGCGCGGTATTGCTCTCTTGGTGCCGGCGCTGGCCGGTCTGCCGGTCGCCGAATACGCCACGAATCAAGTGAAGAAGGCAGTGGTCGGCGCCGGCCATGCCGACAAGATGCAGATCGCGATGATGGTGCGCCGGCTGCTCCCGGGCGTCGGTGCGACCGCTGGCGATGCGGCGGACGCGCTCGCGGTCGCGATTTGTCACGCCCATATCGGTGCCACGCTGGCGCATTGGACGCGCGCGGCCTCTGCCGACGCGGCGCGGCGCGTGGTGCGGGCATGATTGCCAAATTGTCCGGCCTGCTCGACTCTGTTGGCGTCGATCATCTCGTGCTCGACGTCGGTGGCGTTGGCTATCTCGTGCATTGTTCGAGCCGCATGCTGCAAGGTCTGCCGGCGCCGGGCGCGCGGCTTTCCTTCACGGTCGAGACCGTGGTGCGCGACGACGCGATCTTGCTTTATGGCTTCGAAGACCTCGCGATGCGCGACTGGTTCCGTTTGTTGCAAACCGTGCAAGGTGTAGGCGCCAAAGTCGCGCTCGCCATGCTCAGCACATTCAGGGCCGATGAACTCGCGCATAACATCGCGGTCCAGGATTGGACGAGCTTGACCCGCGCGGCGGGCGTCGGGCGCAAACTGGGCGAGCGTATCGTCACCGAGTTGAGAGATAAGGTCCCGGCCGAGGCCGCCTTTACGACCGTGCCGGGCAAAGGCGGGGCGGCGATCGTGGTTGGCGCAAGTGCGCGCGATGCGATCTCCGCCCTGGTTCATCTTGGCTATCGACCGAGCGAAGCGCAGACCGCGATCGGCCGCGCGGCGAACCGCGTTGGCGCCGAGGCACCGGTTGAGGCGTTGATCAGGGCCGGGTTGAAGGAGCTCGCGCCATGAGCACGACTCGAATGGTGACCGCCGAGCCACGCGCCGAGGATCATCCCGATGTCGCGCTCAGGCCGAAGCTCCTCGCCGACTTCATCGGCCAGGCGCGGGTTAGAGAAAACCTGAAAGTATTCATCGAAGCCGCAAAAGGACGCGGCGAGCCGCTTGACCACGTGCTGTTCTATGGCCCGCCCGGCCTCGGCAAGACCACGCTGGCGCAGATTGTCGCGCGCGAGCTCGGTGTTGGTTTGCGCGCGACCTCGGGGCCGGTGATCGCGCGTGCCGGAGATCTTGCCGCAATCTTGACCAATTTGAACGAGCGCGATGTTCTCTTCATCGACGAGATCCATCGCCTTAATCCTGCCATCGAAGAAGTGCTTTATCCGGCGATGGAAGATTTCGAGCTCGATCTGGTCATCGGCGAAGGGCCGGCGGCGCGCTCGGTCAGGATCGATCTGCCGCGTTTCACCCTGATCGGCGCGACGACGAGAACCGGTCTGATCACGACGCCGCTCCGCGAGCGCTTCGGCATTCCGTTGCGGCTCGAGTTCTATAGCGCCGCCGAGCTTGAAGCGATCGTCCGGCGCAACGCCGCGCTGCTCGACCTTGCCTTGACCGCCGACGGAGCGCGCGAAATCGCACGACGCAGCCGGGGCACGCCGCGCATCGCGGTCAGGCTGTTGCGCCGGGTACGCGACTTCGCCGCCGTGCAGGGCTCGGGACCGATCGACGCTGGAAGCGCCGACAAGGCGCTCAACCGGCTTGAGGTCGACGCCAAGGGCTTGGATTCGATGGACCGTCGTTACCTGCGCTGCATCGCCGAGAACTATGGCGGAGGACCGGTCGGCGTCGAGACGGTGGCGGCCGCGCTCTCCGAGCAGCGCGATGCGATCGAGGAAGTGATCGAGCCATATCTGATCCAGCAGGGTCTTGTGCAGCGCACGGCGCGCGGGCGGATGCTCACCGTCGCCGGCTTCGGCCATCTCGGGCTGAGCCCGCCGGCCGGGCGGACACAGCTCGACCTCCTGCCCGTCGAGGCGATCGCGGAGGACGGCAATGGCTGATCCGACCGCCGATCAGGCCGGCCGCGCTGAGGTCGTGGCGCTGCCCGGCTTTGTCCATCGCTATCAGCTGCGCGTGTTCTATGAGGATACCGACGCGGCGGGAATCGTGTATTACGCCAATTATCTGAAGTTCATCGAGCGGGCGCGCACGGAAATGATGCGGGAGGCGGGCATTAGCCACACCCAATTGATGACGCAGCGCGGCGTCGCCTTCATCGTGCGTCGTTGCAATGCGGATTTTCGTGCCCCGGCGCGGCTGGACGACTTGCTCGAGGTGCGAACCCGGATCACCGAGCTCGGCGGCGCCAGCATCGAAGCCGAACAGGTCGTCTGGCACGGCCAGAATTCGCTCGTGACCGCCGAAATCAAACTCGGTTGCATCGATCGTGGTGGCCGGCCGGTGCGCCTGCCCGAGGGCGTGCGCGCCGCGCTCGCCCGCTTCCAGCCCCGCGAAACCAAGACCTGAGCGACGTCACAAGAACATGAACGAAACCAACGTGGTTGACTCTGCGGTCGAACTTGGCGGCGCGGTCGCGCAAGTAGCGGCCGAGCTTTCGCCCTGGGCGCTCTTCCTTCAGGCCGACATCGTCGTGAAGGTTGTGATGCTGGTCCTGGTGCTCGCCTCGCTGTTTTGCTGGGCGATTATTTTCGACAAATCGTTTCGACTAAGGGCAGTCACGCGCCAGGCCGAGGAATTCGAGAAGGCGTTCTGGTCGGGCGGCTCGCTCGACGAGCTTTATGACCGCCTCGGCGAACGCGTGAGCCATCCCATGGCGTTGATCTTCGTGGCGGCCATGAAGGAATGGCGGCGCTTCGTCTCGCGCGGCGGGCAAGTCGCCGATTCGATTCGGCTCGAGGGCTTGCAGCGACGCGTCGCCCACGCCATGGAGGTGACCACGACGCGCGAGCTCGAAGGCCTCGAGAAATATGTCGGGTTCCTGGCCACGGTCGGGTCGACCGCGCCGTTCGTCGGATTGTTCGGCACGGTTTGGGGCATCATGAACAGCTTCGCCTCGATCGCGCAGAGCAAGGATACGTCGCTCGCGGTAGTTGCCCCCGGCATCGCCGAAGCCCTGTTCGCGACCGCGATCGGCCTGATCGCCGCGATCCCTGCCGTGGTCGCCTACAACAAGCTGAGCGCCGATCTGGACCGTTTCAGCCAGCGCCTCGAGGGCTTTTCAACCGAGTTCCGCGCTCTACTATCGCGTCAGCTCGAAGAGCGCGCGTCCTGATGGCAGCCGAAATCCAGGGGCGGATGCGGCGGCGCCGCGCAAAGCGGGCGCCGATCAGCCAGATCAACGTGACGCCGTTCGTCGACGTCATGCTGGTGTTGCTGGTGATCTTCATGATCACCGCGCCGCTATTGACCGCGGGCGTTCAGGTCAACCTGCCGGAGGCAGGCGCCAAACCGCTGAAGGGGACCGACGAGCCTCTCGCCGTCACCATCGACAAGGTCGGCAAGCTCTATATTCAAGAGAGCGAGGTGACGCTCGAGGAGCTTGGTCCAAAGCTTCAGGCGATTACCGAGCGCAAGCCCGAGACGCGCATTTTCGTGCGCGGCGATCGCGATATCGCCTATGGCCAGGTCATGGCGGTGATGAGCGCGATCAATAAGGCGGGGTTCACCAACGTGGCGCTGGTCACCGTGATTCCGAAGGAAGGCGCGTCAACGGATGACGCGCCCCAATAGGCTTGATGAGCAGGCGAGGATGGATTTTCTCGGCCCTGATGCATGCGGCGTTGATCGCATTGGCCGCGTTCGGCCTGCCGCAGCTCTTCGATCCCGAACCGCCGAGCGAGCCGGAGCCGATCGTGGTTGGGCTGGTCGAGATCGCCGAGCAGGCGAGCGCGCCAGCGCCGAAACCGGCGCCCCCCGCGCCGCCGCCGGAGCCCAAGAAAATCGAGGCGGAGCCGGAGCCCGAGCCGACCCCGCCGAAGCCCGAGCCGGCGCCGGAACCGGTCGTGAAGTCGACGCCGGAGCCGACGCCCGAGCCGCCGCCGCCCGAACCCACGCCCGAGCCCGTACCGGAGGAAAAGCCCGAGCCACCGCCCGAGCCAAAGCCCGAGGTGAAGCTCGAGCCCGAGCCGGAGCCAGTCGTTGCGCCGAAGCCGCCGCCCAAGCCGAAGCCGCCGGCCGATCTCAGCTCGCTGCTCAAGAATCTGGCGCCGGACGAGCCCGCACCGCCGGCGAAGGAGGTCGAGAAGAAAGCCGAGAAGCCGCAACCTCAGCTTTCCGAACTGCTTCAGAGCGTCGCGAAGGCGCCCGAAGACGCCACATCGCCCGACGCGCCAACGCGTCCCGAGGCCACGCCGACGCTGGTCGGCTTGCTGGCGGCGACGATCGGCGGCGCGATCAAGTCCAAGGTCGAGCAAAATTGGAGCGTGCCTGCCGGCATCGAAGATGCCGCGAGCCTCTTGGTTACGCTGACCCTCGAACTGGCGCCCGACGGTACGGTGCTGTCGGTGCAGATTACCGACTACGCGCGCTACGGCATCGACACAATGTTCCGTGCCATGGCGGAGTCGGCGAAGCGTGCGGTGCTGAAGGCGAGTCCGTTCGAAATTTTGCGCGAGCACGCCGACAAATACGATCAATGGCGAGAAATTACGATGACGTTCCGCCCTCCAGTATGATGGCGAGCGGACCGAATCGAGTGAACGCGACGGCAAGTTCATGGGAGCAGGCGAAATGAGCGATTGGAACAGGGCACCGGGGCGGACGGGTCGCACGCGCTGGCGCCTGCGGCTCCTCACGGCGCTTGGTCTTGCGCTGGCGCTTGGTGCCGCGTTCGCCAGCCCAGCGCGTGCGGAACTGCAGATCGACATCACGCGCGGTACGGTCGAACCAATCCCGATCGCAATCACCGATTTCTTCAGTTCGAACGGCGACGCGGCGGATGCCGGAAAGCGCATCGCCGCGGTGGTCAAGAACGATCTTGATCGCTCGGGCCTGTTCCGCTCCATCGACCAGCGTGCCTTCATCCAGCGACCGGAGGAGATTGGCGAGCAGCCGCGCTTCGCCGATTGGCGACAAATCAACGCCCAGGCCCTGGTCACCGGGCAGATTCAGATCGAGCCGGGTGGTCGGCTTCGGGTCGAGTTTCGGCTTTGGGACGTGTTCGCGGCGCAGCATCTCGTCGGGCTGCGCTTCGGCAGCGCCGAGGACGCGTGGCGGCGCATCGGTCACAAGGTCGCCGACGCGATCTATGAACGGCTGACCGGCGAGAGCGGGTATTTCGATACGCGGGTGGTCTATGTGTCGGAGAGCGGGCCGGCGGCGGCGCGCAAGAAGCGGCTCGCCATCATGGACCAGGACGGTGCCAATTTCAGGTTCCTGACCGACGGCCGGTCGCTTGCGTTGACGCCTCGCTTCTCGCCGACGACGCAGGAGATCACCTATCTCTCCTATGAGCGCGGCCAGCCGCGCGTCTATTTGCGCAACATCGACACCGGACGGCAGGAGCTGCTGGGCAATTTCCCGAGCATGACGTTCGCGCCAAGGTTCTCGCCCGACGGCAACAAGGTGGTGCTGACCTACGCCAAGAACGGCGATTCCAATATCTACGAAATGGATCTGCGGACCCGGCGGGTGGTGCAGCTGACGCGCGATCCCTCGATCGATACCTCGCCGTCCTTCTCGCCCGACGGCAGCGCGATCACCTTCGAATCCGATCGCGGCGGCAGCCAACAAATTTACGTGATGAGGAGCGACGGCAGCGATGTGAAGCGGATCAGCTTCGACAAGGGCAAGGGCCGGAGTCGGTATGGCACGCCGGTCTGGTCTCCGCGCGGTGATCTGATCGCGTTCACGAAGATCGCGCAGGGCCGATTTTACATCGGCGTCATGAAGCCCGATGGCTCCGACGAGCGACTGATTGCCGAGGGCTATCTGGTCGAGGGGCCGACCTGGGCGCCCAACGGCCGCGTTCTGATGTTCTTTCGCCAGACCACGCGCGACGCCAATAGTGCCGAGCTCGTCAGCATCGACATCACGGGTGGCAATGAGCGCGTGGTGGTTACTTCGACCGCCGCATCGGATCCGGCGTGGTCGCCCTTGATCCCATGACGCTGCAACACTATAATCGCCTCGGAGTCGGGTCGCCTTTGCCGAGACCGTTGGCAGGGGATGCGCCCGATTTTTCGTACGAGAATTCCGCAAGAACGCCGGGTCGACCAATCTCTTCGAGCCGGCAGAACGTCATCATGCACCTCGGGTTACCGAACTCCAGCAATGGGAGGAGACGAATGCGTATCAAGTGGTTGGCTCCGCTTGCGGCGCTTGTGATTCTGGCCGCGTGCGAGAGCACACCGGATGAGCAGGCCTCGACCGCCGGGCAAGGAACTTCGACATCGGATCAAGCAGGCGATGGCGGCGGCGCCAAAGTCAGCCAAGACGGCACCGTTCCCGGCTCGCAAGAAGATCTGGCGCAGAACGTGGGTGATCGCGTGCTCTTCGATTTCGACAGCAGCGTGCTGTCGGCGCAGGCGCGCCAGACCCTCGAAGGTCAGGCCGGTTGGCTCAAGCAATACCCGAATGTCCGGCTGGTCATCGAAGGCCACTGCGACGAACGGGGCACGCGCGAATACAACCTCGCGCTCGGCGAACGCCGCGCCGCGGCGGCGAAGAACTATCTGGTCGCGCTCGGCGTCGATGACGCGCGGCTGACGACGATTTCGTACGGCAAGGAGCGGCCCTTTGCGCTCGGACACGACGACGACGCGTGGTCGCAAAACCGGCGCGCGGTCTCGATCGTGCAGTAAGA
>CAMDDO010000082.1 GCA_945892755.1 Rhizobium sp. Q54 | reverse complement strand
TCGAAATCCACCCGATCACCCCGCCCGGAACCCGCACCCTCTGGGTGATCCATGAAACCCGTCCCTCTCCGCCTGTAACACAATGAATTATATGACAAATACCGCCATCAGGACAGCAAACTCAGCGGGTTACTCGGGGAATGCGGGCTTCTTGTTGCTGTCGACGCTGCCGACGATCAACAGATGGCCTAGATTGGCGCTGGCATCGCCGGCGTAATACTCGGCCTTGACGCTGACGCCACTATTGCCAGCCGCTCGCACCAGGACCATGTCGTTCTGGTAGTCATCGAAAATGTTGAGCTCTCCGGTCAGGAACGCGTCGCCGCCACCGACCGAGGGGCCGTAGCTCATGTTCACGACATCGACGCCGGCGGCCTGGGCATGTTGGAACGCCTTCCGGCCAAGATCGGTGGCGCGCCACGTCGTGTCGTCGAACACCGCATAGCTGTTGATCTTCGCGTCCGGTGCGACGCCGGCAATGCCGGTGCCGTTATCCCCGGCGCCGGCCGTGCCGGAAACATGCGTGCCGTGCAAACTAAACTTCGTGTAGGAGCCGGAATAGAGATTGTCGATGTTGGTGACGCGGCCTTCGAAATCGCTGTGATTCCTGTCCGCACGCCCATCGAAAATGCCGATGACGACGTTATTCTCGGGGCTGCTTGCGCCGGTCTTGCCTGTCTGGGCGTGCAACTCCGGCGTCACGCCGATCATCGTCATGTCCCAACGGTATTCTTGCGCCGACGCCGCAGCGGACACCACCGTGGCGCCCAAACTCAGCAATCCGATCTTCATGATCTTCGACATCGTCAACTCCCCCGACAAATTCGAACCGCTAGGCCGGTTCCCCCGACCATCCGACCATGACCCTTGTGCCAAACCCACCAAGCAGTCATGAAGTCGATGGTCAATTCGCATTAAGTCTAATGCATCGCGGGGCAAATGATAAGGGTATATATGTTAAAATTTGGTAAGGTTAACAACAGACTGTGACGCATCTCACATCTTTGGCCTGGGCACCGGCCGGGCGCCTTGCCGGGTCGTGGTTAAGGCGCTATAAGGCCGGCTCCCGACGCGCAATTGGCGCATTTTCCGCACGGTTCGGAGTGTAGCTCAGCCTGGTAGAGCACTGCTTTCGGGAGGCAGGGGCCGGAGGTTCAAATCCTCTCACTCCGACCAAGTCCCGCCATTGACGCTTCTAGGACGCGGCGAGACCTCGCCGCTTGGTCAAAAAACGGCCTGCCCCACCGTTTGTCCCGGCAATAACCTGCCGACCTTCGGAAAGTCCCGCCGTTCGCCGAAGGCGAACTGGCTGTCATGAACCAGCACGCTCTGCCGGATCGTCGGCCAAAGCATTTCGCGCAAGAACCTCTGGTCGAGGGTTCGGTCATGAATCCGATCGTCGACATAGCGGCGCATCAGCGGACCGATCGGCGGCAGAGCGCCGCGAACGCCCCCCCAAAGGCCCGCCAAAACCAACTCGGTATGGGTAAAGGCGTCGCGCATCAGATGAAAATGCCGCCCCGATTCGATCCATTCGTCGACCGCGACACGCTCGCGGACGTTCACGACGGCGTCGCAGTCGCGCACGACATAGCGCTCAACCGCCGCATCGTCGGCGACCAGAAAACGCCAGAACGTGCCGAACTTCGCATGGGGTAGGCCGCCGACCTCGAAGACCTGCGCGCCTTCGGCGCCGAGTTGGTCGACAACGCTCTTTGCCACGGCTTCGTCAACATAGAACCGGCAGGTCCAGCCCGGATAGACATAGCGCGCCGCGACGACATTGGCGTGAGCGCCTTTCGCATAGCGTGGATTCGATCCGAAGAGCGAGAACGCGATGATGTTCTTCTTCGGCTCATGCGAATCGAACGGCGGAACCTGAACGGCCGAAAGGTCATGCGGTTGTGCGTGCGCGCTCGCGTCCTTCGCGCCCAGCGACAGCGCGCCATAGGTTTGCGCCTCGGCCAGACGGCCGAGATGACCCAAGGCATTGCACATGCCGCTCAACAATTCTGGGCTCGATCGGCCTTGGCTGAGCTGCTGCTCCACGAATCGGACGAGGTCGTCCCAGCGCCGCAATCGTGCCAGCACCGAAACAAGGCTGCCCGCCGCGGTCTGATTGGCCGGATCGCAGGCCAGCCACGTCTCGCAATAGCGATGGGCGCGCTCGTAGTCCTTGGTCTTGAAGTAATGGTGCGCCAGGAAATTGGCGAGCGAAGTCTTGAGCGGCGCCTCGATGTCGAGTTCAACCAAGCGCGCCGCTGTTTCAAGCTCGGGCGTATGATCGGTCGCCCGCAGGTCGGCGAAGATCCGCGCGATGGTCTCGCGGGCCTCTTGGTTCGAAGACATTCGCGAATCGGCCCCGCTCGAAGGTGAACTTCGCTCCACGGTAGACACTCCTCCAGCGATCGACAATCATCGCCCGCCGGAACGCTGGCGGTTCCTCGGTTCGGCTTGGGCGCGACAGAGTTAATGCCGTGCCATGGCGTCGACGCCCGGGCGGGCGAAGCGGGCCTTGGTCACGCTTTCGCCACGAAGTATCGGCACCCTTTGTTGTGGATAGGCAGGCGCCGGTCGTCGCATGGCCGTGGGAAACGGGCAACGCGCGCGGCTGGCGCCGCCCTTGGCAATGGGCACGGCGCCATGGTGCGCGGCGCGGCTTGCGGCGTGTCCGAGATTGCCCGGGCGCGAAGTTTCCGGCTAGCCTAGCACCGGTTGTGACGTGGCAGGCCGTCTTTGACGGCGCTCGGCGGAATTGAGGTTGATGAATCGATGGTGCTTGGCTCGAGAAAAGGTTTGGCTCTCGCTTTGGCGCTGCTCGGGCCGGGCCTGCTGCTCGGCGGCGGGCACGCGCAAGAGACCGAGACGTCAAGCACCTCGGTCGACCCCGGTTTCGAGGATTTCTGGCACCGGTTTCGCGAGGCGGTTACGCTTGACGATCGCGAGGCCGTTCGCTCGATGACCCGGCTGCCCATCCTGCTTGAAGGCAAGGAATATGACGGCGACGGATTTCTTGGTCGCTTCGACTGGCTATTCACCAGCGCCGAGAAAGAGTGCTTCGCCAGCGAAGCACCCGCCCGCGACGGCGACGCCTATCAATTGCTGTGCGGCGAGATGATCTTCGTCTTCCGCAATGAAGGCGAAAGCTACCAATTCACCGACATCGGCGTGAACGACTAGCGCGATTTGGATTGTTGGTGACGCTAACGTGTCACGCGGGGCGCCATCAAGAAATACCTTATAGCGGGAGTATGGACAGATGAGCGATGGCAGGACACCGGGCTCGTTTGGATGGAACGAGCTCGTTACGCCCGACCCGACGGCCGCACGTAAGTTCTTCGGCGATCTGCTGGGTTGGAGTTTCGACGAAATGCCGATGCCGGATGGAAACAACTATGTCATCGCCAAGGCCGGCGACCAGTTGGTGGGCGGCATGTTCAAGATGGCGGGCCCGCAGTCAAGGGCGTGCCGCCGCATTGGATGGGCTACATTACCGTGGCCGATGTCGATGCCGCGGCCAAGAAGACCACGTCGCTCGGCGGCAAGGTGATTGTGCCGCCGACCGATATTCCCAATGTCGGCCGCTTCTGCATGATCACCGACCCGACCGGGGCGCATGTCTCGCTCATGCAGTGGGTGCCGCAGGGCGGCTGACTTGCGACGGCGACAATAGGGCAGAGAACGGTCCCGGCCGGTTCGCCGCAACCCCACCGCGCGGAGCGCCTTGCCCTGATATGAACGCCTCGCTATAGCTCAGCCCTCTTTCCAAGGGGTGGGCCATGGCCGAGCGGCGGCTGAAATTCTGGGGCTGGGGCTATGAGGACCAGCAGCTCGGCGAGGCCGAGGCGGCCAAGGTCGCGCGCTTCGTGGCGGGCCGCACCGGCACCACCGTGCACGCCTATCGCGCGCCGCCGACCCTTGATGAGATCAGGCTGACGCCGCCCCGCATCGGCGCACCGGCAAAACTCGGCGCCCTTGTCTCGACGTCCGCCTATGACCGCGCCGCGCATTGCTACGGCAAATCCTACCCCGATTATATTCGCGCCTTCGCGCGCGACTTCTCGAACGCGCCCGACCTCGTCGCGTTCCCTGAGAATGAGACCGATATCATCGCGCTGCTCGATTGGGCGGGGGGTGCGAATGTCGCGGTGATTCCGTTCGGCGCGGGGTCGAGCGTGGTTGGTGGCATCGAACCCAAAGTAGGTCATGGCTTCAGGGCGACCCTCTCGCTCGATTTGCGCAAGCTCGGTCGCGTGCGCGAGATCGACGTGACATCGCGCGCCGCACGCATCGAGGCCGGCGTCTATGGGCCGTCGCTCGAAGCGCAGCTCAAATCCTCCGGCCTCACGCTTCGGCACTTCCCACAAAGCTTCGAATTCTCGACGCTCGGCGGTTGGATCGCGACCCGCTCGGGCGGTCATTTCGCCACGCTCTACACCCATATCGACGAGTTGGTCGAAAGCGTGCGCACCGTAACGCCATCGGGCGTGATGGAGAGCCGGCGCCTGCCGGGCTCAGGCGCTGGCCCAAGCCCCGATCGCCTGATCATCGGTTCCGAAGGCGCGCTCGGCATCATCGTCGAGGCTTGGGTGAAGCTCCAAGCGAAGCCGCGCCACCGCGCCAGCCAAGCCTTCTGGTTCGACGATTTCTATCGCGCCGCCGAGGCCTTGCGCGCGGTTTCCCAGGCCGGGCTCTATCCATCCAATGCTCGCCTGGTCGATGGCGAGGAATGCGCGCTCGCCGGCATCGGTGAAGGCAAACGACACATGGTCGTGCTCGCCTTCGAATCCGCCGATCACGCGGTCGAGGCCTGGATGGCGCGCGGCATCGAATGTTTGCGCGATCATGGCGGCGCGCCGGCCGGCAGCCCGAAGGGCGGGCGCGACGAAACCGCCGATGCCTGGCGCGAGGCCTTCATCAGGGGTCCGTTCAATCGCGAAGGCGTGATTTCGCACGGCATCATGCACGACACCTTCGAGACCGCGATCACCTGGGAGCGGCTGCACGATTTCCACGCCGTCGTGAAAAGCGCGACCGAGCGCGCAATCCACGTCGTGACCGGGCGAGCGGGCCATGTGACGTGCCGCTTCACGCACCTTTATCCGGACGGTCCGGCGCCTTATTTCACCTATCATGCAAGCCCGACGCCGGGCCGCGAGCTCGAGCAGTGGCAGGCGATCAAGATGGCGGCGTCGGAGGCGCTAATTGCGGCGGGCGGCACGATCACCCATCATCACGCGGTCGGTCGCGACCATATGCCGTGGTATCTCAAGCAGCGGCCGGCTCTGTTTGGCGCGGCGCTCGAAGCGGCGAAGCGCGCGCTCGACCCCAAGGGAATCCTCAATCCGGGCGTGCTGGTGCCCGCCCCGACAGCCTAATTCGACGCGACCAGGGAGACGTCAATGTCTGAGCTCGTGAAACACAAAATGTTCATCGGCGGCGAATGGGTCGAACCGTCGTCGGGCGAATATCTTGAATCCTTCAACCCGTTCACCGGCAAGCCCTGGGCACTGATTCCGCGCGGCAAAGCCGAAGACGCCAAGCGCGCGGTCGCGGCGGCGAAGCAGGCCTTCACGTCTGGCCCCTGGCCCAAGATGAACGCGACCCAGCGCGGCGCGCTGCTGCGCAAGCTCGGCGATCTGATCGCGGCCAATGCCGAACGCCTCGCCCAGCTCGAGGTACGCGACAATGGCAAACTGATCGCCGAGATGCTGGCGCAGCTCCGCTACATTCCGCAGTGGTATTACTATTTCGGTGGTCTCGCCGACAAGATTCAGGGCTCGGTGATCCCCTCCGACAAGCCGGACATGTTCAACTACACGCGCTATGAGCCGATCGGCCCGTGCGTGTTGATCACCGCATGGAATTCGCCGCTTCTTCTGCTCGCCTACAAACTTGGGCCCTGTCTCGCCGCCGGCAACACCGCGATCCTGAAACCGTCGGAATTCACCTCGGCCTCCTCGCTTGAATTCGCCAAGCTGGTGCAGGAAGCCGGCTTTCCGCCCGGCGTGTTCAATGTCGCGACCGGACTTGGCGCCGAGATCGGCGAGGCGCTGGTGACGCACCCCGATGTCGCCAAGGTCGCCTTCACCGGCGGCAGCGTGACCGGCAGTCACGTCTATCAAACCGCCGCGAAAGATCTGAAGCGCGTCACGCTCGAGCTCGGCGGCAAGTCGCCCAATATCGTGTTCGAGGACGCGGTGATCGAAGACGCGGTCAAGGGCGCGGTCTCCGGCATCTTCGCCGCCACCGGGCAGACCTGCGTCGCCGGCTCGCGCCTTCTGTTGCACGAAAAAATCTACGAGCCGTTCATGGACAAGCTCTTGGCGCTGGCCAAGACCGCGCGCATGGGCGACCCCTCGAGCATGGAGACCCAGGTCGGGCCGGTCACCACCCGCCCGCAATATGAGAAAGTGCTGCGCTATATCGACATCGGCAAGGATGGCGGGGCAACCTGCGTGCTCGGCGGCCATGCCGCGCAGCGCCAGGAATGCGGCGAAGGCTGGTTCGTCGAGCCGACCATCTTCACCGACGTGAAAAACGATATGCGCATCGCGCAGGAAGAGGTGTTCGGCCCGGTGCTCTCGGTCATCAAGTTCAAGGACGATGAAGAGGCGATCGAGATCGGCAATGACGTGGTGTTCGGCCTTGCCGCCGGTGTCTGGACGCAAAACGTGCGGCGCGCGATCAAGGTGACCGAGCGGTTGCAGGCGGGAACCGTGTGGGTCAACACCTATCGCGCGGTCAGCTTCATGTCGCCGTTCGGGGGCTATAAGCGGAGCGGCCTCGGTCGCGAGAACGGCCAGGACGCGATCAAGGAATATCTCCAGGTCAAGAGCGTTTGGATCTCGACGGCGGCCGACGTGCCCAACCCATTCGTGATGCGGTGAAGCCGGACATCGCGCGAGTCTCGCACCCCCTCCCCTTCCCTCCCCCATCAAGGGGGAGGGGGTAAGAAAGGAAGCCCGTTTTTTTCCCTCCCCCCTTGCGGGGGAGGGTTAGGGTGGGGGGTGGATAAACTCCGACCGAGGCGCCCTCACGGGCTTCGCACGAACTGAATGGCCACTTCGTCAGCACCTCTCGCGCTCACCATGGGCGAGCCCGGCGGCATCGGCGCCGAGCTCGCGCTGAAGGCGTGGCTGGCGCGGGAAGCGCACGCGCTGCCCGCCTTCATGGTGATCGATGAGCCGGCGCGACTTGCAGCCGTGGCAAAGGCGCTCGGCCTCGACTGCCCGATCGTTGAAATCACCGCCCCGGGTGAAGCCGCCGCGCGGTTCGATAGCGCCTTGCCGGTGTTACCGCTTGGCCTGAGCGTCGTCGCCACGCCAGGCCAGGCCGAAGCCAAGAACGCGCCGGCTGTGATCGAGTCAATTGAACGCGCGGTCCGCCTCGTGCGGAACGGTGACGCGTCGGCCATCGTGACGAGCCCGATCCAGAAACAGAGCCTCTATGAGGCAGGCTTCAAATATCCGGGCCATACGGAGTTTCTGGCGGCGCTCGCGGGTGGCGACAGCCCGCCCGTGATGATGCTGGCATGCGAGATGCTTCGGGTCGTGCCGGTTACCATCCATTTGCCACTTGCGAAGGCCGTGGCCGCGCTCAGCCGACAAGCGATCGAGCATTGCGGCCGCGTTACGGCGGCGGCGCTTCAACGCGATTTCGGCATTGCGCGGCCGCGCCTCGCGGTCGCGGGGCTCAACCCGCATGCGGGCGAGGCCGGCAGTCTGGGCCGCGAAGAGATCGAGATCATCAAGCCTGCGATCGAAACGCTCCGGCGCGAGGGGCTCGACGTCACCGGTCCCGCCCCGGCCGATACGCTGTTCCACGCCGGCGCACGCGCCCATTACGACGCCGCATTGTGCATGTATCACGATCAGGCCCTGATCCCGTTGAAGACCATTGATTTCGACGGCGGGGTCAATGTGACGCTCGGCCTGCCCTTTGTGCGCACCTCGCCCGATCACGGCACCGCGCTCGATATCGCCGGCCGGGGCGTGGCCCGGCCCGTGAGCCTGATCGCCGCGCTCAAGCTTGGCCGGAGGATGGCCGAGGCACGCCGGCGCCAGGCCGGAGCCCGGACATGAGCATGCCACCGGCCGATGCGGCGACCATGTTGCGCATCCAGCAATTCGCCGAGACCGCGCTTGATGAGATCGCGACGCGGGGCAAGGCTGACGGGATCGACCCTTTGCAACTCCATCTCGCGATCTGCATCGCGAGCATGGGCTATCTCTCCAACAGCTTCGGGGCGGAGCGGGCGGCCGACCTGATCGACCAGCTCGGCGCCATGATCCGCAGCCGCGGGCCCGGCTAAAGCCTGGGTCACTTGGCTGTCATGACATTGCCGGTGGCGCGCGACCCGCTCAGGCAGTAAATAGACGCCGCCACGCCGGCCAAGTGCGGCCCGCTTCCGATTGATGGAGCCTACGCGTGCTCAAGGGCTACCGCGTTCAAGATGGTCAGTTGCTCGTCGATGAGCTTGGCTTGGGCGCGACCTTCACGCCGGAGACAACTTGGCTCGACCTCATGGAGCCGACGGCGGAGGAACGCAGCTTCGTCGCCGAGGCGCTCGGAATCGACGTGCCGACGCGCGAGGAAATGTATGAGATCGAGGTTTCGAGCCGGCTCTATCTGGAAGAAGACGTGCCGTTCATGACCGCGCTCATCCTCTTTCATGCCGACACGCCGCAGCCCGAAACGACTCCGATCACGTTCATCCTGACGCGGACCTGCCTGGTTACGGTGCGCTATGCCGATCCCGCTTCGTTTCGTACCTTCATCGCCCAAATCGGGCGCCGGCCGCAGCGCGCCTCGACACCAGAGCGCATCATCTGCGGGCTGCTCGAGGCGGTGACCGATCGCATCGCCGACATTCTCGAGCGCGCTGCCGGCGATCTCGATGCGGTATCGCGCGAGGTTTTCGCCGAGACGGAAGGCAAGGAAAAGAGGAAACGCCGCGACCTGACCGAGGTCTTGCGCCGCATCGGACGCAGCGGCGATTTGATCTCGAAGACGCGCGAGAGCCTCGTTAGCATCACGCGCCTGGTCACGTTTCTGACCGCGACCAGCAAGACCAGCGCGCGCAAGGGGCTCCGCGTCCGTCTCAAGACGCTGGCGCGCGACGCGCTCTCGCTCAGCGACCACGCCGCGTTCGAGGCCAACAACGTCAATTTCCTGCTGCAGGCGACGCTGGGCGTCATCAACATCGAGCAGAACGCGATCATCAAGACCTTCACGGTCGCCGCGGTCGCGTTCATGCCGCCGACCCTGGTCGCCAGCATTTACGGCATGAACTTCGAGGTGATGCCGGAATTGAAATGGCCGCTCGGCTATGCCTTCGCGCTCGGCGTCATGGTGCTCTCGGCGATCCTGCCGCTTCTCTATTTCAAGCGGAAGGGCTGGCTATGACCAGCCTCAGCGTTACGCGGCGGCGGCACCGACACGGTTGAAGGCGGCGAGCGAGCGCTCGATCAGCGTGCCATCCATGTCATCGACGATGAAGACGATGCGCGAGCGGCGGTCATCGTCGGGCCAGGCCGCGAGGTGAAGCGGCGGGTGCACGATGTGCTGCACGCCATTGACGATGACCGGCGCATCGATGCCTTTGACGTTCAGGATACCCTTGACGCGCAATACGTTCTGCCCGTGCTTGTGCAACAGCATGGTGAGCCAGATGCCGAACGCGGTCCAATCGAGCGGCCGTTCGACGGTGACCACGAACGACCTGATATGCTCGTCATGCCGATTGACGTCATGGATGTGTTTGTGATCCCGCGCGGTCTTGATCGCTTCGAGATCGAGCCAGTGTTTGACTTCGGCGGCCTTCTTCGACGGGTCATAGACGTCGGCGCGCAAGACCCGGCGCACGTCGATCTTGCCGAACCTGCCGATCATATAGTCCGCCGCCGGATTGATGCGCATCAGGTGCGCTTTCAGCGCGGCAAGCTGGGAGGTCTCAACCAGGTCGCTTTTGGTGATGACGATGCGGTCCGCGACCGTGGCCTGGCGCACCGATTCGGCATGGCGGTCGAGCTGGTGCAGGCCGTTCACCGCATCGACCGTGGTGATGACGCCGCCCAGCCGATAATGGTTACGCAGCACAGGATCCGACATCAGGGTGAAGAGGATCGGTGTCGGATCGGCAAGGCCCGTGGTCTCGACCACCATGCGCTTATAGCGCGGCACCTCGCCGCGCTCGCGCTTGGAATTGAGCTCGAGGATCGCGCTCTTCAGGTCGTCACGAATGGTGCAGCAGAGGCAACCGCTTGCGAGCAGCACCGTGTTCTCATCCATCTTCTTGACCAGAAAATGGTCGAGGCCGACCGCGCCGAACTCGTTGATCAGCACCGCCGCGTCCTTGAGCGAGGGGTGCCGCAGCATGTGATTCAAGAGCGTCGTCTTGCCGCTGCCGAGGAAGCCGGTGACGACAAAAATTGGAATCAGGCGGCTATAGACGACCATCGGCGCTCAATGGGCAATCGGCTCGGCCCGCTCAAGCCTGACGATCAACTCAAGCTCGAGCGGGTCGGCCGATCGGCCGCTACAGGATTCGATCGCCTTCCAAAGCTGGGGCAGGCTGGTCACCACATCGGCGGCGCCATTCGGGCTACGCACGACATACTGCCCGCCGGTCCAGTCATCGGCCTTGCACGAAAAGCGCTCCAGCACGCGATTGAGCACGCGCACTCGATAGGCACGTTCGAGAAATCGCTGCCTGCCGCTCGCGACCTCGGCGTCGCGCGCTGCGTCGGTGCCCGCCTCGCTCCAGTGCGGACCCTCCATCAGCGTTCCGCAAAGACCGCACATGTGTAAGGTCGCTACTTCTTCTTCTGCTTGACCGGACCCTTGTAGGGGCTGCGTTTGATGAAATCGTTCGCGATCTCCTCAAAGGTGCACCACTTCACGCCGGGGAAGCTCGAGACATAGGAGAAGATGCGCTCAAGCATTAGCAGCACCTGCGGCCGGCCCGAGATATCCGGGTGGATGGTGAAGGTGAACACCGCGTAATCCATTTCGCGATAGACCCAGTCGAATTGGTCGCGCCACCAATCCTCGATATCGCGCGGATTGGTCCAGCCGCCGCTGTTCGGCACCTTCTTCATGAACATCATGGGCGGCAGATCGTCGAGATACCAGCTGCCCGGGATCTGCACGATCGGCACGGTATGGCCGAGTTCCATCGGCACCATCCAGTTTTTCGGATGCTTCGAATAGTCGATCAGCTTCCACTTTTCGCCAACGCGCATCCAATACGGCGTGAAGTCGTCGTGCATCTGGCTATGGTCATATTTGATGCCGCGTTCCATCAGGAGGCCGGGCGTCGCTTGGCTCATTTCCCACCACGGCGCGACATAGCCGACCGGCGGGCGGCCGGCGAGCTTCTCAACCAGCGCAAAGGTCTTGTCGAGAATCGCCACCTCTTGTTCTGGCGTCATGGCGATCGGATTTTCGTGGGTATAGCCGTGCATGCCGATTTCGTGGCCGGCATCGGCCACCATCTTCATCTGTTTCGGCCAGGTCTCGATACTGTGGCCCGGAATGAACCAGCTCGTCTTCATGCCCATCTTGTCGAACAGTCTGACCAGGCGCGGCGAGCCGACCTCGGCCGCGAAGACGCCGCGCGAAATATCGCTCGGGCTGTCGCCGCCGGCATAGGAGCCGATCTGGCCGGCGACCGCATCGACGTCGATGCCGACCGCGCAGAAGATTTCTTTTTTCGCCATTGATGCCTCCTTGGGTGGCGCGAATGGCGTGAGATTAGGCCATCGAACGGCCGGGTCGCAACCATCCAGCGCGGTCCACCGCTCACGGCGGCACACGACAACGTCAGAGGATTTTTTCCTGCCCCGCTGTCATCATCGGCGCCGGGAATCGGAGACGCCAGGATGCTCAGACAAATCCGCCTGATTTCGGGCTTGGTGCTGTTCTTCTATGTCGGCACTCACCTCTTGAATCTGGCGCTAGGGCTTGGCTCGCTCGGCGCGCTCGACGTCGGCCGCGACATCTTCATTGCTTTTTGGCGCGGCTGGGTTGGCATCGTGTTGCTCTACGGCGCGCTCCTCACACACCTTTCCTTGGTGCTCTATTCCCTCTTTCTGCGCCGCTCGCTTCGCCTGAAACCCCTTGAATACGCGCAGGTCCTGCTCGGCCTTGCCATCCCGTTCTTCCTCGTCGAGCACGCGCTCGGCACCCGCGCACTCGAGCTGCTCTACGGCGTCAACGACAACTATATCTACATCGTGCTGGTGCTCTGGGTGTTCTCGCCCGAGCTCGGCATATTGCAGAACATTCTGCTCGTTGTCGCCTGGGTCCATGGCTGCATCGGCATGCACTATTGGCTCAAATTGAAGCCCTGGTTCCCGCGCTATTCCCTCGTGCTGTTCATGTTCTCCGTCTTGCTGCCAGTGAGCGCGATCCTTGGTTTCGTCGCGTCGGGTCGCGAGGTCACCTTGCTTTACGAGCAATCTGGCTGGTTCGACGAAATGTCGAAGTCACTCAACCTGCCCGGTGAGGATGCGGTCGCCCTGGTCAAGTACTGGACCGCGATGGGGCGCTACATCATGGGCGGTCTGATCGCGTTCGTGTTGCTCGCGCGAATCGCCCGGACTCTGATCGCTCGGCGCCGGCACCGCGTGTTGCTCACCTACTCGAATGGTCGCAAGGTCGAGATCGTACCCGGCCATTCCGTGCTCGAGGCCAGCCGAGAGGCGGGCATCCCTCACGCTTCGGTTTGTGGTGGGCGCGGACGCTGCTCGACCTGCCGCGTGCGCTGCGGTCGAGGCGTCGAACATTTGCCGCCGCCCTCGGCCGAGGAGGCCAAGGTGCTGCACCACGTCGGCGCGCCGGACGGAGTCCGTCTCGCCTGCCAAATCCGCCCGACGCACGGTCTTGAGGTGACCCCGCTGCTGCCGCCGGGGGTGAGCCCGAAGGCGGCGTGGAAGCAGCCCGCCGATCATCAAGGCAATGAGCGCGAGATTTGCGTGTTGTTCGCGGACATTCGCTCCTTCACGAGTTTTTCCGAGACCAAACTGCCCTATGACGTGGTGTTCGTGCTCAATCGCTATTTTCGGGCGATGGGTGAAGCGATTCAAGAAGCGGGCGGCCAGGTTGACAAGTTCATCGGCGACGGTGTCATGGCTTTGTTTGGCGCCGACGCCGAGCCTGAGGAAGCCTGCCGCCGCGCACTCGCCGCCGCCCGCGACATGGGCAGGGCCCTCGATGAGCTCAATCGCTCACTCGCCCATGATGTGCCCGAGCCGATGCGAATCGGCATCGGCATTCATTTCGGCGCCGTGATCGTCGGCGTGATGGGCTATGGCAAGGCCGTGTCGTTTACCGCGATCGGCGATGTCGTCAACACCGCCTCGCGGCTCGAAGCCGAAACCAAGACCTACCACTGTCAATTGATCGTCTCCGAGGCGCTGGCTGAACGCGCGGGCATCGACCTGACGCGCTTTCCCCATCACGAGATCGAGGTGCGCGGACGCAGCGCCACGCTCGGCATCCGCGCCATTCCGCTCGCCGCCGATTTGCCGGAGATCGAGACCGGCTTTACCCGGCGCAAGAAGCGCGGCGCAGCGGTCGAGCCCGCCGCGCCGGCGGCAGCGAATTAGCGGCGTGAATCGGCGAAGCCCCGGCTCGGCCGCGCGTCGGGAACCCGCAAATAAGGCACGAGTGCCAGCACGATGCTGAGCGCGAAGAAGCCGAACACCGCGCGATAGCCGGCCGGATCGAGGCGCGCGCCCTCGTGCGGGAATCGATCGGCGATCGCGCCAGAGGCGAATTGCATGAGCGCCGGCCCACCCATCAGCGCGACCGCGACCAAAGCCATGCCGCGCCCGGCGAGCCGATCGGGGAACAACGAGCGGGCGTGCCCGGCGAGCACCACGTTGTAGCAGGAGGCGCCGCCGATCAACGCGAGCAAAGCCGCCGCCGGCCAGAGGCCAAGCTCTGGCACCGCGGCAAGCACGACGAGCGCCGCGAGCACGATCGATGAGCAGCCAACACTGAGCCATTTGCGCGTATCGAGGCGGCGCTCGGCCGGGCCGATCAGAAGATTCGCCCCGATCAGCGCCGCCGCCATCGCGAGCAGGAATCCGCCCGCCGTCTCACGATCGAGCCCGTGGCTGTCCATGAGGTAGGGGGCCGCCCACAACCCGATCAGGCTGATGTTGATCGGGTACGAAACCAGACACATGGCAAGAATGGGCCCGAGTCGCGGCGTGCGAATCGCCGCGCGCACGCCGGCGAGGCTCTCGCGCCAAGTTTCGGAAGGCCGCGCATGGGTCGCATGGCCGGGCGGTGCGTCGCCTGCCAGACCGTAAACGAGGAGCGCCGCGACCAATGTCAACGCCGCGCCGCCATAGCACGCGACACGCCAGCCGAGCGACTCGGCCACCAGGGC
>CAMDDO010000081.1 GCA_945892755.1 Rhizobium sp. Q54 | reverse complement strand
CGCACCCCCGACTCTCCGAACGCGCGTTCGTGCTGGTTCCGCTGGCCGAGTTGGCGCCTGATTGGCGCCATCCCGCGACAGGCGCGCGAATTGCTGACCTGATTGCCGCGCTCCCCGCCGGTCAAAGCCTTGAACGGCTCGAAGAAACGGCTCGCGAGGCTTGATTTTCCCGGGAAAGCGCCTATCACTAGAAGCGGGTGAGGGCGCGACGCAGGATTTGCGGACGCGCCTTCGTGTATTCAGTCATTGGCAGAACCATTGGAGGCCCATTCATGGCCCGCGTCACGGTTGAAGATTGCGTCGACAAGATTCCGAACCGGTTCGAGTTGGTTTTGCTCGCGGCGCTGCGCGCGCGCGACATTCATGCCGGCGTTGCCTTGACGGTCGAGCGTGACAACGACAAGAACCCGGTCGTGGCGCTGCGCGAAATTGCCGCGGGCACGGCCGATCTCGCTCAGCTCAAGCATCAGCTCGAGCACGGCCAGACTGCGGTTGCCGAGGTCGACGAGCCGGAAGAAGAGAATATGGTCATGCTCGCGGCCGAGCAGGCCTGGGCCGATGTTACCAATCGCCAGGCGGCGGTTGTCGATGAGGGTCTCGCCGAAGACATCGATGAAGCCTCCGAGACCGATGTCGTTGGCGGCGCCGCGAGTACGACCGACGAGGACTGAACACCTACTGAGAAACCAAGCGCGGCGGCGGTCGAAGCGCCGCCTACCGTGGCCGCCTGGCTCAGCGGGCCGGGAGTAGCGCATCGTGATGCGGCAATACGAGCTTGTCGAGCGCATCAAGAGCTATGAGCCGACCGTCGACGAAGGTTTGCTCAACCGCGCCTACGTCTTTTCCATGCGGATGCACGGGCCGCAGCGGCGCGCCAACGGCGATCCTTATTTTTCGCATCCGGTCGAAGTCGCCGGCATCCTGACCGACCTCAAACTCGATTCGACTTCGATCGCGACCGCGCTCCTGCACGATACAGTGGAGGATACCTACGCGACACTCGAGGAGATCGAGGACAAGTTTGGCGCCAAGGTGGCGCGCCTGGTCGATGGCGTCACCAAGCTCTCGCGCATCGAACTGCAATCCGACACGACCAAGGAAGCCGAAAACTTCCGCAAATTCCTGCTCGCCATGTCGGAGGACATCCGCGTGCTGCTGGTCAAGCTGGCGGACCGGCTGCACAACATGCGCACGCTGCACTTCGTCGACGATCCGGCCAAGCGTCGGCGCACCGCGCTCCAGACCATGGAGATCTATGCGCCGCTCGCCGAGCGCATCGGCCTTACCGAGTTCAAGGACGAACTCGAGGATCTCGCCTTCGCCGAACTCAATCCCGAGGCGCGCAATTCGGTCCTGACGCGGCTCGAATTCCTGCGCGCCGAGGCCGGCGATCTCGTGCCCAAGATCATCGCGGCGCTGAACGACACGCTTGCCAAGGCGAAACTGCGCGCCGTGGTCAGTGGCCGCGAGAAGAAGCTCTATTCGGTCTGGCGCAAGATGGAGCAGAAGAACATCAGCTTCGAGCAGCTTTCCGACGTCGTGGCCTTCCGCATTGCGGTCGAATCGGAGGAGGACTGCTATCGCGTTCTCGGCATCGTGCACGGTGCCTACAGCGCCCTGCCTGGCCGCTTCAAGGACTACATCTCGACGCCGAAGGCAAACGGCTACCGCTCGCTGCATACCGCCGTGATCGGCCCGGAGCGGCGGCGCATCGAGATTCAGATCCGCACCCGCGAAATGCACGAAGAAGCGGAATACGGCGTCGCGGCGCATTGGGCGTTCAAGCAGGGCACCGAAGCCAAGGACGGCCGGCACTATCGCTGGATTCGCGAATTGCTCGAAATCCTCGACAAGACCTCGGGGCCCGAGGAATTTCTTGAGCACACCAAGCTCGAAATGTTCCGTGACCAGGTTTTCACCTTCACGCCCAAAGGCGAACTGATCACCTTGCCGCGCGGGGCGACCGTGGTCGATTTCGCTTATGCCGTGCATTCCGACATCGGCGATTCCTGCGTCGGCGCCAAGATCAACGGGCGCATGGTGCCGCTCCGCACCGAACTCGCCAATGGCGATCAGGTTGAAATCATTCGCTCGCGCATCGCCTCGCCGTCGCCGACTTGGGAGCGCTTCGTCACGACCGGCAAGGCGCGCGCGCATATCCGCCGCTTCGTGCGAAGCCGTCAGCGCCAGGAGTATCTCGGGCTTGGCCGCGCCATCGTGCAGAAACTGTTCCGCCAGGAGAACCTCAACTACGCCGAAGCGGTGGTGGCCGACGCCGCACAGCGCCTGCGCATGAAAACCGCCGACGATCTGTTCGTCGGCCTAGGCGACGGCACGATCACCAGCCCGCAAGCGCTCGCCGCGCTCTTTCCTGGTCGGCAAACCGAGCCACTGCCGGCGCGGGTCGCCATGGCGCGACCCTCGGCCGAAGCCAAGGCGGGCGATCCGGGCATTCCGATCAAAGGGCTGACCCCGGGCGTCGCGGTCCATATCGCGAGCTGCTGCTGCCCTTTGCCGGGCGATCGCATTGTCGGCATCGTCACGACGGGCAAAGGCGTGACCGTCCACACCATCGACTGCGACAGCCTCGAGGCGTTCCATGAGACGCCCGAGCGCTGGCTGGACCTGTCGTGGGACGTCGAGGGCGTCGACGGTCATGCCCATGTCGGGAGGCTCAAAGTCGTCGTGATCAATGAGCCGGGCTCGCTCGGCGCGCTGGCCGGCGCGATCGGCAAGGCACATGGCAACATCAACAACCTGAAAATCGTCAACCGATCGGCGGAATTCTTCGAGTTTTTGATCGACGTCGAGGTTCGTGACGTCAAGCATTTGAGCAACATGATCGCCACCCTGCGCTCGGTTCCCAGCATCAGCCAGGTCGAGCGCACGGCCAGTTGAGGCCGCCCGCCCTGGCGGTCCTTGCGCGGGGCGCTCATATCGCGTAATCCATTCGGGTCAAAAAGCGATCCGGCGGCACGGCCCGGACGGCGGGCGATGACCGAAAAACTCCGACTAGGCGTAAACATCGATCACGTGGCGACCATCCGCAACGCGCGTGGCGGCCACCATCCGGAGCCTTTGCGCGCGGCCGCCCTGGCGGCAAGCGCCGGGGCCGACGGTATTGTCGCGCATTTGCGGGAGGACCGCCGCCACATTGGCGACGAGGATATCGCACGCCTGATCGACGAGATTGACCTGCCGCTCAACCTCGAAATGGCCGCGACCGAGGAGATGCTGGGCATCGCGCTGCGCCACGCGCCGGCGGGCGCTTGCTTGGTGCCTGAAAAACGCCGCGAGCTGACCACCGAAGGCGGGCTGGATGTCGTCGGCCATGCCAATGAACTTAGGCCTTATGTCGAACGACTGAAGGCGGCGGGAATTTTCGTCTCGATCTTTGTCGATGCCGCGCCGCGCCAGCTCGAGGCGTGTGTCGCGGTCGGCGCACCGGCGGTCGAAATCCACACCGGCCATTATTGCGATCTGCCGCCCGGCCCGGCCCGCGTGGCGGAGCTTCGTCGTATCGAGGCGGCGGCACGCTTTGCCGCCTCGCTCGGCCTCGAAGTGCGCGCCGGACACGGTCTTTCGTTCGATTCCGTCGGGCCGATCTCGGCCATCCCTGAGGTCGTCGAGCTCAATATTGGGCATTTCTTGATCGGCGAGGCTATTTTCTGCGGGCTCGACAGCGCGATCCGTCGCATGCGCGCGCTCATGGATCAGGCTCGCGCCGAGGCGCTCGGGGAGCGCAGCGCATGAGCGTGACCACGCCGACCGCCCCGTTCATCATCGGACTCGGCAGCGATCTGATCGACATCGGACGCATCGAACGCACGCTCGAGCGCTTCGGCGAGCGTTTCATCAGCCGTGTCTTCACCGAGGTCGAGCGGCAGAAGTGCGAGCGCCGCGCCGCGAGGGCGGCGAGCTATGCGCGTCGCTTCGCCGCCAAGGAAGCGTGCTCCAAGGCGCTTGGCACGGGGCTGCGGCGCGGCGTCTATTGGCGCGACATGGCGGTCGATAATTTGCCTGGCGGCAAGCCGACGATGCGACTTTCCGGCGGCGCGGCGGCGCGCTTGCAGTCGATCACGCCGCCCGGCATGGAGGCGCGGATCGACCTATCGCTGACCGACGAACCGCCAACCGCCCAGGCCATCGTCATCATCACGGCCGTGCCCGCCCATGACTAATTCGACCAAGGCCGGCGGAGGCATCGCCGCCAAAAAGAAGCGGCGCGGCGGCGCGCTCTGGGACACGTTCAAGACGATCTTCTATGCCGTGGTCGCCGCGTTGATCGTCCGCTCGGTCGCCTATGAGCCGTTCAACATTCCCTCGGGCTCGATGATCCCGACGCTGCTCGTCGGCGACTATCTGTTCGTCTCGAAATTCTCCTATGGCTATACCCACTATTCGCTGCCCTGGAGCCCGCGCCTGTTCTCGGGCCGCATTTTGGATTCGATGCCCGAGCGCGGCGATGTGGCCGTGTTCAAGCTGCCGACCGACGATGAGATCGACTACATCAAGCGCATCATCGGATTGCCGGGTGATCGCATCCAGATGAAGAACAGCTTGCTCTACATCAATGGCGAGCTTGTGCCGCGCGAGCAAATCGAGGATTTCGTTTTCACCGACACGCAAGGTCATGAGCAGCGCCTGCCGCAATTCATCGAAACGCTGCCCAATGGCAAGCGCTATAACACGCTCGATCGGGCGCCGGATGGCTTGCTCGACAATACGCCGGTGTTTGTCGTGCCCGAGGGGCACTATTTCGGCATGGGCGACAATCGCGATTCCTCGCTCGATTCGCGCACGCAGCAGGTTGGCTTCATTCCTGATGAGAACCTGATCGGTCGCGCCGAAACAATCTTCTTCTCCTCGAACGGGACCGCTCATTTCTGGGAGGTCTGGAAATGGGGCTCGGCGATACGCGGCGCTCGCCTGCTCACGGAAATCAAGTGAGCCGCACGAATTGACGGCCCGTCGGAAGGATGTCTCGCGCAAGACGCTGGATGCCCGCGCCCTCGAGGCGGCCGCGGCTCTCGAAGTCTCACTCGGCCATCGCTTCGCCGATCGAACGCTGCTGGCGCGCGCGCTGACCCATCCGAGCGCCGATGGCACGCCCTCGCGCAACAACCAGCGTCTCGAATTCCTCGGCGATCGCGTGCTCGGCATGGTGGTCGCCGCGCTTCTGTTCCGCCGTTTTCCGGCCGAGGTCGAGGGCTCGCTCGCCCGGCGCTTCAGTGCGCTGGTGCGCGGCGCGGCTCTGGCTCGATTGGCACGCGAGCTCGGCCTCGGGCCGGCGCTCGTGCTCGGCGCCAGCGAAATCGAGAGCGGCGGACGGGACAAGTCGGCGAGCCTCGCCAATGCGTTCGAGGCGGTGATCGCCGCGCTCTATCTTGACGGTGGATTTGCCGTCGCCGAGCGCTTCGTGGCGAGCCAGATCGAGCCGTTGATCGACGAATCGGGGCCGCCGCCCAAGGACCCGAAGACCGCGCTTCAGGAATGGGCCCAGGCGCGCAAGCGCGGCCGACCGGCCTATCAGATCGTCACGATTTCGGGCGAGCCCCATACGCCGCGTTTCGAGGTCGAGGTCACGATCGAGGGACTGACGCCGATGCGCGCCGCCGGGGCTTCAAAACGTGAAGCCGAGCAGGCCGCGGCGTTGGCGCTGTTGGATATCGTGACGTTGGCCGATCATGGCTGAGACGAAGCGCGCCGGCTTCGTCGCCATCCTCGGCGCGCCGAACGCCGGCAAGTCGACGCTGGTCAATCTGGTCGTCGGCAGCAAAATCGCCATCGTCACGCCCAAGGTGCAGACCACGCGCGCGCGCGTTCGCGGCGTGCGCATGGCGGGCGCCACGCAAATCGTTCTGGTCGACACGCCAGGTATCTTCGCGCCCAAGCGTACGCTCGACCGCGCCATGATCGAGGCGGCCTGGAGCGGCGCGACCGAGGCCGATCTGGTCGTGCTGTTGATCGACGCGACGCGCGGCCTCGACGACGACGCGATGCGGATCGTGGCAGGCCTGAAGGAAGCGGGCCGCAGGGCGATCGCCGTCATCAACAAGGTCGACGCGGTTGCCCGCGAAAAGCTGCTGCCGCTCGCCAAGACGCTCGATCAGACCGGTATCGTGACCGATGTTTTCATGGTGTCGGCGCTCAAGGGCGACGGCGTCGACGATCTCGTCCGCCATCTCGCCGCGCGCCTGCCCGAGGGTGAATGGCTCTATCCCGAAGATCAGCTGAGCGATATCACCGAGCGCTTCCTGGCCGCCGAAGTGGTGCGCGAAAAGCTGTTCCTCCAGCTCGGCGATGAACTGCCCTATGCCGCGACGGTCGAAACCGAGCGGTTTTCCGAACAGCCCGATGGCAGTGCGCGCATCGAAGCGACTATTTTCGTTCAGAAGGACAGCCAGAAGCCGATCGTGCTCGGTAAAGACGGGCGCCGCATCAAGGCGATCGGCCAGGCCGCGCGGCTTGAGCTCGAGGGACTGCTCGGCCGCCGCGTCCATTTGTTTCTCTTCGTCAAAGTGCGCAAGAATTGGGCCGACGACCCGGCGCGCTTTCGCGCCATGGGGTTGAATTTCCCGCGCTAGGAGGTCGCCATGTCGATCGACGTCCACGTGACCGGCCATGTCATGCAGGTCACGATCAACCGCCCCGAGGCCATGAACGCGCTCGACATCGAGCACAACGCCGAGCTCCGCGCGATTTGGGAGCGTTTCGCCACCGAGGCGGAGCTGCGCGTCGCGATCCTGACCGGCGCGGGCGAGAAATCGTTCTGCGCGGGCGCCGATCTCAAGAGCCTGATTCCGGCGCAAAGGGCGGCGATCGCGCGCGGCGACACCACGCCTTGGGAATTCGGCGGCGGCCTCGCGCGCGGGCTTCAGCTCGCGAAGCCGATCATCGCGGCGGTCAATGGTCACTGCCTCGCCGGCGGTCTTGAAATGGCGCTCGCCTGCGACCTTCGGCTCTGTTCGCCGAATGCCAAGCTTGGTCTGGCCGAGGTCAAATGGGCGATCATCCCGGGTGCCGGCGGCACGCAACGTCTGCCCCGCGCGGTGCCGCTCGGCATGGCGCTCGAAATGATTCTGAGCGGCGACCCGATTGACGCCGACGAGGCGCTGCGCATCGGTCTGGTCAATCGCGTCGTGCCGCAGGCTAGGCTTCTGCCCGTGGCGCATGAGCTCGCCGGGCGCATCGCGGCACGCGGGCCGCTCGCGGTGCGCGCCGCCAAACAGGCGGTCTATGAGGGGCTCGGGCGCGATTTCGCGGCCGGCATGGCGATCGAGGAGTTGCTGTTCAACAAAGTGATGGCGAGCGAGGATTCGATCGAGGGCCCGCGCGCGTTCGCCGAACGTCGCCCGCCGCAGTTCAAGGGGCGGTAGGATTCAACCGACGTCGCCAACATGGAATGGACCGACCGCGGCATTGTGTTGAGCGCGCGAAAGCACGGCGAGGGCAGCGCGGTGGTCTCGATTCTGACCGCCGATCATGGCCGCCATGCCGGGCTCGCGCGTGGCGGCGCAAGCAAGCGCCTGCGCGGCCTCTTCATGCCAGGGAATGAGGTGACCGCGCGTTGGTTTGCCCGGCTCGACGAACATCTCGGCACCTTTGAGTGCGAATTGATCGCGTCGCGCGCGGCACGCGTCATGGATGATCCGGCGCGGCTCGCCGCGCTCGCTTCGGCGTGCGCTTTGATCGAGGCAGGGCTCCCCGAGCGTCATGCCTATGGCGTGATTCACGGCGCCCTGATCGGCCTGCTCGACGCGCTGGAAAGCGGCGCGCCGAATTGGCCCGAAGTCTATGTCCGCTTCGAGGTGACGCTGCTCGCCGAACTCGGCTTCGGGCTCGATTTGAGCGCTTGCGCCGTGAGTGGCGCGACCGAGAATCTGGCCTTCGTCTCGCCGCGCTCGGGCAGGGCGGTCACGGCCGAATCCGCCGGGCCCTATCGTGCGCGGCTGTTCAGTTTGCCGGGTTTCTTGATTGGGGCGGCGGCGGCCAAGGGGGCCGACATCGGGGATGGCTTGGCCCTGACCGGCTATTTCCTGAACCACCATCTGTTCGCGGCGGCCGGCGGGCGTCTGCCGCCAGCCCGCGAAAGGCTCCTCGATAGGCTCGCCAACCCACGAGGGCTTGACTGAAGCCGCCGGAAGCCTACAAGAGCTTGCGATTTCCCCCTCGAATCGGCCCCACTAATGAGCGCCACTGTCCCACCCCCCGCCGCCGAGATGCGGCCCGTTGATTTCGCCGATGCGCTGAGCGAGCGCTACCTCGCCTATGCGCTCTCCACCATCATGTCGCGCTCGCTGCCCGATGTGCGCGATGGCCTGAAGCCGGTCCAGCGGCGGCTGATCTATGCCATGCGGGAACTCAAGCTCGACCCCGGCAGCGCGTTCAAGAAATGCGCGCGCGTGGTCGGCGACGTGATCGGCAAATACCACCCGCACGGCGATTCGGCGGTCTATGAGGCGCTAGTGCGTCTCGCGCAGGATTTCGCGCTGCGCTACCCGCTGATCGAAGGGCAGGGCAATTTCGGCAACATCGACGGCGATAATGCGGCGGCCATGCGCTACACCGAGGCGCGGCTGACCGATGTCGCGGCGCGCCTCATGGAAGGGCTCGACGAGAACGCGGTCGATTTTCGCGCGACCTATGACGGCAGCGAGAGCGAGCCGGTGGTCATGCCGGCGAATTTTCCGAACCTGCTCGCCAATGGCGCGACCGGCATCGCGGTCGGCCTCGCCACCTCGATTCCGCCGCACAATGTCGCCGAGCTGGCGGCCGCGCTGAAAGTGCTGCTCGACGATCCGAAGTGCTCGATCGCCGAGCTCTGCAAGCACGTCAAAGGACCGGACTTCCCGACGGGCGGCATTCTGGTCGAACCAAAAGCGAGCATCCGTGCCGCCTATGCCGAGGGGCGGGGCAGCTTCCGTTTGCGCGCCCGCCACGAGGTCGAGGAGCTACCGCGCGGCACCTGGCAAATCGTGGTCACCGAAATTCCGCATCACGTGCAGAAGGGCCGCCTGATCGAGCGCATCGCCGAGCTGATCGACAACAAGAAAATCGCGCTGCTCGAATCGGTCCGCGATGAATCGACCGACGTGGTGCGCATCGTGCTCGAACCCAAGAGCCGCACGGTCGATCCGCTACTGCTGATCGAGGCGCTGTTTCGCCAGACCGACCTCGAGACGCGCGTCAGCCTCAACATGAACGTGCTCGACAAGGCCAATGTGCCGCGCCTGATGAATTTGAAGCAGGTGCTCGAGGCCTATTTGGAGCACCGCCGCGACGTGTTGGTCCGGCGTTCCGAGCATCGCGTCGGCGTCATCACGACACGGCTCGAAGTGCTCGGCGGCTATCTGATCGCCTATCTTAATCTCGACGAGGTGATCCGCATCATTCGGCGCGAGGACGAGCCGAAGGCGGTGATGATCAAACGCTTCAAGATCAGCGACGCGCAGGCCGAGGCGATCCTCAATATGCGCCTGCGCGCATTGCGCAAGCTCGAAGAAATCGAAATCCGGAAAGAGCACGACGCGCTGAGCAAGGAGAAGGCCGACCTCGTGGCGCTGCTCGCCAGCCGGGCGCGCCAGAAGACCGCCCTCGGCCAGGAGCTTGATGGGCTTCTCGCGGCCTATGGGCCGAAGATTCCGATTGGTCGCCGGCGTACCGAGATCGGCGCCGCGCCTGAACCGGTCGAGATGCCGGTCGATGCGTTGATCGAGCGCGAGCCAATCACCGTGATCTGTTCCGAAAAGGGCTGGGTGCGCGCCCTCAAGGGTCATGCCGGGCCCGATGTCGAGGTCAAGTACAAAGAAGGCGACCGCGAGCGCTTTCGTCTGCTCGCGGAGACCACCGACAAGCTCGTGCTATTCGCGACCAATGGCCGGTTCTACACGCTGAGCGCCGACAAGCTGCCGGGCGGACGCGGTTTCGGCGAGCCGGTCAGGCTTATGGTCGAGCTCGGCAATGATCAGGAGATCGTCGCGCTTTTCGTCCACAAGCCAGGGCGAAAATTATTGGTCGCGTCGAGCGACGGGCGCGGCTTTTTCGTGCCCGAGGACGATGTGCTGGCGCAGACCCGGACCGGCAAACAGGTGCTCAACCTTGGCGATGGCGCGGAGGCCGCCGCTTGTGTAGAGGCGGCGGGCGACCACGTGGCCATCATCGGCTCGAACCGGAAGCTCGTCATCTTCAAGGCCGACGAGGTGCCCGACATGACTCGTGGGCGCGGGGTCATCTTGCAGCGGTACAAAGACGGCACCCTCGCGGACGCTCAGGTCTTCGTGAGGAAGCAGGGTTTGAGCTGGGCGAGCGGGGCTGGCGTGCGCACCGAGATGGCGTTGGCCGATTGGGTGGGCGAGCGCGGCGCCAAAGGCCGCCTGCCGCCCAAAGGCTTCCCGCGTTCGAACAAATTCAGTTAAGTGGCACCCGGAGCCCAGCGGTCGGGACTTATCGGTTTTCCCGCTTCCGCCTTTCCTCTATAACTGCCGGCCAGTAATTCACGACTGGCGAGGACACCGACCCATGAGCTTCATGACCCAGGCCCAACCGGCGCTTGCCGCCGCCCTTTGGCCCGCCGAGGCGAGGCCTGCCCAACGTGCGCTGCGCTTCGCATTTCTTGCAGTGCTAGGCGTCGTCTTCATCGCGCTCTGCGCCCAGGCTCGCGTGCCGTTCTACCCGGTGCCGATGACGGGTCAGACTTTCGCCGTGCTCCTGGTCGGTACCGCGTTCGGCTGGCAACTCGGCCTGGCCACGCTCTTGCTCTACATGGGGGCCGGCGCCGTCGGCATTCCGGTCTTCGCCAATTGGTCGGCCGGCCCCGGTGTCATCGCCGGCGCGACCGGCGGCTACATCATCGGCTTCGTGCTTGCGGCATCGCTCCTCGGCTATCTCGCCCAGCGCGGCTGGAGCCGGAGCCTGCCGCTCACGGTCCTCGGCATGGTGCTCGCCGAGATCCTGATCTATTTGCCAGGCGTGCCTTGGCTTGCGGTCTGGTACGGCTCGACCGGCGCTCAGTATCTCGCGGAAGGGCAAGGGGCCTGGAATGCCGCGTTCGCCAGCGGGCTTATTCCGTTCCTGCTCGGCGACCTGTTGAAGCTATTATTGGCCGCCGCAATTGTCGGGGCAGGCTGGCGTTTGTTTGGCCGCAAGCGCGGCTGAGGCGACTGAAATCTTGCGTGGGAAGCGGCCGCCGGGTTTCCGGCGGCCGTTTTCGTTTCAAGGGGCGGTTGCCTCGAACGGCACCCAACGCCCATCAGGCCCGAGCGCTTCAATCGGCTTGAAGCGCGCCTTGTAGGCCATCTTCTGGCAGTCTTCGATGTAATAGCCGAGATAGACGTAAGCTAGACCAAGCTCCCGGGCGCGTTCGACCAGCCAGGCAATCATGTAGCTGCCGGGGCTCGCGCTCTCGAGTTCGGGCTCGAAAAACTGATAGAGCGCCGATAAACCGTTCACCACGCGGTCATAGATTGCGACCGCCTGAAGGGCGCCCGTCGGATCGCGGAATTCGGCGAGCATGGTCTGCACGTGGCTTTCCTCGACCATGGAGCGATAGTCGCCGAACGACATGCGCGCCATGTCGCCGCCTTCATGCCGCGTCGCCTGGTAGCGCTGGAACAAGCGGTAGTGCGTCGGCAGCGCCGAGGGCGGCGCGATTTCCGTTGCCTGCCAAGACGCGCAGGCCCGGATGGCCCGTTTCAAATTGCGCGACGGGAGAAACTCGGCGGCCACGACGCGCACCGGCAGACAGGCATCGCAGGCTCGGCATGCCGGCCGGTAGGCGATCGTGTGGCTGCGCCGGAAGCCGCGCAACACCAAGCTGTCATAGGTGGCCGTGGCGCGGGCGCCGGTCAGCGGCGTCAGAAGCTTCCGTTCGAGCCGTCCGGACAGATAGGGGCATGGCTCCGGCGGTGTCGCGAACAGCTGGACAAAGGGGCCGTTCGGCAGCGCGGCGTCAAGCGGCGTCAATCGTTCGGACTCGGTGCGCTGCTTTGTCATAGGTCATAATACCAGGGGGCGAAGAACGAGAACGCGAGCCAGACCAATATGGTAAGCGGAAACCCGACGCGTAGGAAATCCGCAAAGGTATAGCGTCCGGGCGCCATCACCAGGAGATTGGTGACATAGCCGACCGGCGTCGCGTAGGACGCGCTCGAGGCGAAGATGACCGCAACGATAAAGGGCAAGGGATCGACGCCGAGATGGTGCGCAATGCCGACCGCGATCGGCGTGAAGAGGACGGCGGAGGCATTGTTGGAAAGAAAATTGCCGATCACGGCGATGATCAGGAACAGGCCCGAAAGGACGGCGGCGTCACCGAAGCCGGTCAAGCTCTCGGCAAACCCCATCGCGATATAGGCGGCGCCTCCAGTCGCGCGTAGCGCTTGATCGAGTGCAAGCGAAGCGGCTCCGATCAAAATGATCTGGCGGTCGACCGCGAGCGCGGCTTGGCGCAGATTGAGGCAACCCGTGGCGATCATCAGGATGACGGCGGCGATCGCGCCGACCTCGATCGGCACCACGTCGCTCGCCGACAGCGCGACCATGCCGATGAAGATGGCGAGCGCGGCGAGCGCCCGGTCATAGGCCGGGAGCTCGGTGCCCGACCATTCCATCAGCACCACGTCGCGATGCGCCCGCAGCGCGCGGACGTCGCTGCGCCGGCCCTGAACCAAAAGCACGTCGCCGGCCTCGACGCGCAGGTCCGGCACGTTGGCGCGGTTCATGCGGGTGCGTCGCTGGATTCCGAGCACCGCGACGCCCGAGCCGAGCGGAAATGCGGCTTCCGCCAAGCGCAGCCCGACCAGACGCGAATCGGGCGGCACCATGGTCTCTGCCAAATAACGCCCACTGCCGGTCAGCGATTCCGAGCCGTCCTCATCGGCGATCAGCGGCTGGAACGCGTGCGTGCCGCGCGCCAACAATTCGGCGAGCTCGCCGCGCGTCGCCGCGACCACGATGATATCGCCTGGCGCCAGCGCGATGTCCTCGAACGGGGGCATCAGAACGACGTCGCCCCGTTCGATGACCAGCACCGTGACCCGGCGCAGCACGGGAAACAGGCCGCCGATCGCCTGCACGCCGTCGAGCGAGCCGCCACGCTTGACCATGATCCGGGCGATGAACTGGCGTCCGAAGGCTTCTTGCTCGATCGGCTTCCGGGCGCTGCTGGGCAGGAGCGACGGCGCCACGAAAAGGACATAGACGAGGCCGACCGCGGCGACCGCCAGCCCGGGTATCGTCAGGTCGAAGAAGCCGAGCGGCGCGACGGCGAGCCCGCTGAGCGAAGCCGCCGCCATCATGTTGGTGCTCGAGCCGATCATGGTCAGATTGCCGCCCAAGGCAGCGGCGAAGCTAAGGGGCATGAGCACGCGTCCGGCCGACAAGCCGACCCGGCCGGCGAGCCCGGCGAGGATCGGGATAAACATGACCACGACCGGCGTATTGTTGAGCACCGTGCTGATGCCAAGCGCCGCGGTCAGCCCCAACCCGATGGCGAGTGAGGATCGGCCGCGACTCAAGCGGTAGAGACCGTTGGCGGCCCAGTCGAGCGCGCCGGTGCGCACCATGCCCTGACCGACCACGACGAGCGCGACCACGGCGACTAACGCGGGATTGGCGAAGCCGGCGAGCAGATCGGCAGGATCGGGGCTCGCCGCCCCCGTCATCGGCACGAAATGAAACAGCAGAATGAGCGCCACGATGATGGCGAGCGAGGTTAGCTCGAGCGGTAGGCGCGGATGGGCGAACGCCATCAGGCCAAGCCCGGTCAAACCCAGTGTCGCCCACATCTGCGGCGAGACGGTCAGCGAATCCATCATGACGTCATGATAAGCGAGGGCTGCCGGCTGTGCAGCGGGGGCGGGGCGCGGGTCTCAGGTCTTGCCTTCGATCATTTGAATGATGCCGGAAAAATCCCTTGTGCCGTGGCCGGCGCCGCAATAAAGCGCATAGAGCGATTCGGCGGCGGCGCCAAGCGGCACGGCGGTATCGGTACCCTGCGCCGCGCCAAGCGCGAGCTTCAGGTCCTTCAGCATCATGAGGGCAGTGAAGCCTGGTTGATAGTCGCGGTTCGACGGCGCTTTCGGCACCGGCCCCGGGGCCGGGCAATATTCATTGAGTGCCCAACAAGAACCCGATGATTTCGAGCTGATCGCATGGAGCGTCGCTGCATCGAGGCCGAGCCGTTTGGCTAGGGTCAGGGCCTCGGAGACCCCGATCATGGTGATGCCGAGGATCATGTTGTTGCAAATCTTGGCCGCCTGGCCATTACCCGCCGGACCGGCATGAATGACCGCCTTGCCCATCGTCTTCAAGATCGGCTCGGCGCGCTCGAACGCTGCGGTGCTGCCACCGACCATGAAGGTCAACGTACCCGCCGCGGCCCCGGCCGTGCCGCCCGAGACGGGTGCGTCGAGCAATTCATGCCCGCGTTCCGCCGCGGCCTTGTTGCAGGCGCGCGCGGTATCGACGTCGATGGTCGAGCAATCGATGAAGAGCGTGCCCTTCGTCGCGGCGTCGAACACGCCACCCTCGATCAAGACCGCGCGCACATGGTGGCCGGCTGGCAACACGGTGATGACGATTTCGGCGCCCTTGGCGGCACCGATCGCATTTTCGGCGAGCGTTGCGCCAGCGGTGCGTGCCGCCTCGCGCGCGGGCGCGGCGAGATCAAAGGCTGAAACCCGATGCCCAGCCTTGATCAGATTGCCGAGCATCGGTCCACCCATATTGCCGAGGCCGATGAAGCCGATATTCGCCATTTGAAAACCCCTCTGCCTAGTCGAACGTCATGTCGCCGGTGGCCGGCCGCGCGAAATAGTCATCGACCATCGCGTCGGTGACATCCTCAAGCCGCGCGGGCTGCCATTTTGGCGCCTGATCCTTATCGACCACGACCGCGCGCACGCCTTCGAAGAACTCCTGTCCGAAATTGCAATGCACGGCCATGCGATATTCAAGTTTCATCGCCTCTTCGAACGATAAGCCGCCATGTT